>QOPI01000002.1:0-75542 GCA_003331645.1 SAR86 cluster bacterium | reverse complement strand
CTTTATTTGCTTTGAATAGACCGCCTATTCCTCCAACAAGTTGATCAACTACTTTATCTTTTCTTTTCATCATTGCAGATATATCTAAATTTACTTTTCCAGTATCAATTCCATGCTTAGAAAGCTCATTATTGGCCTCATAAAACCTTTGTGAAGAATCTAATAAAGCTTTTGAAGGAATACATCCTACATTCAAACAAGTCCCGCCAAATCTTTGATTGCCTTCTTGGTCAGACATTGACTCAATACAAGCAACAGAAAGTCCAAGTTGAGCACATCTTATTGCAGAAACATATCCAGCTGGACCGCCTCCAATAATCACTACATCATACATATCCACTTCCTCTTATAAATTAAGTAATAATCTTTCAGGAGACTCTAATTGCTCCTTAATTGAAACTAAAAAAGTTACAGCTTCTTTTCCATCTAAAAGTCTATGATCATAACTCATAGCTAAATACATCATAGGTCTTATAACAACTTCATTATCTTTCGCAACTGGTCTATCTTGAATGCTATGCATTCCTAGAATTGCTGTCTGAGGAGCATTTAATATTGGAGTTGAAAGCAAAGATCCAAAAACACCACCATTTGATATAGTAAATGTCCCTCCTTGCATTTCATCCATAGATAGCTTTCCGTCTCTTGCTTTTACAGAATAATCTAAAATAGATTTTTCTATATCAGGCAATGACATCATGTCAGCATCTCTAATTACTGGTACAACAAGACCTCTTTCTGTTGAAACTGCAACTCCAATGTCTTGATAACCATGATATACGATATCAGTTTGATCTATTGATGCATTAACTAGAGGGAATTTTTTTAATGCTTGAATGGCAGCAATAACAAAAAAGCCCATGAAACCCAATTTAACTCCATGTTGTTTTTCAAACTCAGCGCCATATTTTGCTCTTAGTTCTTTAATAGGCAGCATATCAACCTCATTGAATGTAGTTAACATAGCTGTTTCTTGTTTAACAGTTAAAAGTCTATTGGCTATAGTTGCTCGCAGTCTAGACATTGGAACTCGTTTCTCATCTCTTGATTCAGAAAAAGCAATATTTGTATCTGCTGATGTATTTTTAATCTTGTTTAAATCTTCAGTGGATTTATTATTTAAATGATTCACTAAATCTGCTTTTGTAACTCTTCCATCTTTGCCAGTGCTTTTTACAGTAGATGGATCAATAGCTTCTTCTGCAATGATTCTTTTTGCTGCAGGGCCTAACTTATTTGGCTTGGGTTCTTCTATTTCAGATACAGCAGGAGATTCGTTAGAATCAACTTCATTAACATCTTCGATTGTACCTTCATTAAATTCTGCTATTAATTCTGAGCTATTAACAATTTCTCCTTCTTGTTTAACAATCTTAGAAATAGTTCCATTTACTGGAGCAACAACTTCTAATACAACCTTATCTGTTTCAATTTCAGCAATAACTTCATCTTGCTGAACGCTTTCGCCCTCTTTCTTTACCCAATTTGCAACAGTGCCATCAGCTACAGATTCTGGAAATGTTGGCGACTTAATCTCAATACTCATTCTTTCTCTCCCGAAGGCTCTAACATTAAAGCATTTACAACTAATTCATTTTGTTGCTTTAAATGTAATTTCATTAATCCAACTGCTGGAGCCGCAGCAGCTGGTCTGCTAATAAGATTAATTTCGTGGTTTGAATTAAATCTATCAAGTACTCTTTGGAGTCTGTGTCTATGACTAAACCAAGCACCTTGATTTGCTGGCTCTTCTTGACACCAAACATATTCATTAGCATTATCATAAATTCCTAAAATACTCTCTAGATCATCATAAGGAAATGAATAAAGTTGCTCTATTCTAACTAATGCAATGTCTTTAATTTTATTTTCTTCTCTTTTTTGCAACAAATCATAATAAACCTTGCCCGAGCACATTATCACCCTTTTAACTTTTGATTTTTCTTCCAAACTATCGTCTATGACTCTCTTAAATTCTCCATTAGTTAATTCAGACACTGTGGATGTGACTAATGGATTTCTCAATAAGCTTTTTGGAGATATTACCACTAGAGGCCTTCTCATTTTTCTTATAGCCTGTCTTCGTAATAAATGAAAAATTTGAGCGGGTGTACTTGGAATGCATACTTCAATATTTTCACTTGCACATAATTGTAAAAATCTTTCGACCCTTGCGCTGCTATGTTCCGGACCTTGTCCTTCAAAACCATGAGGTAATAACATTACTAATCCTGATAATCTCTCCCATTTATGTTCAGCAGATACAATAAATTGATCAATAACTACTTGAGCGCCATTAACAAAGTCACCAAATTGAGCCTCCCATATTACCAATCCAGATGGCCAGGTTGCAGAATATCCATATTCAAAACCTAAGACAGCTTCTTCAGATAAAAATGAATCGTAAATATCCATTCTTGTAGAACTTTCCCTTGCAATACTTACTAATGGTATGTGACCCATGCCGTCTTTTGCATTATAAATTGCTGCATGTCTATGAGAAAAAGTCCCTCTTCTAACATCTTGACCGGTTAAACGGATTGGGTAACCTTCAGAAAGTAAACTTGCATAAGCCATAGATTCAGCAAAGCCCCAATTGATAGGCGCTTTACCATTTGCCATAAGCTTCCTGTCATCAAAAACTTTTTTAACCTGCCTACCAAGAACAAAATTTTCAGGAGCGCTGGTGATAACTTCAGATAGTTCTAGAAACTTTCCAACTTCGAACTTGGTATTAGTTTCTTCCCACCATTTCTGATTCATATAAGGCGACCAATCAAACCATAAATCATCATTAGGCTTCATGGCAAGATTGCCAACAACAGAAGAACCATCCTCTAATGAATCTCTATATTTTTTTTGAAAATCTAAAGAATCAGATTTTGAAATAATTTTTTCTGCTATTAATTTTTCTTCGTAGATTTTCAGAACTGAAGGATGTTTAGCTATTTTTTCATACATTAATGGCTGAGTTGCAGAAGGATCATCAGCTTCATTATGACCTCTTCTTCTGTAACAAAATAAATCAAGGATTATGTCTTTACCAAATTTATGCCTATACTCACATGCTATTTTTGCAGCTTGGACTACCATTTCAGGATTATCTCCATTTACATGAATAATTGGGGCATTAATCATCTTAGCAACATCAGTTGAATATTCAGTAGATCTTGCATCATATTTATAACTAGTAGTAAAACCAATTTGATTATTAACTATTACATGCAATGTTCCTCCGACTCCATAACCTCTAGTTTGTGACATTTGAAGGCTTTCCATAACAACACCTTGACCAGAAAATGATGCATCTCCATGAATTAAAATTGGAATAACTTTCTCTCTTTTTTCATCATATAATCTATCTTGTCTAGCTCTTACAGAACCAAGCACAACTGGATCTACAATCTCAAGATGAGATGGATTATTGAACAAAGAAACATGCACCTCACCTTTTGGAGTCAATAAATTTGAAGAAAAGCCTAAATGGTATTTGACATCGCCTGTACTTGAACCGGAAAGTTCAAAATCTTCTTCAAAAGCTGAAAATAGTTCTGCAGGAGTTTTACCCAAAACATTTACTAATAAATTAAGCCTTCCCCTATGAGCCATACCAAAACATATTTGTTTAGCGCCATAAATCCCGCAATTTTGAATTAATGCGTCAACCAATGGTATTAATGATTCACATCCATCAATGCCAAAACGCTTCATTCCTGGATATTTTGCTGCAAGAAATTTAGCTAGGCCTTCAGCAGAGTTTAAGCGATTAAAAATATACTTCTTTTCATCATCTTTAAAGTCCAATTTTCCAACATTAAGCTCTAACTTTTCTTGAAACCATTTTCTTTCATCTATATCTACTATATGATTATATTCAACTCCTAAATCTCCACAATAAATTGACTGAAGAGAATTTATTATCTCTTGAAGACTGGCTTCATCTTTGCCAATTCTTAAAGTATCTGTGTTAAATACAGTCTGAAGATCTTCTTTTGATAAACCATGATATTCAATGTCTAAGTCTGGAATTTGTTCCCTATCCATCATCCCTAGTGGGTCAATAGATGCTACTTGATGTCCTCTATTTCTATATGCTTGAATAAGCTGTATTACTTTAACTTGTTTGTCATTACTTTCACTTTTATTTGATGCAGCTGAAGCAACTCTTCTATAATTTTTGAAGGAATTTATAACACTTTGATGAGATATATCTTTATTTGAACCATTAATGTGAGGTAGATCATCAAAAAAGTTTCTCCATTCTATGGAGACACTAGCAGGATTTTCTATATAAGATTCATATAAACTTTCTAGATAAGACGAATGGCCTGCAGAAGTATGAGAATCATTCCAATATTTTTCCATATCATACGCCATCGTTTTATTTTGTTGCTCCATCTGATGCTATTAAATTTTTAGAATTTTTTCCTTTTAAAAGCATAGATTTTATTTCGCCAATAGCTTTATTTGGATTTAAACCTTTAGGACATGCAGCAACACAATTCATTATTCCATGACACCTATAAACACTAAACGGATCTGATAAAGCATCTAACCTGCTATCTTTTTCCAAATCTCTTGTATCAGCTAAAAATCTATAGGCTTGTAGTAAGGCAGCTGGGCCTACAAATTTGTCAGGATTCCACCAAAATGAAGGACAGCTTGTAGAACAACATGCGCAGAGAATGCATTCATATAAACCATCTAGCTTATCTCTGTCTTCTGGCGATTGAAGTCTTTCTTGTGCAGGCGGCTCAGAATCATTCTGTAAAAATGGTTTAATTTTTTCATACTGATTATAAAATTCTGTCATATCAACAACTAAATCTCTAATAACTGGTAAGCCAGGAAGCGGTCTAATTTCTAATTTATTACCCTTTAAGACATCCGAAAGAGGAGTTATGCATGCTAATCCATTCTTTCCATTAATATTCATGCCATCCGATCCGCAAACGCCTTCTCTACATGATCTACGAAAAGATAAAGAATTATCTTCTTCTTTTATTAAATGCAAAAGATCTAAAACCATAATATCTTTTTTTGGCTTCTCAATTTGATATTGCTGCATGAAGGGAAACTTATCCTTCTCAGGGTTATATCTATATAAATTTATTTCTAACATTAAAAATTCCTAATACACTCTAACTTTTGGTGGAAATGCATCCATAGTAGTTGGAGCAAAATTTACAACTCTCTTTGATAAGGATTTATCATTGGGATCAAAAATAGAATGGCACAACCAATTATTATCATCCCTTTCAGGAAAATCATCACGAGCATGTGCTCCGCGACTTTCATTTCTATTCAGTGCTGAGATTGCGGTAGCTTCTGCAACCTCTAATAAATTTTGTAATTCTAATGCTTCAACTCTGCTTGTATTAAAAGCAATACTTTTATCACTAAGATGAAGATTTTCAGCTTTTTCTCTTATAGCTTCTAGCTCAGCAACTCCCTTTTCCATAAACTCACCTCTTCTAAATACACCAAAATAATTTTGCATACATGTTTGAAGTTCTTTCTTAACAGGTGCAACATCAAAACCTCCATTAGATTCATTTAATTTATTAAGCCTCTCTAAAGATTCATCAATATCTGAATGAGAAGCTGAATTTACACCACCTCCAGACCTAAGTTCTTTTTCAATAAACATGCCTGCTGCTCTTCCAAAAACAACTAAATCAAGTAGTGAGTTGCCGCCAAGCCTATTAGCCCCATGTACAGAAACACATGCAGCTTCACCAGCGGCAAATAGGCCAGGAACAATAACATCTTCAGAATTTCTTCTTGTAAACGCCTGACCATGAATATTAGTTGGGGTTCCCCCCATCATATAATGACATGTAGGAACAACTGGAATTGGATGATAAACAGGATCAACATGAGCAAAAGTTTTAGATAATTCACAAATACCCGGAAGTTTTGAATTTAAAACATCAGCACCAAGATGGTCAAGTTTTAAATAAACATGATCTTTATCTTCTCCGCATCCTCTACCTTCAAGTATTTCAAGAACCATTGATCTTGCAACAACATCTCGACCAGCTAAATCTTTAACATTAGGTGCATATCTTTCCATAAACCTTTCGCCATCACCATTTATTAAATAGCCTCCTTCACCCCTGCAACCTTCTGTTACTAAAGAGCCAGCTCCATATATGCCTGTAGGATGAAATTGCCACATTTCCATATCTTGAGCGGCAAAACCAGATCGCAAACTCATTCCAAGGCCGTCACCAGTATTTATTAATGCATTAGTAGTTGATGCATAGATTCTTCCAGCGCCTCCTGTTGCCAAGACAGTTGCCTGTGCTTTTAAATGAGCAACTTCACCAGATTCAATTGAAAAAGCAATTACACCTGTTACTTCGTTCATAGAGTTTTTTACTAAATCCACAGCAAACCATTCATTTAAAAAATTTGAGCCTTCCTTAACATTATTTTGATATAAAGTATGGAGCAACGCATGGCCTGTTCTGTCAGCAGCTGCACAAGTTCTTGCAGCTTGACCACCATTTCCAAAATCTTTTGATTGGCCACCAAAAGGCCTTTGATAAATTCTTCCATTATCGAACCTAGAGAAAGGTAGACCCATGTGCTCTAATTCAAACACAGCTTTAGGTCCTTCTGAACACATATATTCAATCGCATCTTGATCGCCAATAAAATCTGCACCCTTTACGGTATCGTACATATGCCATCTCCAATCGTCATTTGGATCTGCGCTTTGGATTGCACATGTAATACCACCCTGAGCAGATACAGTATGAGATCTAGTGGGAAAAACTTTTGAGACAACAGCAGTTTTTAATCCAGATTTAGCTAACTCTAAAGAAGTTCTCATTCCAGATCCGCCGCCGCCAATAATTAAAGCATCAAATTCTAGAGTCTTAATATTTTTAGAACTAATAGTATTTGTCATAAATTATATCCAAACTAAAAAAAGTAAATATATGTATAAGATTATTCCCATACCACTAAAAAAAACGTTATAAATAAGTCTTGATGAGTTAGCTATTTCAGAAAGACTCATACTTAAGAAGCCTAAAGTTCTTGAGGTTAGATAATCAGTACCAACTGTCCATAAACCAATATATGAATGAGTTAAGATAATTAAAAAAGTGAGTGAAGTAGATATTTTAAATAAATAAGTCTCTACGAATTGCATCCATGTAATATATGAGATTTGTTCAAATCCAAGAATAAAATAAGCAATATAAGTGACATAGACTAGAATCAGAATTGAGCTAAATCTTTGCAAATACCATAACGTAGAACCCTTCATCTTTAAAATACCAAAGCTAAAATATATATTACAGTTAAAAACCAAATAGTAATTACTAATATTGAAGATGCTCTACTTGCACTAAGTGATTCTCCAATATGCATGTCCATAATTAAATGCCTAACACCAGTCAATATATGATAAAAAAGTACCAGATATGAAAAAGAAACAAATGTTGATATTAATATATTTGTTGATAGTATATACACTAAATTAGTAAATGATGATTCACTCAATATTGATAAATTAAACAAGTATATTGAAAGTGGTAAAGTTACAAAAAAAATATACATTCCTGCAAGTCTATGCGTTATTGATACTAGAGCTGCTATGGGCAGCTTTATCTTCATTAAATTTATATTGACCGGTCTATTGTCATTACTCATTAGTAACAAATGTTCCCTTATACATTAAAATTACACAATAATTATACGTAATACTTTAAATAAAATCCTATTTATTTTTGAATATATGCAGTGCTTGTAGTGGGAATTCTTCAGGAAAATATAAATAGCGTCAACTGATGTAAAAAAGCTTTTAAAACGGGCTTTTTTTTACTTTTAATGTGTAGTTATACTACATTTTGAATAGTAAAGCGTGAATTATTTAGTTTTGATTTATTTTTTAACATGTTTCATTAGTCTTTTTTTCTTCTTTATTTGTCTTTCAGTTAATTTATTAACTTTCCCATCAAATGGATTATCAGATTTTCTAAAAATTATCCTCAATTGTATGCTTTTTAAACCTAAAGCTTCTCTAAATGAATTTTCTAAATATTTTTGATAATTCTTTGGAATTTTTTTATCTTGATTAGAGTGAATAATTAAGGTTGTTGGCTTAGTTCCTCCAAAATGTACATATCTTAATTTAAGTTGTCTACCGGATACTGAAGGCGGTGCGCTTTTTTCTATGAATTTATTTAAATGTTTGTTTAGAAGAGCTGTCGTGTAATTAGTCTGTGATTTTTTTATAATGCTATTAAGAATTCTAAATAATCTCTTAAATCCTATTCCCTTTTTTCCAGATACCTCTACCTTAATAAAGTCTTGTAAGAAATTTGATTGTAATCTTTTAGTATCATAAATTTGAGATCTTTCAGATTTTGTTAATAGATCAACTTTATTTAAACCTATTAAAAGCGGCTTTCCTTGTTCGGTAATAATATTTATTAATTTTAAATCTTGATCTACTAAACTTTCTTCAGAGTCAACTAAAAATAATATTACATCACTCTCTTCAACAGCATGCATGGCTCTGACATATGAAAAATATTCTACTTTATGATTTTGTTTGTAGCCTTTTCTAATTCCGGCAGTATCTATAAAAGTGAAGTCATTTCCATCTATTGAAAAAGGTATTCGAATAGCATCGATTGTGGTTCCAGCTACTTCAGAAACTATCAATCTGTCTTCTTTAATAAAGTTATTAATAAAAGTAGATTTACCCGCATTAGGCCTTCCAAGTACAGCTATTTTTTTACCCTGCTCTTCTCTTTCTTCTGTTTCCTCAGGTAACAGCTTGATTAAGCTTTTCTTCAACTCATCTATTCCTCTAGAATGCTCAGCACTTATTTCAATAAAATTATTAATGCCTTTAGAGGCAATATCATTTATAGCACCTTGTTTAGATAATTTATCAGATTTATTTAAAAGTGTTATGAAGGTTTTATTCAGTTTTCTTAACTTAACTAAGATATTAAAGTCTTCAGAAGTTAAATTCTCAGATCCATCTAATATAAACAATATTAAGTTGCATTCATTAGCAGCTATCCATGCTTGGTCAGAAATATCTTGGGATATATTAGATTCATCTTTGCCTATTCCACCTGTGTCTATTACAAAGCTCTTGATGCTACCAAGACTTATATATCCATAATTTCTATCTTTTGTAAGCCCAGGAAAATCAGAGACTATAGCCTGACGTGTTTTGGTTAGTTTATTAAAAAGTGTAGATTTGCCTACGTTAGGACGACCGATGATTGCTATTGAAGTAAACATTTTTATTCAACATTTTATAGGCTTATTGAATACAAATTAAATGTTTCATCGATAATATAAACATTTTCAGCTCTTGCAACAATTGTTTTTATTGGACTTCTAGTTAACTTCATCCGACTAATTGTTTTGCCGTTTAAAGTATTTATTACATGGATATAGCCTTCAAAATCTCCTACAACAATATTTCCTTTATATATTTCAGGATTTGAAAGGTCTCTTAAATAGTACTCATCATTATTCCATGATTCATTAAAAGTTTTAATAGAATATGTTTTAAAGGTTGAGTTGCTTTCAAGAATTGCTAAAACACCTTTTGAAATAATAGGTGAATAAAATGATGAAGCTTTATCTGCCCAAACTATTCTTCTTTGTGCAGGATCAAAAGCAGCAATCTGTCCCTGATAATTTGCTATGAACAACAAACCACCTTCAAGAACTGGAGCTGCATCGGCATCTATCATGTTATCTAACTCAGATGTGCCTTCAACGTAGGAAATTGCTCCATCCCATATTAAGAATCCAGTATCAATCTGAAAAGCACCGAGTCTTCCATTATCAAAAGCTGCATATACTATGCCTTCTTCTATAACTGGAGGGCTACTTCCTCTTAAGGTTAAAGCAGGTAATTGTGATCTATAAGACCATGCCTTTGTCCCATCATCAATACTATAAGCATTTAACTCACCTGAACTAGTCTTAATTAAAACATATTTTGCATCAATTGCAGCTTGCGCCAAAACCTCAGCACCAATATTAATTGACCATATGATAGAGCCATCAGCCTGAGATAAACAAATTAATTCCCCTTGAGAACCAGCTACTACAAGAACTCCAAAACCCGCAGAGATGCCAGAAGAAAGAGGTGTTATTTGAACATTCCAATTTTTTTTACCTGAAGACTGATCATAAGATCCAACTGCACCATCATTGTTAGAAATAAAAATTGTTTTACCAGAAAAAGCTGGCATGAATGATCCTAATTTATTATCTCCTTTTCCTGAAAAGTTAGGCACAAAATCAGTTGCACTTCTTTCTGAAGGTAAAGAAATTTTCCAATTTAATGAAAGCTCTTCTTGATTAATAACATCTTCTAATAATTTTGGTTCAGATAAGTCAATTTCATCATCACCATTATTCCAAAAAGTAAGTCTATCAATTATGCCAATAGTCTCTGCGGTCTCTTCTGGCTCAACATCCTCTTCTTGATTATCCCAAAAAGCCAAGCTAGAACATGAGCTTAATAGTATAAGAATTAATAAGTGTGATAAATATTTCATAATCATCTATAAGACAGGTTGAATATTATTTAGTTTCATAATAACAATATTTTTGGATGCATCATCTCCATACAAATCTTTAGCTAAGTTATATTGCTCAATAGCTAGATCTTGTTTATTTTGACCTATTAAAGCATCTCCTGCTAATTCATTTATAAAAGGATCAGAGCCAGTCATCAAGTTTTCAATAACTTTTAAAGCACCGTTAAAATTTTCTTTTGATATGAGTATTCTAGCTAAGCTTACTCTTGCCATTTTATTAATAAGCTCATTGCCAAAGAATCCATTACTAATGCTTATTAATTCTTTAAAATATAGTTCGCTCTCATCGAGTTCAGAATTTGCAGCTAATGCCGAAGCTTTTTTAAACATGGCAAGTTGAGCAAAGCCTGTAGATTCATAATTATTAATTAAATCATCGTAGTATAGATTTTCATTAATTATATTAATCCCCTCTTGATTAATGCCCTTGAGCCACTCTGCATAAATTTTAGATGCAGCTGCATTATTAGAATCATTAGTATATTTAATTCCAAATGCGCCTATACCTATTACAGAGGTAGATATTAATAAAGACAAGATAAGATTTTTATAATGCTTAAAAAAATCAGCTATAGCTGCTAGTCTTTCTTCATCATTACTGTATTCAGCCATTTTTATATCCTTATATTTTTAACTAGATCTTATTATAAAAATCTAAACATTCCTCAATGCTTACACTAACCTGTTCCGTATCATCCATAAGAGATTTAATAATAATATTTTTACTATCTATTTCCTTATCTCCAAGAATTAATGCATGACTAGCATTTGTCTTGTTAGCTCTCCTCAGTTTAGCTTTTAGACTGCTATCGGTTAAATCCATATCTAATGCAACAGATGAATTTAAAGATCTCAGTTGGTTGGCTATTTTAAATGCTAATGGGGCAATATTACTAGTAGAAGTTATAAAGATAACCTTTTTTTCATCTGCCTTGTTAGGGGAAGAAATTGATATTAATCTCTCTAGCCCTATCGCAAGACCAATTGCTGGGAGATTCTTGCCTCCAAGCATACTAGAAAGATTGTCATACCTTCCCCCTCCAATAAAAGCATCTTGAGCTCCTAGATCTGCAGAAGAGGCCTCAAATACCAACCCGGTATAGTAATCAAGGCCACGAACAAGATTATAATCAATCTCTAATTTACAAGAATTGCTGAATGTTGTCTGAAGCTCTAAAAGCAATTCATTGGCAGAATCGGATATAAATTCTTTTATAGAAGGCCCCTCTTGTAATATCTTTTGTAAATTTGTATCTTTTGTGTCAAGAATTCTTAAGGGATTTTTTTCAAGCCTGATTTGGTCTTTAGTATCTAATTCTTTTTTGTAAGGATCTAAAAATTTAACAAGAGATCTTGAGAATTTTGCTTTAGATTCATTATCGCCCAAATGATTAATTTTAAGTTTTACATCTGTAATTTTTAATTCATTAATAATTGAGGAAACGATCGATATCATCTCAAAATCTGCTGGGCCTTCTTCATACCCAAGTAGCTCTATTCCAGCTTGATGGAATTGTCTATATCTTCCTTTTTGTGGACGTTCATAACGAAACATGGGTCCCATATACCAAATTTTTGATTGTTGTTGATCTAATTTCTTTTCAATAATCGATCTAATGACGCCTGCAGTACCTTCTGGACGAAGACTAATACTTTGATCATTTCTATCATTAAATGCATAAATTTCTTTATTAACAATATCTGATGTATCGCCAACAGATCTTTTAAATAAATCAGTGTATTCCAATATAGGCGTTCTTAATTCTTTGAGTGAATAAGATTTAAATATATTTTCAAGGTTATTTTCTACTGACGTCCAGCTAATCAAATCATCTGAATATAAATCTGGCATGCCTCTAAGTGAGTTAATTTTAGTCATTTATCCTCTTACAATAACATTACTATTATCTCTTAATGATAATTTTTGTCTAACTTGCGCTTCAAGTTCATCTATTAGATGCTCACTAGCAATTTTTTTATCAGGTATGCCATCTATGTATAATAAATTTTTAGGGGATGCGCCAGTAAGACCAATCTCAGCAGCTTTTGATTCACCAGGTCCATTTACGTAACATCCAATAATTGCTATCTCTATATCTTCAGAAATATCTTCAAATCTCTCTTCAAGAGCATTTACAACTTCTATAACATTAAAATTTTGTCTTGAGCAGCTAGGACAAGCTATGATTTTAACTCCTCTACTTCTAATATTTAAACTTTTTAAAATATCCCATCCGACTTTGATTTCATCTACTGGATCAGATGCTAAAGAAATTCTTATTGTATCTCCAATACCCTCTGAAAGAAGCATCCCAACTCCTATTGAAGATTTAACTGTTCCTGCTCTATAACTTCCGGCTTCAGTAATTCCTAAATGAAGTGGCTGATCTATAATATTTGATATTTTTCTGTAAGCATCAACAGTCATTTCAATATTAGATGCTTTTAAGCTCATTTTATAATTTTCAAAATTAAACTTTTCTAAAATATCAACATGCCTTAAAGCAGATTCAACAAGAGCATCTGCATTAGGCTCACCATATTTTTTTTGAAGGTCTTTTTCTAATGAGCCTGCATTTACTCCAACCCTAATAGGAATATCATTATCTATTGCTGATTTAATTACTTCACTTACTCTATCAATTTTTCCAATATTACCTGGGTTTATTCTTAAACAATCAGCAGCATCTGCAACTTCTAAGGCAATTTTATAATCAAAATGAATATCAGCCACCAATGGAATATCTACGGTTTTTTTAATTTTCTTAAAAGCCTTAGCTTCATCAAAACCAGGAACAGAAACTCTTACAATATCTGCTCCAGCAGCTTTGAGATCATTGATTTGTTTCACGGTGGAAAAAACATCACAGGTGTCTGTATTGGTCATTGATTGAATTGCAATTGGATTATTGCCGCCTACAAGGACTCCACCAACATTAACAGTTTTAGTTTGCTTTCTTTTTATCCAATTACTCATTTTTAATTATATTTATGCTTACTTTTTGTTTGTTAGCATTTTCTGTAAGATCAATATTCGTTCCTGAATATTTTGCAACTACATTATCAATATTTCCTACTATAAGTGTAAAGCTTTTTCCAACGTCTAATCTTAATTTTTCATCTTTATTATATAGTTTATAGATTAAAGCTTTCTTATTATCTGTGTATATTTCTACCCAACATGTATCTAAAAAAAATAATTCTAAATCTGTATTCGATATTACTGGATCTACTTTAATTAATTCTTTTTTATTTTCTTCTTTTGAAGATGTTGGTAAATTTATAGTGACTGGCTCTAATGCACTTTCTGCATTTGTTAAATCATCATCGTTATTTAAATGAAATAAAATAAATAAAGAAAGAAGCAATAATATAAAAACTATCTTAAGTCTTTTGCTTTTAAGCCTGGCTTGATTCTTGTTCAAAAAGGTAAACTTCTTTTTTGCTTTAGGATGGATAACTATCTCTTCATCTTTAATTGGATATTTATCAAGTATGTTAAGAAAATTAGCGTATTTGTTGTAATAAGCTATAGCAAAAGTTCTTGCAGGAAAAGTTGAATAATCGTCATCTTCTATTGCTAAAAGATACTTGGTATTTATATTAAGTTTAACTGAGATGTCTTCAATGCTAAGATTAAGATCAGATCTCTTTTGCTTAAACTTTAACCCTAATCTCTCTAATTTTTTTTCTTTTGGCATTTAAAAATCAATGAATGCTAGTATGCTCTATAACCCCTTTTCCTTTAACTGTATTTTTTAAATCCCCAACAAGTTGGCCACAAGCACCATCTATTGCATCGCCTCTGGTAATTCTTAAAGTTGTTATATAACCCTTTTTAATTAAATAATCTTTAAAAGCATAAATATTTCTATTCGTTGATCTTTTATAATCGCTTCCATTGAATGGATTAAATGGAATTAAATTTATTTTACAAGATAGATTAGACAATATTTTTGATAAGCTTGCGGCATGTTTTATTGAATCATTTATTCCATCAATCAAAATATATTCAATTGTAATATTGCGTTTACCAGTCTGTTTAGATAAATAATTCTTACATGAGCTAAGTAGCTCATTTATAGGATATTTTTTATTAATTGGCACTATGATATCTCTTAATTGATTGTCAGCTGCATGCAAAGAGATAGCTAAAGATACATCGGTTGTATCAGCTAATCTATTGATTTGAGGAACTATTCCTGAGGTGCTGATAGTTATTCTTTTTTTTGAAAGAGAATAAGCTAATTGATTACGCATAATTTCAACAGACTCAATTACTGGATCAAAATTTAAAAGTGGTTCTCCCATCCCCATAAATACTACATTGGTTATAGGCGGCTCATCTCTGTCGAGATAATTAGCAATCCAAACTTGGCCTATAATTTCATCAGCAGTTAAGTTTTGATCAAACCCTTGAGCACCAGTTGCGCAGAACGTACATTGAAGCGCACAACCAGCCTGAGATGATATACATAAAGTCATCCTATTTTTTTCAGGAATTCTTACCATCTCAATAGACGATCCAGATTTTAACTCTATCAAATACTTCTTTGTTCCTTCATTTGATGTGAGTGTTTTAAGAACCTTTGGAGGTTCTATAATGGCAACTTCTTTTAATTTCTCTCTTAGCTCTTTATTAAAATCGGTCATACAATCGAATTCTAATTCACCTTTTTGATGAACCCATTTTATTAACTGTTTTGCTCTATATGATGATTGTCCTAAATCTTTAAAAAATGCTTCTAAAGATTTTTGAGAAAAGCCTAATAAATTAATTTTATTTTGCAAAATAATATTTAAGTAATTTCATTATCATTAAAAAAATAATTGATTTCTCTTGCAGCACTTTCTAAGGAATCTGATCCATGAACCGCATTTGCATCAATACTTTTTGCAAAATCAGCTCTAATAGTTCCTCGATCTGCTTCTTCAGGATTAGTGCTTCCCATCAATTCTCTATTTTTTATTACAGCATCTTCACCTTCTAGGACTTGAACAAAAATTGGACCAGAAGTCATAAACTCTATTAAAGCTTTAAAAAAAGGTCTTCCTTCATGCTCCGCATAAAACCCAGCGGCCATTTCCTCAGAAAGAGATAGCAATTTTCCAGCAACTATTTTTAAACCATTATCTTCAAACCTACTTATAATTTTTCCAATAACATTCTTTGATACTGCATCTGGTTTAATTATAGAAAGTGTTCTTTGTGTATTCATATTGATTAACCCTTATTAAAAAATTTTCGCTATTATAAGAGACTTATTTGTATTCTTCTATCCATGTCATCTGAATAGCTTCAAGAATTTGTTCATTTGATTTACCTGGATCCCCAATAAAGCAATCTAAATCGCATATCTTTTTATGCAAATCTGGAAAACTAATCCACTGTGGATCAATATCTGGAAAGCTATCATAAAGCTCAATAGCAATATCATTAATATCTAACCAGTCTAATTTATTCATTAGTGATCCTCAGAGACCATATTTATATTATATTTAGGTAACTCTATTTCAATTTCCTCATCAATAGGAGGTATTGCTTGGCAACTTAATCTTGAAGTTTGTTCTAGACCCCATGCTTTATCAAGCATGTCTTCTTCAGTATCAGATGCATCATCAAATTTTTCAAAACCTTTTCTTATAATACAATGGCATGTAGTACACGCACATGACATCTCACACGCATGCTCTATTCTAATGCCTTCTCTCAGTGCAGCCTCACAAATAGTCTCATCAGGTAATGTGTCTAGAATTGCTCCATCGGGGCAGATCTCTTCATGAGGCCAAATTTTTATTTTAGCCATGATTTTTATATGGTAAAGCTCTCACCACATCCACAAACAGCTTTTGCGTTTGGATTTTCAAATCTAATCCCCTTATTTAAACCTTCTTCAGAATAATTAACTAAGGTTCCTTTAAGGAAATTTAGACTTTGTTTATCAACAAAAATTTTACAATCATTTTTTTCAAAAATTACATATTCATCGCTGATTGTATCTACAAAATCAAAAAAATATTCGTAACCTGAACATCCAGCTTTTCTAACCCCAATCTGAATACCAAGACCATTACCTCTTTTGCTAAGGCTACTACTAAAATGTTCTATAGCTTTATCTGAAAAGCTTAGTTCATTGGGTTTAAAAGTTTCCATAGTTTTATTATTGCTTTGATTCAAAATCTTTAATGGCTTGCTTTATGGAGTCCTCAGCTAAGACGGAACAATGAATTTTAATAGGCGGTAATTCTAACGCATCTACTATTTCTTTATTTTTTATTTCTTTAGCCTCTTCAAGAGTTTTGCCAATAAGCATCTCAACTAATTCACTAGATGAAGCGATTGCTGAACCGCAGCCGTATGTCTTAAATTTAACATCCTTAATTACATGGGTATTACCTTTTTGCTCACACTTAATTTGTAACTTCATCACATCGCCACAAGCTGGAGCGCCTACCATTCCAGTTCCAACATTTACTTCTTTTGGATCGAATTTCCCTACTTTAAATGCTTGAGGATTATTTAAAGTATTTTCAAATTTATCTACCACTTTTTTGCTATATGCCATTCTATACTCCTATAAGTATTTTAATGTGTATCCCACTCTACTGCATCAAGATCTATACCATCTAGATGCATTTCCCATAGCGGGGATAGTTCCCTTAATCTTTCTACAACATTACCTAAAATTTTAATTGTGCGTTTTACATCAGCTTCCTCAGTAAATCTTCCAAAAGAAAATCTTATTGAGCTGTGCGCAAGTTCATCTTTTCTTCCTAAAGCTCTTAGAACATAAGAAGGCTCTAAACTTGCTGAGGTACATGCAGAACCAGAAGAAACAGCAATATCTTTTAACCCCATGATAAGAGATTCACCTTCAACAAAATTAAAACTAATATTCAAAATATTAGGTACTTTATTTTTAACATCACCATTTATGTAAGCATGCTCAATCTTCATTGCTTCTTTAAGGAATTCTGCATGAAAACTATTTATTCTTATAATATCATTCTCCATTTCTTCTTTCGCCAATCTAAAAGCTTCACCCATTCCAACAATTTGATGTGTTGCTAGCGTTCCAGACCTCATACCTCTTTCATGACCTCCACCATGAATCATAGCCTCAATTCTTACACGAGGTTTCCTCCTCACATAGAGAGCTCCAATACCTTTTGGTCCATATGTTTTATGTGCTGAAAATGACATTAAATCAACTGGTAAGGTGGATAAGTCTATATCCACTTTGCCAGTGCTTTGAGCAGCGTCGACATGAAAAAAAGCGCCATGATCTTTTACAACTCTTCCAATGCTATTAATATCATTCAGGGTGCCGAGTTCATTATTAATATGCATAATAGAAACTAGAACAGTATTTTCCTGCAATGCCTCTTTTATTGCTTCAGGAGTAATAATACCGCCCTCATTGGGATCTAAATAAGTTACTTCAAATCCTTCGCGCTCTAATTGCCTACACGGATCTAAAACTGCTTTATGTTCTATTTTAGAAGTAATGATATGGTTACCTTTTGACTTATAAAATCTAGCTATTCCTTTTATAGCTAAATTGTCTGCTTCTGTTGCTCCAGAAGTCCAAACGATTTCTCTTGGATCGCAATTAACCAGATTAGCAACATGCGATCTAGCTTCCTCAACTGCTTCATCAGCAGCCCATCCAAATCTATGTGATCGTGATGCCGGATTACCAAATTCACCCTGAGGAGTTAGATACTCCATCATTTTACTTGCAACTCTTGGATCTACTGGAGTTGTAGATGCATAATCTAAATATATAGTTGATTGCGAATTTAGTTCCATCAAATTATCTCCTTAATTTCGATGTTTGAGTTATTGTTTTGTGCTAAATGTGAAATAGTTACATTACTAAGAAATGTATCAACAACATCATTTAATTCACTCCAAAGATTATGTGCATTGCATCTTTTGCCATCGTGACATGAAGAACTTCCGCTACAACTTGTAGCATCTAAGTCTTCATTAACAGCATTCATTACTTCTTTGATAGAAATATATAATGGGTCTTTTGCATATACATATCCACCCTTTCTACCTCTAATACTTTCTACAATGCCAGCTATTCGCAACTTTCTAAATAGTTGTTCTAAATATGTTATTTCTATATTCTGACGATTAGAAATGTCTGATAATGCTACAGGACCATTCTTCTGAAGTGCACAGAGTTCAGTTAGCGCATTAACAGCATATTTGCTTTTGGTGGTGAGTTTCACGCGACAATTATAAATACTTGACTTTTTTAGTCAAGTTTTATATTCATGCCTAATCTATCTGCTACTTGATGGTATGATTCAACAACATCACCTAGACCTTGTCTAAATCTATCTTTATCCATTTTTGCTAATGTTTCTGTATCCCAAAGTCTACATCCATCTGGAGTAAATTCATCAGCTAGTAATAACTTTCCATCAAATAAACCAAATTCAACTTTAAAATCAACCAGGATTAAGTTACTACTTAAAAATAGTTCACATAAAATTGTATTTATATTTAATGTTATTTCTTTCATTTCTTTAATATCTTCTTCTCCAGCCCATCCAAAAGATAAAATATGTTCATCAGTAATTAAGGGATCTCCTAGCTCATCGTCTTTTAGAAAGAATTCAAATAATGGCGTATCTAGAATTAAGCCATCTTTAGTTCCAAGCCTCCTACAAATAGAACCTGTTGCTCTATTTCGAACAACGCATTCAATAGGAAACATCTCCAATTTATAAACCAAAGAATCTGTAGAATTTAAAACCTCAATATGATGAGTATTGACACCTTTTGCTTCAAGATGCTCCATAATAAAAGCATTAAATTGATTATTTACTGCCCCTTTACCAAGCAAAGCTTCTTTCTTCTTTCCGTCAAAAGCTGATGTATCATCTCTAAAATGCATAATTAATTGATCAGATGCATCAGTTGTGTATAAAGATTTAGCTTTGCCAGTTGTAATTTCATTTAATTTTTTCATTAGCTTAGTGACTCATTTATTTTAGATAATAATGTTTCGGCATCTTCGATGCTGCCGTTAGTAGCTTCGGCGGTAATAATTGTTTTGGATCCTAATGATTTAACTTTTATTTCGAATTCTGCCTCGTCACCAAGAACAAGACCTTCTTCATTCTCATCTTGCCCAAAAGACAGAAAAGAAAAGAAACCAGCCTCAACTTCGCTTGCATAACTAACATAAAAGATTCCTTTATCTCTATTCCTATCATTGGTCACAATATTCCCTGCAGTTAAAGCTCTGCTAACTGCCGACCAAGCTCTTGGGTAGGTTAAATCAAGCTCGATAACCGTTTGATCATTTTGTGTAAAAATTCTTGCTTTCTTTCTTTCATTTAGACTTTGAGCAGCAAGAGACGTTCCAGAGAAATTTTCAACAGATGCTGCCAAATAATCTACTACCTTTTGAAACTCAGGTTTAATAGATTCAATATCTGTAATATCTTCATTATTATTATTAATCTGCTTTAAAAAAATTTCTGTAGAGGCTTCTTTGATGCCATGCTCAATTATCATTTCATAACTAGAATTATCATCAATTGCTACTTTTATAACTCCTGTTTCGGCATCTGTTGAAATTATTTGATAGCTTGATGTTTCCCAGTAATTTTTTGATATTGGCCATGCTGTTGATGGTAATGTTTCAACATAAATCCACATTAACTCACCTAATCTTCTTAATTGAACTTCTGAAGCTCCTCCAGAAGAAAAAACCTGCCTCGGCTTAGGGACATCTTTAGCAATATTGTTATTTAGAGTGTATGCAATTGGATAATGATTTTCTTTATCAATCTTATCTAATTCCTCTGGTATTCTTAGACTTGGGGCAACCTCTTCTTCTAAAAAGTCATATTTTGTTTCTGGAAAAAGCCCCTCAGGCCCCGTTAAATATGAGCATGAAGAAATAAAAGTTACTGTAAGAAAGCCTATAAATGTATTTTTCATAATAATTTTAATTTTACCATCTCTGACATGATCTGTTGATGAAAAGTTTCATTTAGATTAATTAAAGGGGAGCGAATGCTGTTTTGTATTTTATTAAGTTTGTACATTATCCATTTAATTGGAATGGGG
Organism: SAR86 cluster bacterium; assembly: GCA_003331645.1. Taxonomy (GTDB): domain Bacteria; phylum Pseudomonadota; class Gammaproteobacteria; order Magnimaribacterales; family D2472; genus MED-G78. Next base: position 54,845 of record QOPI01000002.1, on the reverse strand, counting down.
TTTGAGTCAATAAAACATAATTTATATAAATTTGAATACATATCATTTATTTCATAAGCTTTGATATATTCTTTATTTAATGCAAAGTTACAAATCTCAGAAATTTCTTTAGGTATTGCATTTGCAACTACTGAGATGACTCCATCTGTTCCAAATTTCATAGAATCAAGAAAAGTTGGATCATCTCCAGATAAAATGTAAAAGTCTTTTTTATCATTTAAAGCATTAGAAATATCTAAAAGGTCTTGAATTCTTTTCATATCATCAAGTGCCTCTTTGATACCAATTATGTTCTCATGATCAGCTAATACTTTTACAGTTTCAGGTAAAATATCACATCCTGTTCTAGAGGGAACGTTATAAAGAATTTGAGGAATATCAACGGAATCAGCTATTTGTAGATAGTGCTTAATTAAACCCTCTTGGTTTGGTTTATTGTAGTATGGGGAAACAAGTAATGAAAAATCTGCTCCAGCATCTCTTGCTTCTTGAGTCAATAAAATTGAATCGCGAGTAGAATTATTACCGGTTCCAGCAATAACAGGAATCCTTCCATTAACATATTTAACTGTTCTTGAGATTACTTCTATATGCTCAATAACGCTTAATGTTGCAGATTCTCCAGTTGTTCCGACAGATACAATACCATTTGTGCCTTCTTCAACATGCCATTCTATGAGATCTTCTAAAGAGCCATAATCAACATCGCCATTTAGCTTTAATGGAGTTACTAGTGCTACTAAACTTCCTTTAGGGGCTTGCATGAATATTTATTTCAGTAAAGAATATGACTATACATCATTTCATATTATCAATTAAGGAAAAAAAATGACAAAAAAATTATTAGGAAAAAAAATACCTAAATTTACAGCAGCAATAACTGGTGATAAAACTATTTCATCAAAAGATTTTTTAGGCCAAAATCTTGTTATCTATTTCTATCCAAAAGATAGCACGCCTGGTTGCACTACTGAGGGTCAAGAATTTAGAGATTCTTATAATGAATTTAAATCTTTAAATACTGAAATAATTGGAGTTTCTAGAGACTCAATTAAGTCACACGAAAATTTTAAATTAAAACAAAATTTTCCCTTTGATCTTCTGTCTGATCCCGATGAAAAAGTTTGTAAAGCATTTGATGTTATGAAGCTTAAATCTATGTATGGAAGAGAATATATTGGGGTTGATAGAAGTACATTTATTATCAATAAAGATGGAAAAGTTGTGAAAGAATGGAGAGCCGTAAAGGTTAAAGGTCACGTTGCCGAGGTTTTAGAGGAAATTAAGTCTCTTAATTAAGCCTGGGAAGGCCAAGCATTCCATATAGCTTTTACAAAAGTTGCTATTGGTATTGCTAAAAAGACGCCCCAAAAACCAAACATGCTTCCAAAAACAAAAACAGCTAAAATTATTATCACTGGATGTAATTTAACTGCATCAGAAAAAATTAAAGGAACTAATAGATTCCCGTCTAAAGCCTGAAGTAACAAGTAAAGACCAGTTAAAATATAAAAGTCAGCTGTTAATCCAAACTGTATCAACCCAACTACTAATACAGGTATAGTTACCAAAAATGCCCCAACATATGGTATCAGAACTGAGACACCAACTAATACTGAAAGAAGTGCAGTGTAATTTAAGCCTAACGATGCAAAAATAATTGCTGAGGCAATTCCTACTACTAATATCTCAATAGATTTTCCTCTGACATAATTACTTAATTGATTGTCCATTTCTAGCCAAACATTTGAAAGCATTTGTCGATCTCCAGGAATCATATCCATTAAACTATCAATAATATTCTTCCTATCAAAAAGAAAGAAATATACCAGAACAGGAAAAAGAATGAGGTACATCAATAGAGTTATTGTTCCTTGAATGCCTGTAATGGAGGTTTTTACTAAATTTTGAGTAAAGCCTGTTATTTCTGCTGAAATATTTTCAAAAAATGAAGCTATTTGTTCTGGTGAAATAAGGTCAGGATAATTACTTGGAACTGCTTGGATGAAAATGATTAATTCATTAACAAGTCTTGGGGATTCAAGAACAAGAGCCTGAAGCTGTTGGTAGATTAAAGGAATAAGATACACAAGCAGAGCAGTAGTAATGACTAAGAAAAATATATAAGTTAGTATCAGGGCGGTATTAGTTTTTAAACCATAACCCTCAAGTCTTGCTTGAAAACCAACAAGTAAATAAGCAACTATAATACTCACTAAAAATGGTGATAAAATGCTGCCAAAAAGAGATGCTGCGACTAGAGCAACTACTAAAATTAATGAAAAAACTATTGTTTCTTCATTAACAAAAACCTTCTTCACAGACTGTGAGAAGAAAAAATAACCCATACCAGCAAATAGTCCAAATGCTATAAACCAAAGGGCGTTTGTTAATAACAAATCACTCATTAATAACTTAATTCCATAATGCTTTTCATAATAAATAAAACCATTTAAAAATATTTTTGTCTAATAATAAATATATAATCTAAGCTAATTAGTGGTTATATTAATCTAATATCCTATTAATGTGTTAGTTTTGTGATTTAGTCGAATATTATTATTTTGTAAACTTATGAAATGAAAAAACTATTTTTTATCCTTTATTTTTCAATTTCTTTGCATATAGATGCTAACCCTGCAATGGATTTATCACTTCCAGAATTAGGAGATAGAGTTTCAGGAGCTGTATCTTCTGAACAAGAAAAAATTATAGGCAATGAATTTCTTAAACAAGTTTATAGTCAAGCACCATTAATTGCCGATCCATTAATTCAAGAATATTCAGAGTTATTGATATATAGGCTATCTGAATATAGTCAGGTTGAAGATAGAAGTTTTAATATACTAATGATAGATGATAACTCTTTAAATGCATTTGCCGCTCCAGGCGGAGTAATAGGTATTAATGGAGGTCTATTCTTATATGCTGAGAATGAGGGTCAATTTGCATCTGTTCTAGCTCACGAACTAGCGCATTTAAGCCAAAGGCATTTTGCTAGGAATGTACTTTATTCTAAAGATAATAATCTAGCCTCTGTATTGGTTATGGTTTCTGCTATGGCTGCTGCGGTAGCAACAAATAACCCTAATGCTTTTATGGCTGGGCCTGCATTTCTCCAACAACAAAGTCTAAGATATAGCCGTTTATTTGAAAGGGAGGCAGATAGAGTTGGTTTTAATAATCTTATAAATGCTCAATATGATCCAAGCAGTATGGGAGAAATGTTTGAACAAATGGCAAAGATGAGAAGATTGGCTGGAGATAATATCCCTGAATTTTTATTAACTCATCCTATCTCCTCTTCAAGGGTTGCTGATGCTTTTAATGCAGCTGATCAAGTTGAATCTCAATATAGCAAAAAAGACTCTCTTGATTATCAATTGATTAGAGGAAGACTTCGTATAAAGTATGAGGAGATTCCATTAAATGCTATCAGAAAAATACAAGGCATAATAAAAGATGATCCATCTAATGAAAATAGATATGCTCTTGCTGTAGCTTATAAAAGGGGAAATAAATATCAAGATAGTCTTGATATGATTGATGGTTTAATAAATGAAAATCCAAAAAATTTAATCCTCCAAAATACTAAAGCAGAAATTCTTTTAGATAAAGGTGATGCTGAAGAGGCATTAAAAATTGTAAATAATGCTCTAAATATATCACCAAAGAATTTTCCATTATCTGTCTTGAAGGCAAAAATCTTATCCTATAAGAAAGAGCTATTTGCAGCAGAAGAAATAATCAGAGATCAGCTCCTACGAAGAAATACTGATCCATATCTATGGTTATATCTTTCTGAAATCCAAAGAGATAGTAAAAATGTAGTTGGTTATCACAGAAGTCGTGCAGAATATTTTTTATTATTAGGACAATATGAAGACGCATTGAATCAGCTTCAATTTGCTTTAAAACTAACTGAAAATAATTTTCAGATCTCTGAATCTATAATGACTAAGATTAATACAACAAGAAAAATAATTGAAGGGACAAGAGGTCAATAGATTTTTCTTTCCCTCGCAATTCGTATACCAAAATAAGAAAACACTCCTGTAATTGGAATTGCTAATATTGGTATTATAGAAAAACCAAGACTTAGAGTTTGGCCAAGTGTAATAAATAAACTACCAGACAGATCTCCCAATCTTGAAAAAAAAGTATCTATAAAGACAGAAGATTTATAACGATCATTTTGATCTAAATGGCTAAATACAATTTCTCTAGTGGGTTTGTTTATAGCATACTCAAATAGCCTTAAAAAAACAGTTGCAAAGATTACTATAGATATAGTTGGGGAAACTGCATAAATTATATAAATAAATAAGAATGCTATTCCGTATAAGAAAAGTATTCGTTTTACTCCTAAAAAATTAATTATTAATGATGTTAGGAGAAGTTGAGTGGGTAAGGTTAAAGCTGTGACCATTTGCTCCATTTGACTAAATAAAGCAATTCTTTCAACAGAATCGCTCGACCATGATTCAATTATAGATATTGCAGTCATCCAATGGATAGTCATTAAGCCTGTGAATAACCAAACATATATGGCAATAGATCTTATATCTTGTTTTGTTAGAGCATTCTTAATGCCATCAAAACTTGCGCCTCCGAGAGGCTTGAAAGATTCTTTATTCTGATTTGAATTAGTTGAGCTAATTAAAAATAATCCCACACATAATCCAAAAAAGAGCAAAATAATTGCTGATATGCTAAAAAATTCAAGCCCATAATCATTAAATGAGGTTGAAAACCTTTTTGAAATCTCAGAGCCTACAAAAGCTCCAATAGAACCTCCTGCCATTATGACTCCATAGAAGTTTCTTGTTTTCGATGATCTAAATACATTAATTATTACTACCCAAAAAATGGAAACAACAAAAAAAGAATAAATATTACACCAAATATAAAAAGCACGGCCTAGCCAAAGTACTCCTTCTAAATCTAAAACTCTCCATGCAAATAAAAACATAAGTAGATTAGATATAAAAAATAAATAGCAATATGTAAGTAATTTTCTTAAATTTGTTTTAGAGGCTGCCCACGAATAAATTGGATTTACAAGCAGCATTGCTATTGCGCCTATTGCAAGTAATAAAGGTAGATTATCAACATTTGATACTGCCATTTCATTTCTTACTGGCCTTAAAACATACCATGAAGACAATACAAAAAAGAAAAAGACGCTTGCTAAAAAAGATTGTTTAGTAAAAGTTTGATTAACCTTAATAAATAGACTATTCATTTAGATAAAAGACATGATTTGATTGAAGAATTTTTAAATTATTGATACTAAAAATGGTGGGTCGCACAGGATTCGAACCTGTGACCAATTGGTTAAAAGCCAACTGCTCTACCAACTGAGCTAGCGACCCTTGTTTTAACATCATAAAAAATGGTGATTATTCCATATCTTCTATACTTTGCAAAGACATAGATGATGCTGGATTATTGGGGAATTCTCTTATTACATATTGGTATTTTTCTTTTGCCATTTTTATGTCACCTTTCTTGAAGAAAATATCTCCTATTTTTTTATGCGCTAAAGGCACTCTCCAGTGATTTTCAAAAGAGGAAATTAATTCAATATAATGAATTTTACTCTGATCAAAGTTAGACGAAGAAAATTCAATCTCACCGAGCCAAAATAATGATAGTGGAAGTTTTTCTGGATCAGAGAAATTATCTATTAAATATGAAAATAGTTTTTTAGCTGATTCATATTCTTCGTTTGCTAATGACCTAATTGCTTCATCATATATTTCTTCAATACTCTTTGAGTCATTAATACCATCGAATCTATAAACATCATCAACTATATTGGTATCTATGTTGTCTATTTGATTTGAATTTTCATTCTCTTCTTCGACTGATTCCCTAATTAACTTATCAATAAGATAATTTTGAGCTTCTACTTCATTTCTAAGATCAGCCATCTCCATTTCTAATTCTTGAATCTTTAAGAATAAGATATCAGATTCTGCGGATTGATCTTGTGCAGCTATTATTAATGGAAATAATACAAGGTAATATGCAAATACTTGCTGATTAAGAATTAACTTAAACATTTTCTTAATTAATTAATTTCTGCTCTTCTATTTCTACCCCATGATCTTTCATTTGATCCAGAGACAGCAGGCATCTCCTCTCCATAACTCTTAATAGTTAATCTTGATCTTGATATGCCTTTTAAAACTAGATAATCTGCAACACTCTCGGCTCTTCTTTGACCAAGAGCAAGATTGTATTCTCTAGTTCCTCTCTCATCTGCATGACCTGCTATAGTGATTTCAATTAAAGGATTTTCAGACATCAAATCAGAGATACTCTTTAAAGCCTGAATAGATCTTGTAGAGAGATTATATTTATCAAACTCAAAATATACTGTTGCATTAGCTACTACAGCTCTGGATGAAGAAGGAACTTCTAAAGAGCTTCTGTTAGATGAAACTTCTATGCTCTGGATAGAATCTTCATAAACAGCCTCTTCAGTAACTTGAACACTGCTGCAAGATGCAATGAATAAACCAACTAAAGAATACGATATTAATAATTTTTTATTTTTTTTCATGATTATTTCTTCTCCTAATTTATCTTAAAAATCCTGACCAAGCTGGCTCTCTAACTTTTCCATTAGTTGCTGGCAGTACGAAAGTTGCTCCACTTAAAGTCACTCCTGCAATCATTCCTGATTTATTATCAGTTATTGCATAGATTATCACATTACCATTAGGAGAGACACTAGGTGATTCATCTAACTTTGATTCTGTTAATGGTCTTATAAAATTTTCATCAAAATACTTTAAAGCTATTTGAAATTGGTTAGTTGATCTATGTACAAAAATTATTCCATCATTATTGGAAAGATAAGATCCCTTTGCATTGTAATTACCTTCAAATGTAAGTCTGCTTGGTTTGGTATTAAATTTTGTGAGATCTATTTCATAAAGTTGAGGTGATCCTGATCTTCCGGAAGTAAATAATATTTTTGTGCCTTTAGGTGACCAACTTGATTCTGTATCAATCGAATAATGTTTTGTAAGCCTAGTAAGATTCTTAGTGGCTAGATTTAAAATATAGATTTCTGCATTTCCATCTTGAAATAAAGTTAAAGAGAGGAATTTGCCATCTGGAGACCATGCAGGTGAACTAATTTGATGATCATTCTCTATTACCATTTCTCTTTTTCCGGATGCTATTTCTTGAATAAAAACTTTTGCCATTCCGGTTTCAAAAGAAACATAAGCAACTTTTTTAGAATCTGGTGACCACGAAGGAGATATTATTGGTTCATTACTTCGCAATAACTCCTGTTCATTTGCTCCATCTGCATCAGCAACATAGAGAATATAATTTAAATTATCATTATCAATAATTTCATTAACATAAAGAATCTTTGTTGTTGATACTCCTCTCATTCCAGTAATACTTTCATAAATCCCATCACTGACATAATGTGAAAGCTGTCTTAATCTTCCGGGAATTCCATAAACAGTTGAAGATCTAATTTTTGTTTTTCTGCTTACATCATAAATCTCATAAGTTGCTTTTACGCTTAAATTATCTTCATCAGATATTTTGCCTAAAACTATAAAGTCTATATTTAGAAGTTTCCATTCAGAGGGTTTAATTTCTTCAATACTACTTGGAATAGACAACAGCATAGATTCATCAAGTATATAAAATTCGCCTGAGCGTAAAAGATCATCTTTTATTACCTTAACAATATTATTAACTGAACTTACATCACTTTGAAATGGAATGATTGCTACTCTATAAGGATTTTCAGAACCTTTGGTAATTTCAAGCAGTAATTCTGCAAATATCAAATTAGGAAGAAGAAAGAAAATAAAAATTTTTTTCATTTTGATGGATTAAAACTTATGGAAATATTTTTAAAAATATCATCATAAATATCTTTATTTAATTCTTTAAAAAATGAGAAAGTTTCAACTCTTTTGACTGCTTGGAGTGCAGAATTATCAAAACGAATATTGCCGCTGCTTTTTATTAGATTAATACTAACGATTCTGCCTTGAACATTCGTTTTAATTTTAATATCACATTTAAGACCATCTTGAATATTCTTTGGCTTGATCCAAGCATCCTCAATAAGCTTTATCATCTGAGAACTATAATTGGCAATATTTTTTTCCAATTCACTCAAGTCAGAAATATCAGATTCTTGTTTGATAAGACTTTGTAAGTCATTAATATATCCTTGATTGCTTGGCTGCTCAAAGTCTAATTTATTATCTGTAGATAATGATACTATCTCTTGCTTTTTTGCTTGGGGAATTTCTATTACTTCAGGATCAATTTTTTTTGGAATAATTTCATCAACAATTATGTTTACACTTACCGCTTTACTTAAGATGGGTCTTATTTGTTTTTCTGTATAGAAAAATCCAATTAAATATAAAAAAAGGACAGCATGAATTAGAAATGAAAAAAAGGACGCTTGAAGGTAATCAAATCTAGTCTGCATAACCGGTGGTAACTATTCCTATTTTTGAAATCCCAACACTTTGAACAGCTGCCATTGCTTTTGCAACACTATTAAAACTTACAGATTCATCGCTTTGAAAAACAACCTCTATCTCAGAATTTGCTTGATATATAACCTTAGCTTTACGTTTAAGTTCATCCAAAGGAATTGGAAGAGTCTCTTCGCCCAAATTAAGATAATAATTGCCATTAGAGTCAATAGATATTACTAATGGTTCATTTTGAACTGACATCTTAGTGGTATCTGTTTGTGGTAAATTCACCTCTATTCCCTGAATTAATAGTGGTGATAGAACCATAAAAATGATTAATAAAACTAGCATTACATCAATATATGGCACTACATTAATTTCAGCATGTAACTTCTTTCTTTTCGCTAGGCGATAAATCATTTTTTATTTTTTAAAACTTGTCTATAAAAAATACTGGCGAGCTCTTCGGCAAATATTGTTGTAGATTGAGAAATAGAATCCGATTGTGAAGTAAATCTATTAAAAGCAACTACAGCAGGTATTGCTGCGAATAAACCCATAGCTGTTGCTATTAGAGCTTCTGAAATACCTGGAGCAACTGCATTAATAGTTGCCTGCGTTGCATCTGCTAAACCTTGAAATGAAGTCATAATGCCCCAGACAGTTCCAAATAAACCTATGTAAGGGCTTACAGATCCAGCATTTGCAAGAAAAGGCAAATGTTTCAACATATCTTCTTCATCTCTTGCAATAGCCACACGCATTGATCTGTTTATACCTTCGAGATCTAATTCTGTAACATTATTATTGGATTTCAATCTATTAAATTCCTTAAATGCATTTCTAAATACGCTAGAGGAACCTGTAAGAATTAATTGGTCATTATTTACTTCCTCAAATAAAATATTAAGGTCTTCTCCAGACCAAAATCTATTTTCAAACTCTATATTTAAATTCTTAATTTTTCTGTATAAAAGATATCTTTCAAAGATGATGATCCATGAGATTATAGAAATTAATAATAAAATTACCATCACGCTTTTGACCACAAGGCCAGCTTCAAGAAATAAATTAATTGCTGATATATCATTCATTTTGTTTAACCGTTAAAAATTGTTAATAATTTCTCAGGAAATGGCTTAGGTTTACTTTTATCTAAATCTAAGAAACATACCTCAACCTCTCCTCGACATATAATAGTATCATTTTTTACGTTAATAATATGTTGGAAAAAAAGCAGTCTAGCTTTTGAAATAAAGGTTACCGAGGTTTTAACAATAAGATTTTCTTCGAGCCTAGCTGGGGTAATATATCTCAAGTTTATGTCTCTAATTACAAAGGCACTATTTAATTTCTCAAGTTGATATTGAGATATTCCTTGATCAATAAGAAATTGTGTTCTTGCTCTTTCGAAATATTTTAAATAATTTGCATGATAAACAATTCCTTGGAAATCAGTATCTTCGCAAAAAATAATTATTGGAAAATCGTTACACTTGAAATCTTTCTTCATGAAGTTGAATATCTGTTTGAAATAACTCTAAAATGATCTTTACAAAATCTTCCCATAATAAATCAATAGTTATTAAATTATCTTTAATTTCTGAATTAATAGATGAAGCAAGTATTCTTACTTTTATTGGTCTTCTGTTAAATTTGTAGACTAGCGCGGGAATTAGTGAATCCTCTTGTGAGCAAGATCTTAGAACTTGATCCCACCATTCTTTAGGCGGCTCTCCACCATCACCATATCTCTTACATTCAATACACCATCTTCCCAGTCTTAAATCTGGCAATTCTTTTGTTCTAGTTTGTTCAAGGATTCTTTTAACAGGATTAATTAAATTAAGATCTTTAACTAATAAATTTCCAATTTCTCTTTCAAAATTAGCGCCTTTAGCTCTTGAATTAACTGGCAAAGCTATTCCCCAATCTCAAAATCATCTGAAAACTCTCCATTCGTATGAACCTCTTGAACATCATCTAAATCATCAAGAAAATTCATAATTTTTAAAACCTTTTCTGAACCTTCAGCGTCAAGATCTACTAAAACATCTGCTCTCATTGTAGTTTCAGCATCTATAGTATCAATATTCTTATTTTTTAAAGCCTCTAAAACACCACTTAAGTTTGTTGGTGAGGTTATTACTTCAAAACCTGTTTCATTGGATGACATATCATCAGCTCCAGCATCAAGAACTACCTCCATAACATCATCTTCATTATAAGATTTTGCGATTTGTATTACTCCTAGCTTATTAAATAAATAAGCAACAGAACCATCTGTACCTAAATTACCTCCAAATTTTGAAAAAGCATGCCTAACATCTGCCACTGTTCTATTGCGATTATCTGTCATTGTTTCAACTAATATTGCTACGCCATTAGGACCGTAACCCTCAAAGGTTATTTCTTCTATTTCTCCCATTTCTCCAGTGCCAGAACCTTTTTGAATAGCCCGTTTTATTGTATCTTTGGGCATATTCGCAGCATTTGCTTTATCTAATGCTAGTCTTAATCTAGGATTGTCCGCTGGATCTGGACCACCTTTAGCGGCAACTGTTATCTCTCTTATAACCTTAGTCCAAACTTTACCTCTTGAAGCATCTTGCCTTGCTTTTCTGTGTTTAATGTTAGCCCATTTAGAATGACCTGCCATTAATCTTCCTCGGTATATGTAGATTCAATAAATAATTCTTCAAGTTGATTTTCATCAACTGAATTTGGTGCTTCAGTTAAAAGACATGAAGCGCTTTGAGTTTTCGGAAAAGCTATAACATCTCTAATATTTGTAGTGCTCGTTAGAAGCATAACTAACCTATCTAAACCAAATGCTATGCCGCCATGCGGAGGGCATCCTGAAGACAAAGCTTTTAATAAAAATCCAAACTTATTTTCAGCTTCTTCATCAGAGATATTTAAAGCTTTAAAAATTGTTTCTTGCATATCAGGACTGTGAACCCTGATGGAGCCTCCTCCAACCTCATAACCGTTTAAAACAATATCATAAGCTTCAGCAATAACTGTATCTGGTGAGTTATTTAAATCGTCTATTGATGATTTTGGCATAGTAAAAGGATGATGGAGGGATGTTAAATTGCCTTCTTTATTCTTTTCAAACATGGGAAAATCAACAATCCAACAAGGTGCCCAATCACAAGTATAGAGATCAAGATCACCACCAATCTTTTTGATCAAACTACTCATGCTTAAATTAACAACATTATTGGAGCCAGCACCAAAGAACAATAGATCATCAGTCTTAAGATCTAAGTTCTCTATTAAACTTTTGATTGTATCTTTATGTAAGAATTTAAGAATTGGTGACTGTAATCCATTTTCTAAATCATTTACATCGTTAATCTTAATATAAGCTAATCCTTTTGCACCTAACTTGCTAACAAATTTTGTATACTCATCAATTTGTCCTCTTGATAAGTTGTTTCCTTGCGGTATCTTGAGCGCCACTACTCTAGAACCCTCCTCATTTGCAGGGCCTGAGAATACCTTAAACTCCTCATTTGCAACCAAATCAGATATTTCTATAAGTTTTAACGGGATTCTAAGATCAGGTTTATCACATCCATAATCCTCCATAGCTTTATGCCAATTTAACTCTGGAATTTCTTTGACATCATGATTTACAAATTCTTTTAATAAAAGTTTTACCATTTCTGTTCCTAAAGAAATAATATCTTTCACCTCAACAAATGATGCCTCTATATCAATCTGAGTAAACTCAGGTTGTCTATCGGCTCTTAGGTCCTCATCCCTAAAACATCTCGCAATTTGATAATACTTATCAAAACCACCCATCATTAATAATTGCTTAAATAATTGTGGGGATTGAGGCAAGGCAAAAAAACTTCCAGGATGGACTCTGCTTGGTAATATATAATCTCTTGCTCCCTCAGGAGTTGCTCTAGTTAATATTGGTGTTTCAATTTCGTGAAAATTATTTTTATCAAGAAAGTTCCTAATACATGAAGTTATTTTAGAGCGTGAGACAATCCTATGATTCATTTCAGGGCGCCTTAGATCAAGGACTCTATTTTTTAATCTAACATCTTCATTTACTTCTTGATAGTCGTCTAGAGGAAAGGCTGGAGTTGCTGCTTTATTTAATAACTGAATCTTATCTGCTTCTAGCTCGATCTCACCAGTTATCATATTCTCATTAATTGTGCCTTCAGGTCTCTTTAAAACAGCACCTGATACTTTGATAACATATTCGTTTCTGCATTTATCTGCTATTTCAAATGCAGCTTTGTTTTCAGGATTAACTACTACCTGACATATTCCTTTTATATCTCTAACATCTAGAAAAATAATACCGCCGTGATCTCTTCTTCTATGAACCCAGCCACATATCGAAATATTACTATCAAGATCTTTTGATGTAACTTCACCACAATAGTGTGATCGCATAATTATCCCGCCTTTTTATCTTTTGACTTCTTTTGTGTAATTTTATCTTGTTTATGGACTTTCTTCGAACTAGATTCAACTTTTTTATCATCCTTTAAAAGGTTTTTCTTTTTACCAGTTTTAAAATCTGTTTCATACCACCCTCCTCCTTTTAATCTAAACGAAGGCGCAGATATCATTTTAGATACAGAATTTTTAAAACATTTAGGACATTTTTTTACAGGATCATCAGAAAATTTCTGAATTAACTCAAATTCATAGTCACATTTTGAACATTTATAGTCATAAATAGGCATAAGTCTCTAAAAAAATATAAAATTATAAACTATAAGGATTTATATATAACAAAATTATTAAAATGCTACTTTCAAAATTATTATTACCAACCCTCAAAGATGCTCCTCAGGAAGCTGAAGTAATTAGTCATAAATTAATGTTAAGAGCTGGGATGATCAAAAAGGTAGCTTCTGGTATATATACATGGTTACCACTTGGTTTAAAAGTTCTCAGAAACATAGAGAACATAGTTAGAGAAGAAATGGATGCATCAGGAGCTCAAGAAGTATTTATGCCAATGGTTCAACCTAAAGAATTATGGGAAGAAACGCAAAGATGGGACAAAATGGGGCCTGAACTATTAAGAATTAAAGATAGACATGATAGAGATTTCTGTCTTGGGCCAACACATGAAGAAGTTATTACTGACATTATTAGAAATAATGTAAAAAGCTATAAAGAACTTCCACTAAATTTATATCAAATCCAAACTAAATTTAGAGACGAAGTAAGACCTAGATATGGGATTATGCGTGGAAGAGAGTTTTTAATGAAAGATGCATATAGTTTTAATATGGACGAAGAATCTTTGCAAGAAACCTATCTTGCTATGAGGGAAGCCTATAAAACAATACTTGAGCGTATTGGTCTTGAGTTTAAAATTTCTGCTGCAGATTCTGGCGCTATTGGTGGAGATAGTTCAGAAGAGTTTCATGTATTAGCTGATAATGGAGAAGATACAATTGCAGTAAGTGATTCATCTGAATTTGCAATAAATACTGAGTTATTACTTAAAGAAGGTGAAGATATTCAATCTCTTGAAGGGAATCCTTCACCTGATGGTAAAGGAACAATTCAAATAAAAAAAGGTATTGAAGTTGGTCATATATTTAAATTAGGTAAAATTTATGCTGATGACATGAAAGCAAATGTTTTAAATAAAGAAGGTAAAGCTTCAACTTTATATATGGGTTGTTATGGAATTGGCGTTTCAAGACTTGTTGCAGCTGCTATTGAGCAAAATAATGATGAAAGAGGTATTATTTGGCCACATAACATTGCTCCTTTTGATATAAATATTATTGCTATTGGTTATGATAAGAATGAGGAAATAGCATCTGCATCTCAGAATTTATATAAAGAATTAACTCAAATGGGTTATGACGTACTTTTAGATGATAGGAAAGATGGATATGGTACAAAAATGAAGGATTCTGAACTTATTGGCATACCTTTAAATATTATTATTGGTAAGCAATATCTTGAAAATAAAGAAATTGAGTTAAAATCAAGAAATGGTGATAGTTCAACAAACCCAATTTCAGATATAAAGACAATACTTGATTTTTTTAAAGATAAATAATTCTATCTAACTTGCCTTAAACCAGATAGGTGAAGTCCAGGCTCTCTCTTGGATTGTTGAATCAATATCAGATCTTGGCTTTTCTCCTGCTCTTATTGAATCCCATGTAGACCATCTGCATGAAGGATTCTCTAATACACGAACATAATAAAAAGCATTTTGATTCTTTACAAAATCTGGATCTTTCCAAAAAGTTTTTAATTCTGAATCACCGACATTGCTTGTAGAACAATTACTAAGATTCACTTTAGCTCCATTGTCTGGACAACGGTGTGTTGCTGAATCAACATCTAAATTATCTGAGCAAGCTACATCATATATTCTTTCATTATGTTCTCCATTTTCTATCCAGCCTTTAACTATTTGTGAACGTTGTAACTTTCCACTGTAAGGATCTGCAATTGCCCATATTAAAAATGTAGGGCTGCCTATACCATTGGAGTAAATATTCCCACCCATTTGAGTAGAATTGGAATATGCTTTTTTTATTAGATTATTATCATCAAGTTTATAATTTTCTAAATGATAACCTCCAAAGAATCTTACTTTAATCCTAGGGCCTGAGGTTGCAAAAGTTTCTTTATTCCTAAAAGCTTTAAAAATAGACTCCCTAGTATTTTCTTCTGCCCATACCCCAGCAAGACCTGAAGCTCCAAAGTAAATAAGACGACCGCCAACTGCTAGGTAGTAATTATCATTAATATAAGTCATTGAATTTTTCTGCATCTTGCTCATGACAAAACCATAAAATTTATTAAATGGGACTGATCCCCTTAATTTTGGGGTGCCGTCTAAAATACCTACTTTAGAAATAAAAGTTTCTTCATTGTAAGAAGCTCCTCCAACATGACTATCACTTGATCCTATTAAACCAAATTTATAAGGATTAGAAATCCCTTGCTCTTCAATGGTTAAACCTCTTAAATAAGCATCTCTAACATAGGCACCTTTTATATTTTTCATCTCATTTGATTCTTTATATGAAGTATCTGTTTCAAATGAGGCCCATTCATCATTCTTTGAAATTAATGGATGAGTTTCTGAAGTTCCTTTAACCTGTGTGATTTCTACTAGAGGCTCATTCAGCAATCTATTTGTTGCATAAGCATCATCAATTGGACCACCATTAAAATATTCCAAAGAAAAAGCAGAACCGCCTGAAATATTAGAATTATGTGGGATAGCTAAACTGTCTATACCACCTGCTCTAAGATTATTCATCCAATCCCATAGTGGTTCGGGATTCATACTATCTAGTCTAGAAAATATTTTATTTGGAAGATTTGAAGTATCTTTAAATATAACATTGCGGTGAAGATAATTATCATATAAATCCTCGGCAGAAGTGTATTCATATCCAGCAAAGGTTGTAAAAAATCCAGGTTTATATGCATTATCAGCAGCTTTTATTGTTTCTTTCCATACACTTTGCTGAATATCATCTACAAGATTTCTATCAATTGAACCATCTCTGAGACCACCAATTGTATCTCTAGCAAATTGTTGAAAAAGATTTTGTCTCTTTAAAAGTTCTAAAAAATTATTAGAGATTGATTTATTTAAATTATGAAGAGGTTTTGTGTATTCATACTTAGAGAATCGTGAACTTGTATCTGCCGCACTTGGCAAAAGACCAAGAAAGATACCATGATCGGTTACGGCATAGAAATCAAGAGGCCTTCTAAGTTGTATATCGTATCCTGTTGGGTGAGGAATTGGTTTGCCTTGAGCATATTTGTAAGCTAACTCGGGAGTGCTTATAGTTCCAAATGTATATGCATCAAATGAGTTAGATGTATGAATATGCAAGTCACCAAAATATGCATTTTTATTTAAATTTGGTGAAGGTAAAGATTTTATATTAATCGTATTATCTTTTTTGTAATAAGACTTATCTAATGAAAATTGAACCTGTTGAAATTCATCTATTGATCTAAAAATAAAACCGTAGACTAAAAAAACGACTACAAGTATAAGAGAGAGAAAAATTCCACCTTTTTTTTTCATAATTTAATTAATTTTAAAAGAGTCTAAATTTAGTATTGTTATAAGATCTAGATATTTTTAAAAAAGATGAAGTATTGCTTAAATTCTTTCAATTATAGTCGCGTTTGCTGTACCACCACCTTCGCATATAGCTTGAAGTGCATATTTGCCCTCTCTTCTTTCAAGCTCATGAAGCATGGTAGTCATGAGTTTGGCTCCGGTTGCACCTAAAGGATGTCCAAGTGCCATAGCTCCACCATTAACGTTTAACTTAGCTTTATCAGCCCCAAGCTCAATAGCCCATGCTAATGGAACTGGTGCAAACGCTTCGTTAACTTCATAGATATCCATATCATCGATACTCATTTTTGCTCTAGCTAAAACATCATGTGAAGCTGGAATTGGACCTGTGAGCATAAATACTGGATCATCACCAACAACTGATAATGCTATTATTTTTGCTCTTGGATCTACTTTAATCTTTTTTAACCCCTCATCATTACAAATCATAATTGCAGCTGCACCATCAGTTATCTGACTAGCATTACCAGCAGTAATAACTCCACCTTCAGTAACAGGATTTAATCCAGCTAAAGCCTCTAATGATGCATCAAATCTAATTCCTTCATCAGCAAAAACCATATCATTATCATTATGCTCATTCCTTCCAGCTAATGGCAAAATCTCTTTATCAAAATACTTCATTTCAGTGGCATGCTTAGCTTTTTGATGACTTTCTAAAGCAAATGCATCTAAATTTTCTCTAGATAGCTTCCATTTTTCTGCAACTAGTTCAGCACCAGTAAACTGGGAGAAAAATACACCTGGATATCTCTTTGCAATTCCTTCTGCGCTAAAAGGAAATCCATGGCCAGCATCAAAACCATCCTTAACACTTGCACCAATTGGAACCATTGACATTGCTTCAACTCCACCAGCAATAACAACATCTTGAGTACCAGACATTACTGCTTGTGCTGCAAAATGAATAGCTTGCTGAGATGATCCGCATTGTCTATCAACAGTAGTTCCTGGAACAGATTCAGGTAAACAAGATGCAAGAACAGAATTTCTTGCTAAATTACCAGATTGAGCTCCGACCTGATCAACGCATCCAAAAATAACATCATCAATGTCCTCAGGGTTAATACCTGTTTGATTTACTAACTCATTTAGAACTTCAGCACCTAGATCTGCAGGATGCCATCCGCTTAATTTACCATTTTTCTTGCCACCAGCAGTTCTGACAGCGCTAACTATATATGCATTATTTGAAGTCATGTAACAAAATCTCCCTATTTAGATTAGTAATAATGCTAATCTAAAGTAAGGAGAATTACCAATAATTAATTTCTATTTTTTTACAGGCTTAGCATTTGAAACAATATATTCAGATCTTATTGCCTTAAGTAAGGAGTCTCTAATTTTCGTATTTTCTTTTAGAAAATTACTTGCATTTACTTTGCCTTGTCCTATTTTTTCACCGTTATGGCTATACCAGGAGCCAGCTTTCTCAACTAATCCTATTTTCTGTCCATAATCTAAAATTTCACCTTCTGAATTAATTCCTTGTCCATACATAATTTGAAACTCTGCCTGTCTAAAGGGAGGTGAGACTTTGTTTTTAACAACTTTAACCCTGGTTTCGTTTCCAATAACCTCATCACCCTCTTTGACTGCACCAATTCTTCTAATATCAAGTCTTACTGATGAATAAAATTTAAGCGCATTCCCGCCTGTTGTAGTCTCAGGACTTCCAAACATTACTCCAATTTTCATACGAATTTGATTGATGAAAATAACAGTTGCACCTGAGCGTTGAATATTACCAGTGATTTTTCTTAATGCCTGCGACATAAGTCTAGCTTGAAGTCCAACATGATGATCACCCATCTCACCTTCAATCTCAGCTCTTGGAACTAAGGCTGCTACTGAGTCTACAACTACTAGATCCACGCTATTAGACTTGACTAACATATCAGCAACTTCTAAAGCTTGCTCACCTGTATCAGGCTGAGATAAGAGAAGATCGTCTACATTTACACCGAGTTTTGCTGCATATTGAGGATCAAGCGCATGCTCCGCATCGATAAAAGCAGCCGTTCCTCCATTTTTTTGACACTCAGCAATTATCTGAAGTGTTAAAGTTGTTTTACCTGAAGATTCGGGTCCATATATCTCAGTCACTCTTCCTTGAGGAATTCCACCTATGCCAAGTGCTATATCTAAGCCAACTGAGCCTGTTGATATTGATGGTATATCGAGATTTTCTTTATCTCCCATTCGCATTACAGTACCTTTACCAAATTGCTTTTCTATTTGAGATAAGGTCTCTTTAAGATCTTTAGTTTTATCTGTAGCCATGATTACTCCTTACTGTATATTTATACAGTATAATAGAAAATCTCTATAAATCAAATAGTTTTCTATAATTTTGTTTTTTTGTACGTTAAAATCGTTTTTTCTTTAAAAGATAATTATGACGTTCGTTGTTACAGAGACTTGTATTAAATGCAAACTTACTGATTGTGTTGAAGTATGCCCTGTGGACTGTTTTTATGAAGGTCCTGAATTTCTAGTTATTCATCCAGATGAATGTATTGATTGCGGATTATGCGTCCCAGAATGCCCGATAGAAGCAATTTTTGCAGATGATGAATTGCCAAACGATCAAATTGATTTTATAGAGATAAATGCTCGACTTTCTGAAGTTTATGAAAATATAACCGAAGCTCGAGAGCCATTGCCTGAATCAGAAAAATATAAGTCTATAAAAAATAAAAGGCACTTTATCGAGGTATAAAATTGTTATCTTTTTAAATCTTAGATTAAATAATTAAAATAATTCCCGAGCAGACAATTAGACCACTAAAAAATACAATAATTGAATCTTGGTAAGTATCTAATAAATAGCTTATAAATTTTGGCATTGTAAAAAGTGACAATAACGCTCCCATAGCAAATGGTATTAGAATCAAAAAGTTTAAATTGGTAATCGCCTCAATTACAGATGTATAAAACCCAAAAATAAGAAGTATTGCACTTCCAGAAACGCCTGGGATAAGAAAAAAAGAAAAAGCTACAAAACCAATAATAATGAGATTAAAAAAACTTAGGTCAATGAGGTCACTAGGAAAAAATGAAATAATAATACTTATTAGAAAGCCTAATAAAAAATAAACAAAAATATTAAAACTCCATCTAGATATTTGTTTATAGGCTAGTAAACACCCCCCTATCAACATAATTACTCCTAAAATAATATTAAAAATTACAGTAAATTCGCTATGAAGAAATAAAATTAAATTTGAGAAAACCAATACACTGATTATCATTGAAGTAATGAAAGGTAAAACTAAATCTAAAGAAAAGATATTATTTAACTTTGTAAGGTTGAAATGAAGATTGTTAAGCTTTAGTTGGCTTAAAATTTTTATTAACTTTTCATATATACCAAAGAATATAGCTATTGTGGATCCAGAGATGCCAGGAAGCAACTCTGCAAATCCAACAAATATTCCAGCTAATACAAACTTTAATCTCTCATTCATTAATCATTTCCATTAAGTGACTTGCCTGGAATCATTGGAACAAATGCAACTTCATCATATAGCTCTTCTTCAAAACTATCTTTAAGCTTGGTAATAACTGATAGTTTTTGCTCATCAGAATTTCCTATAGGCATAATAATTTTTGAATTTTCCTTACAACAACTTAGTAAATCTTCTGGGAACTCCCTTGGGGCCGCCGCACAAATAACTCCCTCATAGTTTTTATTTTCATCCCAATCTTGATATCCATCGCCATGCTTTACAACAACATTAAATATTTTTAGCTCACTGAGATTTTCTCTAGATTTTTTTACTAAAGGCTTGATTCTCTCTATAGCATGAATTTCTTCAGCAAAATAAGATAAAACAGCAGACTGGTAACCACATCCAGAACCTAATTCAAGTATATTTTTAAATAATATTCCTCTACTCTGAGTATTAGATATTAATAACTCTGTCATTCTTGCAACTATATATGGCTGAGATATGGTTTGTTGGTATCCAATTGTAAGAGATCTATTTTCATAAGCCCTAGATCTTAAAGCCTCATCTATAAATATGTGCCTGGGTATTTGAGCCATAGCATCCAGAACTCTAAAGTCTTTTATTCCCATCTCGAGGAGAGTTTCGATCATTTCCTCCCGAACTCTTCTAAAGGTAAAACCAGAATTACTCATTTACACAGAATATTGATTAATGGATCATCTTGATTATCAGTAGTTAGATTGTAATCAAGAAATGAAAGAGATATAAAACCTGATTGGACTGCCTCTACATCTGATAAATAATCTTCTTTAATAGGCTCTCCTTGCAAATTATATCTATAGGTTTTTGAATTTTCCGATGATGAGACTTCAAGAGGTTTTGCCGGAACTCCTCTTCGAGATAATCTTGTAAATTTAATTCCTTTAATGTCTTTTTCAACTAGATCAGGAAAATTTATATTAATAACTCTATTAGAAAATTCGGATGGATTATCAAAAATTGTATTAATAATTTCTACTGATTTATTTGCAATATATTCTGGATCTTGAGCATCATATGATGCCACTGAAATAGCTACAGGAGGAAATTTTAAATTTCTTCCCCCAACAGCTGCGCCAACAGTACCTGAATATAAAACATCATTTCCCAAATTTGCACCATGATTTATTCCAGATACAACCATATCTGGTTCAAAATCTAAAACACTTAAAAGCCCAAAATATGTACAATCAGCAGGTGTTCCATCAACAGCATAAGTGTGATCATCTAATTTCTTAATTTCAGTTTCTTTTAGAAATGAAATTGCAGCACTCATTCCACTACAATTCTTAGCTGGTGCAATTATAAACACCTCATGAAATTGTGATAAAACTTTGTATAAGGCTTGAATATTTGGCGCATCATATCCATCATCATTAGTTAATAAAATTTTCATTTTTTGTACTTAAGATTTACAGCAGTTTGAACAGCAATAGCTTTATTTTTTCCAATAATACCAATCTTTTCCGAGGTTGTGGCCTTTAAACCAATTTTTGCTTGATCAATTTGCAAAATGCTTGCAAGCGAAGTGATGATTTCTTCTCGAATAGGGTTTATTTTAGGCTCTTCACATATAACAGTTGCATCAATATTATAAATTTCTAGATCTAATTTAGAAATTTCATTCAGACATAGTTCTATAATTTGTTTACTATCTAGGTCTTTATTTTTTTGATCATTATCTGGAAAAAATAAACCAATATCCCCAAGCGCTGCAGCGCCTAATATAGCATCAGCAATAGAATGCAATAAAACATCTCCATCAGAATGGGCGTTGATTGAATAATCGCAATCAATAAAATGCCCTCCTAAAATAAAACCAGTTCCAGGCTGATATGTGTGCAGATCAAAGCCAGTACCCGTTCTTGTATTAAATTTATTAACCAATTCAAGATCTTCAGGGAAAGTAACTTTTATATTTGAAGAATTTCCAAGAATTTTTAAAACTTTATAACCCATTCTCTCCATAGCATAAGACTCATCAGGAACATCAATAGAATCATCTATTGCTGATATAAGGGCATCATATAATTTGTCTATTTTACAAACTTGAGGGGTTTGAACTATAAAAAAATCATCTCTATTAACTGTTATATCTTTATTTTCAGAAATTTGTTTGATAGATTCATTAATAGGGGTATAGAAATACAAACAATCTGCCTTTTTACTTAATATTGTTTCTACTATTAAATTAACATCATCGCCTTTAATATTAGGCCTTGCTACATCGTGAGTTAAAACATAATCATAATCTTTAATATCTATGCAGCTTAGAGCATTTAAAACTGACTTGGCTCTAGTATCTCCTCCCTGAATAACCTTTATCTTAGGGTCTTTATAGAATTCTTGCTCTTTAATGTATTGATCATTCTTGTTTACAGGAATAATAATTTTAGAAATAGTAGAAGAATGAATAAATGTACTAACAGTTTTTTGAATAATATTAGTCTCATTGATAGACGAATATTGTTTTGGCATATTAGATAAGAATCTTGAGCCAATACCTGCTGCTGGAATAATAGCTAAAATATTATTTTTAATCATTTTGATTTTCTAAATCTGTATTATTAAATTTTATAAATTCTTCATCTGGCATTGATAAATTAAGATTTTCTCTAGCATAGTTCTCAATATGCTCTTCATTGTCTTGCGCATTAACAATTTCAAATATTAACTCTTCATTAGCATTTTTTATGATGTCATTTCTATTAGTCAATTCTTGGTTCTCAATAATTAAATTATCTCTTTCTTTATAACCATTTTCACTTACAAAGAGATTGTAAAAGAGGATTAAAATAATTAGGGATAAAAAAATAATTATATAAAGAGGTAATGTCTTCATTAGCCAATATGAAGATCAGAATAATCATCTTCAATCCATAAAAGACGATTATATTTGGCAACTCTATCAGATCGGCAAGGCGCTCCTGTCTTAATTTGTCCCACCCCAAGACCAACTGCTAAATCAGCAATAGTTGTATCTTCTGTTTCACCTGATCTATGTGAGACAATTGAAGCATAATTATTTAGATTTGCTATATCAATAGTCTTGATGGTTTCTGTTATTGATCCTATTTGATTAAATTTAATTAATATTGCATTTGCCAAACCTGCATCAATTCCATCTTGGAAAATTTTTGGATTAGTCACAAATAAATCATCTCCAACTAATTGACACTTTGAACCTATTTTTTCAGTAAGCAACTTCCAGCCAACTAAATCACCCTCATCCATTCCATCCTCAATAGAAATAATTGGATATTTGTTAACTAAGTCTCCTAAATAATTTGCAAATTGCTCTGAATCCAGTGATTTTCCTTCACCCTCTAAGTGGTAGCTCTCATTTTTATAAAATTCACTTGCAGCACAATCTAAAGCAAGAAAAACATCTTTTCCTGCTTCAAGATTTGATTTTTCAATAGATTCAATAATGAGCTTAATAGCCTCTTCATTTGAATTAAGGCTAGGCGCAAATCCACCTTCATCTCCAACAGCAGTAGATAGATCTTTTTCTTTTAAGATATTTTTAAGATTCCAATATATTTCAGAAGACCATCTAATTGCCTCACTAAAGCTTGATGCTCCCTTTGGAATAATCATAAATTCTTGGATATCTATATTATTGTCTGCATGCTCTCCGCCATTCAGAATATTTAACATAGGCATTGGCAGGCTAGGCTTCACTGTGTTGCCAGTAATATCCTTATAAATATTACTAAAATAGTTAAACAAACTTATTTTCTTATCTTTTGCAGCCACTCTACACATTGCTAGTGATACAGCTAAAATTGAATTGGCTCCAAGTTTGGATTTTGAATCTGTGCCATCTAATAATATTAATTCATTATCAATTTTTTCTTGCTCGAATGGGTTTCTTCCTATGAATGCAGGCTGTATAACAGTATTGATATTTTTTACAGCTCTCATAACTCCTTTTCCAAGAAAAATACTTTCATTATCTCTTAATTCTAAGGCTTCTTTTGAGCCTGTAGATGCTCCACTGGGTATTTTAACTTCTGCAGAAGTGCCGTTATCAAGAGATACTCTGCAAGCAACTGTTGGGACGCCTCTTGAATCTAAAACTTGGATAGCTTTAATTGATTTTATTGCTGACATAAATATTATCTAATATCTAAATCTTCTTGATTTTTAACAAATTCATCTAAATCTTTGATTTGATTCAAAAATGGTTCGAGCATATCTAAATTTAAAGCACATGGTCCATCGCATTTAGCTTGGTCAGGATCAGGATGAGCTTCTAAAAATAGCCCAGCGATTCCTTGTGATATCCCAGCTTTTGCTAAACTTAAAAGATATTCTCTTCTTCCACCAGCAGCATTACCCAAACCCCCTGGAAGCTGGAGTGAGTGCGTTACATCAAATATAACAGGATATGAAAAATTTTTAAGAATCTGAAAGTTTAAAGTATCTACAATGAGATTATTGTATCCAAAACTATTACCTCTCTCACATAAGGTAATCTTATCGTTACCTGCGTCAGAGCATTTCTTAATCATATTTTCCATTTCGGGAGCTGTTAAGAATTGTGGTTTTTTAAATTGAACAATGGAATCTGTCTTTGCAGCAGCTGCAACAAGATCAGTTTGTCTTGCAAGAAATGCTGGCACCTGAATGATCTCACATACCTCGCTTACTGGCTGTGCTTGATTTGGTTCATGAAAATCGGTGATAACTGGGCAATCGAAACTAGTAGCTACTTTTTCTAATATTCTAAGCCCTTCATCAATGCCAGGACCTCTAAATGAGTCAATTGAACTTCTGTTAGCTTTGTCATAAGATCCTTTAAAGATCCAATTAATTTTGAGTTTATCTGTAACATTTTTAAATTTTTCAGCTACTGTCATCACCATCTCTTCAGACTCTAGGACATTAACTCCACCCATGAGAGTAAGAGGATTATTATTACCAATTAAAAAATTTCTTAATTTAATTTCTTTCATTTAGATATATTAAGTGCTTTTTTAATAAAACTGTTAAAAATTGGGTGTCCATCTCTTGGATTAGATGTGAATTCTGGGTGAAATTGACATGCCATGAACCAATTATGATTTGGAATTTCTATCATTTCTACAAGTTTCCTATCTATTGATGTCCCGACAACTTTTAGCCCAGCATCATTCATTTTGTCTTTATATGCAGGATTAACCTCATATCTGTGTCTATGTCTTTCAACAATTTCATCTTTTTTATACATCTTCCTTGCATTTGATGATTTGGCTAACATGCATGTTTGTCCACCAAGTCTCATAGTCCCGCCTAAATCTGAATTAGAAGTACGTTTTTCTTTTTTTCCAGATCTATCACTCCATTCAGTTATTAATGCAATTACAGGATATTTTGTATTTAAATCAAATTCAGTACTATTTGCTTTTTTAAGATTTAATACATTTCTAGCAAATTCAATTATAGCTATTTGCATTCCTAAACATATTCCTAAATATGGAACGTTATTTATTCTTGCATAATTACATGCATGAATCATACCCTCTATACCTCTTTCGCCAAATCCTCCTGGTACAAGAATCGCATCACTGAAACTTAATACTTTTTTTGCATTTGAAGCATTGATATTTTCAGCTTCAACAAAAACTATATTTACTTTAGTTTTATTTTTAATTCCTGCATGTTCAAGCGCCTCATTTAGAGATTTGTAGGAGTCTTTTAATTCTGTGTATTTGCCTACAAATGCAATATTAACTTCGTGAGAAGGGTTAATCTTGGCAGATACTACCCTTTTCCAATCATTTAATTTTGGTTTTTGAGACTTAATTTTAAGTTTATCTATAATAATCTGATCAACTTTTTGTTTATGCAGTAATAGTGGGATTGAATAAACAGTTGAAACATCATGCATAGAAATAACATTAGAGGGGTCAACGGAACAAAATAAAGCTATCTTTTTTCTCTCATCTCTAGGAAGTTCTTGCTCAGATCTGCATATTAGACAATCTGGACTTATTCCAAGCGATCTTAGTTCTTTTACAGAGTGTTGGGTTGGTTTAGTTTTTAATTCTCCAGAAACATTAATATATGGAACAAGTGTTAAGTGAACAAACGCAGTAGAATTTGATGGTAAGTCAAGTGACATTTGACGAATTGCCTCAACAAAAGGTTGACTTTCTATGTCTCCAACGGTACCCCCTATTTCAATGATGGCGACATCGTTACCTTTAGCACCCAATTTAATTCTTCTTTTAATTTCATCAGTTATGTGGGGAATTACTTGAACGGTTCCACCTAAATACCTTCCTTTTCTCTCATTTCTAATAACAGTTTCATAAACTCTACCAGCAGTGAAATTATTTTTAGCTGATGCTTGAAATCTTACAAACCTTTCATAGTGACCTAAATCTAAATCAGTTTCTGTTCCATCATTTGTTACAAAAACTTCTCCATGCTGAAATGGACTCATAGTTCCAGGATCAACATTAATATATGGATCTAATTTAATTAAAGAAACTTTTAAACCTCTTGATTCAAGAATCGCACCAAGAGAGGCAGCAGCAATACCTTTTCCTAAAGAAGAAACAACACCGCCAGTAATAAAAATGTATTTAGTTTTTGCCATCAATTAATTTATACATGATGGGATAACAGAATATCAGATAATAGTTAATTGATAAATGAAATTAAGCAGAATCTTCGAATAAAGGCCTAGATAAATCAGCCCAATCTACTTCATAATCACTCTGAGCGTCTTCATACTCAAGTAAACCAAGTTTATCAAAATTTTCTCTTACAGAATCAGTTAATAAACCGATTCTAGATAAATTAGGAACAACTCTTTGAAAGAGTAATTTTTGAAACATTTTATTAATATCTGAAGATTGTTGAAATAATCTTGCTTCTTCAACATCCCAACCAAAATGATCAAAAACATCAGTTGATACCAGTCTTTGACGGCTTAATAAACATGCTTCATAGGCAAATTGTGCTCTCTCTTCTATCTCATCTTTTGATAAGGTGGATACAAATTCCTCTAAATAATTAACTCCAAAAGTTACATGTCTTGCTTCATCTCTTATAATTAATCCAAGCATATCTTTTAAGACTGGATCAGTAGTTAGATCTCGAGAGGATTGAAATGCAGCCAAAGCTAAACCCTCAATAATGATTTGCATTCCAATAAATTTTAGGTCCCATCTTTCATCGGTAAGAATCTTATCGAGAATTGATTTTAATTCATTCCCAATTGGATACATCAACTTCATTCTTGTTTGGATGTATTTATTAAAAGCCTCAACATGTCTTGCTTCATCAAATGTCTGAGAGGCTGCATAAAGTTTTGCATTAAAAGTTGGCGCGCAACTAGTCAATTGAGAGGCAACCAAAACTGCACCCTGTTCTCCATGTAAAAACTGACTCATACTCCAAGATTGTCGGTGTTTTAAGAAATCTAATTTTTGAGCATCTGACATTTTTTTATATGGAGGATAATCATCCCAGAAAATAGGAAATGGCTCTTTTAGTTCTTCGTATGGTCTATCCCAATTGATATCCATTTCAACATTCCAATTAAGCTCTTTTCCTAACTCATAAAGTCGCTTAATTCTATTATCCTGAATTCTGTAATCCCAATTGTATGAGCCAGTTAATGGAGTATTAAAAACTTCTGCAATATCTTCTGCATGTTTTTCTGTCATATACTCTGGAAAATCATCTTCATAAGTGATTTTTCTTAAATTTTCTTTTACATAATTAATCTTCATAAATTCTCATAAACAACTTTAACTCTAGGGGTTATCCTAGTCATAAGTTCATACGAAATCAAATTACTATCTTTTGCTATCTTCGTATGAGTATTCTTTTCGTTCCAAAGTATACACCAATCACCAATATTGCAATTAGATATATTTGTTACGTCTATTGATATAAGATCCATGCTTACTTGGCCAAATATTTGTGCGACTTGATCGTTGATCACTACTTTAGAAGTATCCTTAATTGATTGCGGAAAGCCATCAGCATATCCAGCATAGACAATAGCGATTTTCATATCTTTTTTTGCAATAACTCTTCCGTTATAGCCTACTCTATCATTTTGTTTTATATTTCTAATTTCTATAATCTTTGATCTGAAAGTCATTGCTGATTTTAATTTCTTATTTCCAAGAACACCACCATATAGACCAATACCTGACCTTACCCAGTCAAAACATTGATCTGGAAAATTTAAAATACAACCAGTATTGCCTATACTTTTTTCAAAATTAGCTTCTAATGAATTAGTAAGCTGATCAAATAATTTGAATTGTTTATCATTTAACTGATCTTTAGGGTTATCAGAGCATGCCAAATGAGACATTAATACATATTTTCTTTTATTTAAATCATATAATTTATGTAGAGATGTTATCTCTTCTGGAAGAAACCCAAGTCTATTCATTCCAGTATTTACTTTTAACCATATATTGATATCTGAGTTTTCAAAAGCAAATAACTGATTTTTGTTATGAACTACTAAATCAAATTTATTGTCGTATGCAATTTTAAAATCATCTTTAGAATATACACCTTGCATTAAGAGTATTTTTTTTGATGTATATTTTCTAACTATAGTGGCTTCTTCTAATCTAACTAACCCATAACCATCCACAAGATCATCTATTGATTTCGTAATAATATCTAAACCATGACCATATGCATTGGCTTTTAATATAGCCATAAATTTAGTATCAGTTTTAAGTAAAGATTTTAAATAAATAATATTATTTCTAATAATGTCTATATCGATTATGAGTTCTGCTGATGGTTCTCTCATTCAAATGAATCGTAAAATCCATCATTTGAGAAATTTTCAAATCGTGTATATTCTTTTAAGAAAGTTAGATAGCAAGTTCCTATAGGGCCATTCCTTTGCTTGCCAATGATTACTTCTGCTTTATTTCCTTGGTCTGAATCTTCATTATAAACCTCATCTCTATAAAGGAATAAAATAACATCTGCATCCTGCTCAATTGCTCCAGAGTCTCTTAAATCTGACATAATTGGCCTTCTGTTAGGTCTTGAGTCTACACCTCTATTCAACTGTGATAGTGCAATAACTGGAACGTTTAACTCTCTTGCTAATGATTTTAATGATCTTGATATTTCAGAAATTTGATTAACTCTATTTTCAGTTGATCCGGGTACCTGCATCAATTGGAGATAATCAACAACAATAAGAGACAATCCATTTTCTTCTGATCTATGAAGTCTTCTAGATTTTGCTAAAAGCTCCATTGGTGATAACAAAGAGCTATCATCAATATATAAAGGTTTATTCTTTAATCGCTCGCCCTCTTCAAATATTTGCTTCAATTCATTGTCTTTGAGCATGCCGGACCTTACTTTTTGTTGATCAATTTTACACATGCCTGAAAGCAATCTAGTTGTTAATGATTCTCCAGGCATTTCTAAACTAAAAATTAAAACTGCACCTTCATTATCCTCATTTAAAAGAACATTTTCTGCTAAATTCATTGCAAACGCAGTCTTGCCCATACTCGGTCTTCCAGCTACTACAATCAAATCACCATTTTGAACACCCTGTAACTTTGTATCTAAGTCTTTAAAACCTGTAGAATTCCCAATGATATTACCCCTTCCCATTTTAGATAATTCATGAAGTCTATCCATTGTTGCAGGAATAAGTTCATTCATTGACTGTA
Source organism: SAR86 cluster bacterium (assembly GCA_003331645.1). Classification (GTDB taxonomy): domain Bacteria; phylum Pseudomonadota; class Gammaproteobacteria; order Magnimaribacterales; family D2472; genus MED-G78. Next base: position 25,066 of record QOPI01000002.1, on the reverse strand, counting down.
ATGCACTGTCAGATAAATTTGCTTGTTCATTAAGTGCAAATATTTTTCTTTCAGCCTCATTTAAAAGACTGGCGCCATCTTGTCCTTGAGGATTATTAATTAACTCAGCAATCTCAGAATTTGTTTTCATAAGTTGGCGAGTAATAGATCTTTGTCTAATTATCTCAGCATATGCTTCTATATTGGCAGCGGTTGGTGTACTTGTAGCAAGCTCAATTAGATAATTTTTTCCACCAATTTTATTTAGAAGATTTTTATTATCTAATTTTTCAGAAACCGTTATAGGATCCAGAGGTTTGTTCTCTTCAATAAGCTCAAACATTGATTCATAGATTAATTGATGGTCTTTGCCTTGAAAATCTTCATGATTGATTATAGGAGTTACTGTATCAAATCTTTCAGTTTCAAGCATAAGGCCGCCCAAAACAGCTCTTTCAGCCTCCCTTGCTTGTTCGTTTATATTTTGCGTTATATCAGACATGAAACATGATTTTTACATCATATTTTAAAATACACAACTACTCTGGCAATACTTTAACTAAAACTTCAACAGAAACTTCAGAATGTAGAGCTATAAAAATAGTATGATCACCTTGTTCTTTAATAGGCCCATCAGGCAATTGCACTTCGCTTTTATCAATATTAATATCGATCGCAACAAATGCATCAGCTATTTCTCTAGTACCAACAGAGCCGTAAAGAGCTCCTTCTTCAGTAACTGGAACTTTAATTTCACATGAAGCACCTTCCATAGTTGCAGCTCTTCCTTGTGCTTGGGCAAGAGCATCTGCAGAGGCTGCAGCTAATTCATCTTTTCTTGATTCAACTTCAGCGATATTTTTTTCACTAGCAAAAGCAGCTTTTTTCTGAGGAATTAGGAAATTTCTTGCATAGCCAGACTTAACATCTACTACATCACCAATTTCACCTAACCTTTGTATTCTGTCTAATAGTATAATTTTCATGATTATTGATGCATATCCGTGTATGGGAGAAGAGCTAAAAATCTAGCTATTTTTATAGATTTAGTAATCTTTCTTTGATTTGATGCTGAAATACCAGTAACTCTTGCAGGAACTATTTTCCCAGTTTCAGTAATAAACTGCTTTAAGATATCAGTATTTTTATAATCAAAATTATTTGGTAATTGAAACTTTTTCATTATTCTTCCTCTACTTCGGTAGGAGAATCTTTAGAATCCTCTTTATCAGAGACTTCTTCAGTTGATTTCTCTAACTTCTTATCTTTCTTTATAACCTTCTCACTCTCTTCAGTTGATTCAGATTTTTTATTCTTGCTCTCTAATGCTTCAGTTAATAAAACTGAGTCCTCACCAGACAGGTCTTTAACAGCAAGTATTAAATGTCTAATAATCGCCTCGTCATACTTAATCTTAGTTTCTATCTCAGATATATTTTTAGGATCTCCCTGCATACGGTATAGCAGATAATGCCCTTTATGGTGATTATTTATTGAATAGGCAAGTTGTCTTCTGCCTATATCTTCTACTTTTTTTATTTCAAATGAGTTATCAGTTAACAGTTTTTCAAATTTCGTTTGGAAATCAGCAACCTTGGAAGATAGGTTGGGATTAATGATTAATATTGTTTCGTAATTGTTCATATTTACCTTATGGTTAAAGATTTTCTCTTGTTTAAGAAAACCAAGGATGGTGCATTCTAATGTAATTATTTTTTACAATCAATACTCACCTTTAGCCCAATTTAAAAACTTAGATATAAGGCTCTGATTATTTTCAAGAATAAAGTTCTCTTTTTTCTGCATATGACCATGAGAAACTAAACCAATTGATGTGGCATATATTGGATTTTGAAGTATATTTTCCATTCCTTGGAATTTTGAAGGGACTCCAAGTCTTACACTAGTTTGAAAAATTGATTCTGCCAATTCAACCACTCCTTCCATTTTTGAGGTTCCACCAGTAAGAACAATTCCAGCAGGTATTTTTTCTTCAAATCCGTTCCTGCTTATTTCTGCTTTAACTAGCTGGCATAGTTCTATATATCTTGGCTCAATAAATCCTGCTAAAGTTCTCCGTGCTAATTCCGTAGGCGGCCTTCCTCCAACTCCCCTAACTTCGATTACCTCTTCATCATTTGTAAATTCAGGTACTGCACAGCCTTGTTTCTGCTTTATATCTTCTGCCTCGGGTGTAGGGGTTCTTAATGCAACAGCAATATCGTTAGTAACCATATCCCCTGCAATAGGAATATTTCCTGTAAAACCTATTGAGCCTGCTTGGAAAATTGCTATATCAGTTGTACCACCACCAATATCAACTAAACATACTCCTAAATCTTTTTCATCATCTGATAGGATTGAATGAGAACTTGCTAACTGCTCAAGAACATAACCTTCAACTTTAAGACCACAATTTTTTACACACTTTTCAATATTCATTACTGCATTATTGGAACATGTAACTAAATGAACTTTTGCTTCAAGTCTAACCCCAGACATTCCAAGCGGGTCTTTAATGCAATCTTGATCATCAATGACAAATTCTTGAGGTATTACGTGTAAAACTTTTTGATCTGATGGAATTGCAATCGCTTGAGCTGATTCAATAACCCTTTCTATATCAGAAGCGGAAACTTCTTTATCTTTAATTGCTTCGATACCTTGCGAATTAAAACTTCTAATATGATTTCCAGCTATTCCTACATATACTGATTTTATCTTTTCCTCGATCATTGATTGAGCTTGCTCAACAGCTTTTTGAATAGCATCAGTTGTAACATCAATATTTACAACAACACCCTTTTTCAATCCGCTAGATGGATATGAACCAAGAGCAATAATTTCGAGATTATCTTGAGTATCATATTCACCTACAATACAAACTATTTTTGAGGTACCAATATCCAAACCAACTACAATATTTGATTCCCTTGAAGTGTTATTTGCCATAATTTAATGCTACCCCATCCTTATATCTTAAATCTATCATACTAGGTATAGAGTTGTTTTCGTATACATAATTTAAGCTTTGTTTAAAAGAGTTTAGTCTTGTTTCTGATATATCCTTACCAAATTTTATAGTTAAACTGTCTTCAAAAAATAATGTCCAACCTGATGAATATTTAAAATCTAGTTTATTGAAACTAAATTTGGATAATGTTTCAGTGTTATTGATATATTTAATTAATTTACTTGCATCTTCAATTTGATTGCTTGGGCAAAAAACTTTGATGAGATAATTATCAGTTTTATCGAAATTAAAAGTATTTAATTTCCTATCAATATAGTATTTATCGTTCCATATAAATAGCGGGATCTTGGTAATAATGTTTATTTTTACATTGCCATTAATTCTGAATACAACTTTAAAATCCTCAATCCAATCTTGGTTTAAAAGAATTTCTTTTATGCCTTCTTTTGAATTGGTAGATTTTAGATTTGTGATTAAATCTTTCTGAGCAGAGTAGATAAAGCCATCTTCAAAAATTATTTCAATATTCTTATATTGCTTACATGAAGTTAAAATTACTAGAAAAAAACTTAAAAAAAATAATTTATAAATATGCATCTTCAATTATTAAATCAACAAGTTTTTTGTAAGAAATACCAGCTAGTGCTGCCGATTTCGGAACACAGCTATGATTAGTCATACCTGGAACAGTATTAATTTCTAAAATATAAAATTTACCCTCTTTATCTTGAAGAAGGTCTACTCTTCCCCATCCTGAGCAGCCTAAAGCTTTAAAAGCTTCCAGTGATAAGTCTTCTATCTCTTTCTTTAAATCTTTTTCAAAATCAGCCTCAGTTAATTGAGTTGAATTAGAAATATATTTTGCATCATAATCATAAAAACTATTTTCAGTTTTAATCTCCAAAATAGGCAAGCATTTATTATTCAAGATAGAAACGGTGAACTCTCTATGATCAATAGACTCCTCAAAAAGAAAACCTCTGTCAGTGTTTTTAGCACTTAAAACAGATTTACTTAAATCTGCTAAAGATTTTATTTGGAAGATATCAATACTCGAACCATCTTCTTCGGGTTTTAAGAATAGCTCTTTTATTTCCTCGCCATATTTTTCTTTAAAAATACTAAATGGCGATTGTATTTCTTTATCCAAATTTTTTATTGAAAAGCCTCTTGGTGTTGGAATAGATTTAGATTCTAAAATATTTTTAAATTTACTTTTATTCCAAGTGTTCTTGCATGCATCATAACTTGAACCAGTGTATAAAATACCCATTTCATCAAGGTCTTTTTGAAGAGTTCCAGACTCACCCTCAAACCCATGAAGTGCAATAAAAACAATATCGAATTCTCTTAGAAAATCTAAATCAGATATATTATTTAGATCAACTAATTTAGCATCGTATCCAAGATCTTGGCATGCTTGAAAAATACCTTCTCCACTTTTTATTGAGACTTCTCTTTCAGATGATGATCCCCCAAAGAGAATTATAATTTGTTTTATATTTGCCATTTAGTCTTTATAGCAGCACAAATTAATGAAACGCTACCTGCTCCTTGAGTTACTAGAATATCAAAATCGTTAGAAGAGCTTTTAATATCATTTATGATAGATTTATCAGAGCTATGACAAGCATTTGACTTTCCATTTTGCTTAATACTTTCAAGGAGCTTCTTAGAAGAAATACCTTTGATGGGAGTTTCGCTAGCTTCATATATATCTAATAAAAATAGTGAATCTGGTAAAGATAAAACTTCAATAAAATCATTATATAGTTGTGCAGTTCTAGTATATCGATGAGGTTGAAAAACCATGCAGATCTTTTTATTAGGGAATGCTTGATAAATTGCATTTATAGTAGACTTAATTTCTTCAGGATGATGTCCATAATCATCTATTAAAGTAATTTCTTTCTTATCTATCTTTAAGTTATGCTTTTCAAATCTTCTAGATACGCCTGTAAAATTTTTTAAGCCTCTTTGAACATATTTAAGGGCTACTCCCTCCTCAAAGCTTGCAGCAATTGCAGAAGCAGCATTATAAACATTATGTATTCCTGCTAAAGGCAGGCTGAACTTGTAAGTTTTATTTTTAAAGTGATCTATTAAGTGAAAATATTGATGTTTGTTTTTATAGTATATGTCTTTTATTTGGTAATCACTTCTTGAAGAAAAGCCAAATGAAATCTGTCTTCTTGGGATTTTCTTTGCAACCTTCTTAATATTCTTATCATCTTTATTGATTATTAGAGCACCATAAAAAGGAATATTTTCTGCAAACATTTGAAAAGATTTAAGCAGCTTCTCAATGTCATTATCAAAGAAACTTAAATGATCGTTATCGATATTTGTAAAAACCCCAACATCTGGATGAAGATGCAGGAAAGATCCATCGCTTTCATCAGCTTCTGCTATTAGGTAATTTCCACTTCCTAATTCAGAGTTTTTACCAATACCAAGAACTTTACCTCCAACAATATATGTAGGGCTTAAAAGTGCTTCACTAAAAATACTTGCAATCATGCTTGTCGTAGTAGTTTTTCCATGGCTGCCTGCTACAGCAATACTCTCATAACCTCTCATCAGACTTCCTAACATTTGCGCTCTTGGAATAATAGTAATGCCATTTCTTTTAGCAAATCTATATTCTGGATTTGAGTTCCTTATTGCAGATGACATCACTAGCAGATCTGCTTTACCAACATTTTTTTCTTTATGTGAATAAAAAACTTTAGCTCCAAGCTTTTTTAAGTTAGTTAATGATTTAGATTTTTGAATATCTGATCCACTAATCTTATAACCTTTTCTTAACAGCAGATATGCTATTCCAATCATCCCTGAGCCTCCAATCCCAACAAAATGAATATGTTTGATCTTCTTTAATGGATTCATAATTAATTGTTCTCTAAAACTGAAGTAAATATTTTATGAGCTGCATCCATATGATTAGTTTTAAATTCTGCTTGTTGCCATATTAAATATTCTTTTGTTTCAATTATATTTTTTATACTACTTTTTAAAATATCTATTCCATACTCCTGCTCATGCACCAAACCAATTCCATCTTTTTCAACATATCTTGCATTAAGTAATTGATGATTATCGACAGCATTTGGAAGGGGTATCATTAAAGTTCCTTTTTTCATTGAAATAATTTCAGATAAACTAAGCGCGCCGGCTCTGGATATTATAAAATCAGCCCAATCAATTTGAGAATCTGGATTATCAAAAAATTCTTTGACCTCAACTTCCTTAAAATTTTTGTATAACTTTTCTACTTCTAGTTTTTTACCTTTTCCGCATTGATGTCTTATAGATATTGGAATATTGATATCATTGAATATAGGTGGCAGATTGTCATTAAGATATTTTGCTCCTTGACTGCCTCCTGTAATATAAATTCTTACATGATCATCGGTTCTATTTTGTATCTTGGATACAAATGATTTTCGAATAGGATTTCCTATAACTTTCGATCTTTTTATATTCTTCTTATGCAACGGCATTCCTAGAAATATCTTTTTGGAAAATTTTGAAACAATCTTATTCGCTGATCCTAATACTGTATTTTGTTCATGAACATATATAGGTTTTAAAAGTATCAATCCAGCGATAGCTGCTGGGATGCTTATAAAACCGCCAAAAACAATTATTGAATCCACTTTATTATTCCACAAAATCTTAAGCACTTTAAAAACATTCATAGGAAGACTTAGTAAAACTAAAACTTTACTCTGAATGCTATTTCCTCTATAACCATTCATACCAATATGTTCATATTGAATTTCTGATATATCTTTTATGGCATTTCTTTCAATTAAATTATTGGTGCCTAGAAAAATAGCTTTATGGCCATTATTTATAAACTCTTTACTGACCTCAGTTGCTGGATACACATGCCCGCCGGTTTTGGCTGCTGCTATTAAAACATTCATTTGTTAGTAAAATTTGTTTTCATTATTAATTCTAAGCACTATTGCGATGAAGGACATCATAATAATCATGCTTGTACCTCCATAACTTATAAATGGTAATGTTAAACCTTTTGTTGGAAGAAGACCTATATTTACTGCTAAATTAAATATTGCTTGAACAGCAATTAAAAAACCAATACCAAAAGTTACAAAACCTTGAAAGAATCTCTTTAAAATTAAAGATTGCATTGCAATAGAAAAAATAGAATAAATCATTAAAGAATACATTGATATCAAAAAGAATACGCCGAGAATGCCTAACTCTTCTACCAAAACTGCAAAAATAAAATCTGTATGAGCTTCGGGTAAAAACAGATTTTTTTGGAAGCTGTTGCCAAGCCCTAATCCAATCCAGTTAGCTTGTCCTATTCCAATTAAAGAGTTGCTAAGTTGCCAACCTGCACCTAACTGAGATTCAAATGGATCCATAAATGACATCACTCTTGTTAATCTAAATGGAGTGAAGTAAATAGCAATGAAGCCTAATGCTCCGAGGAGAAGTAATAATAAAAAGAATTGAAAAAAAGATATGCCTGCAAAAAATAAAATTGCTACAACAACTGCACATATAATCGCTGTTGAACCTAAGTCAGGTTGAGATAATATCAAAAACGAAACTAGCCCTAGCAACAATAAAGGCTTTACAAAACCTCTTAATGTACTAATTTCATTCATTCTTCGAACACAATAGCCTGATGTATATAAAATCATACTAAATTTGCATATCTCAGCAGGTTGAATATTTATTGGGCCTATTCGAATCCATCTTATACTTCCATTAACCTCAGTACCTATTCCTGGCAGAAATAATATTGCCAATAAAATTATGCTTATAAGCAAAAATAACCAATCTGCTTTTTCTAATAAAGTTGATGGAACCAAGAGAAATATAGTGAAAATAAAAATACCAACTCCAATAAATAGAGCTTGTCTTGTCGCAAAGTGAAAAGGATTTCCAGTCATATTTTGTGCAATATATATACTTGATGAAGTAACCATTATTAGGCCAAGACATATTAAGCCAACTAAAGAGATGATTAAAAAAAGATTATTTCTATATATCATTAGAAAGTGTCTTTTTTACTGATTCATTGAAAAATATTCCTCTATCTTCAAAGTTTTTAAAATCATTTCCACTTGGGAATCCTGGTGAAAACAATATATTTTGAGAAGTTTCATTTGATATTTTTAATAGCGCCTCATTTAAGTTTTTAAAGATAAACTTATTTCGATGATCTATACACTTGTCTATATCTAATGCATGCTTTCCTATAATAAAAATATTTTTTGGTCCCTTGGCTGAAAACTTTCTATAACCCTCTTTTTCTGGATTGCCGCATACTATCAAATGATACGAAGAATTTTTAAAATATTTATTTGCCTTTTCAATTGCATATTCTAGGGAATGCATATTCGTTGATTTTGAATCATTGATAATTGATTTTGAAATCATTTGGAATCTGAAAGGTAAATCAGATAAATCCATAGGTTCTGCCTCCTCTCCAGTAATCCATTTATATAGTTCGAATGGATCATTTTCAAAAGAAGATTTTTGTGCTTCAAGTATTCTTTTTTTAACCTGCTTATATTCTTCAAAACTCCCATGATAATCTATGTGATCAGGAGCAATATTTAATAAAACTCCATAATCAAGTTCTATTGATTCTAATTTATCTAATTGTTGACTTGATAATTCAATAATTGAATAATCTGCTCCATCTTTTAAATGATTTAAGACAGGTTCGCCAATATTCCCAATTAAATTGACTTTAAATTTTTTACTTAATAATTGAAATAGATGGAAACAGGTTGTGCTTTTCCTATTAGTTCCCGTAACGCCAATTTTTATAGAAGAATTCTCTGAGCAGAATATCTCTATATCTGTTTTAATGAATTTATATTTCAAAGATTTAAGTTTTTGGATATTTTTTTTTGTAATGCCTGGACTATAGTAAATTACATCCCAGTTTTGATTTAATTCACTAGTAAAACGATCAGATATATAAAGAGATTTATCATCATCATAAATATCATATTCAATATTATTTCTAATTAAATACTTTTCAAATGATTTTCCGGTAATTCCGTAACCGTATATTAAAGACTTCACTTAATTTAATATTTACCTAATTTTTAAAGTAGCTAGAGCTACAAGTATTAGAATAATGGTTATTATCCAAAACCTTACTATAATTTTTGGCTCTTCCCATCCCTTTAATTCAAAGTGATGGTGTATCGGTGACATTAAAAATACTCTTTTGCCTCTTAACTTAAAAGATATTACCTGAATAGCTACACTTAATGTTTCCATAACAAAAACACCAGCCATAATTGCAAATACCAATTCATGTCTCAATATCACAGCAATTATTCCTAAAACAGCTCCTAAGGTTAATGAGCCTACATCTCCCATAAATATTTGAGCTGGATACGTGTTATACCAAAGAAATCCTATACCTGAACCTATCAAAGCTCCACAAAATACAATTAATTCACCAGATATTTCTAAATGGGGTAAATATAAATACTCTGCAATAACTATATTTCCCATACCATAAGCAATTAACCCTAATGCTCCTGCTATTAAAATGGTAGGCATAATAGCGAGGCCATCTAAGCCATCTGTTAAATTTACTGCATTTGAAGATCCAACCACTACAAAAGTAGCGGCAAATATGAATGCAAACGGACTCATACTAATTAAAAGATCTTTATAAAAAGGGACTATAAAAGCAGTTTCGGGAGAAGTTTCTGCTGAAAAATATAAATATGCAGATGCAATAGATGCAAATAATGTTTGTAAAATAATTTTCTGCTTACTTGAAAGGCCGTCTGAATTTTTAGCTTTAACTTTAATATAATCATCTAAAAAACCAACAAAACCAAAAGCTATAGTTACAAAGATAACCACCCATATATACCTGTTTGAAAGGTCTGCCCAAAGCAAAGTAGATATTAGCAATGATAAAAGTATTAATAAGCCTCCCATTGTAGGTGTGCCTGTTTTCTTATAATGACTTTTTGGGCCATGCATTCTGACATGTTGCTCAAACTGAAATTTCTTAAGGAGATTTATGACATAAGGACCAAGCACTATAGAGATAAGTAATGCTGTAACCGTCCCTCCAATAGTTCTTACAGTTAGATATCTAAGTACATCAAAACCTGGATCATAATCTACTAAAATTGTTCCTAAATACTCAAACATTTATAAATCTTTCCATTGTCATTCCTCTTGAACCTTTAATTAAGATAACATCTTTTGCAGTAACATTTTCTTTTAAAAACCTTTTTAAGTCTTCTTCTTGTTTAAAAAAAAGGCCTCCCTTGCCAAAGCTATTAATAGTATTTTTTGTTAAATCTCCAAAGCCCAACAAAATATTTATTCCTCTGTTCTTTGCATATTCTCCAATCTCTTTATGGTATTTCTTTTTATACTTTCCTAGTTCTAACATATCTCCTAATACTAATATGGTCCTTTTTTTATACATAGATAATAAATCAATTGATTTTCTTGTAGAGTCAGGATTTGCATTATAGGTGTCATCTATTAATAAAGATCCTCTTAACCACTTAGATTTAATTTGCCTCATCTCTTTAATAGCATCATTCTTCAATACATTAATAAAAAAATTATTTGTATTTCCAAGACAATAATTAACTGCAAAGCTCGTCAAAATATTTTTTATATTATGCTCTCCATTTAGAGAAGTTGTAATCTTTAAGTCCTCCTTCATATAAGTTGAAGCTATATAGAAATTCATCTTATTTTTATTGAATTTAATTTTTTTTGGGTAAAAATCAGCGCTCTTATCCATTCCGAAAGTTATGATTTGAATGTCGCTCCTAATATTTTTCCAAAAGTTTAGATTTTTCATATTTTCATTAGGAACAACAAGATAACCATTCCTTTTAATATTAGATACTAGTTCTGATTTAGCTTTTAATACCCCTTCTATATTTTTTAACATCTCTAAGTGGGATTTGCCTATATTTGTTATTACTCCAATATGAGGTTTGATAATGTTACTTAAATAATGAATGTCTTTTAGTTTTGAAGCTCCTATTTCTAAAACAATATTTTTTGATTTCTTGGATGCATTCATTAAGCTTATGGGCATGCCAATTTCATTATTAAAATTTTTTAATGTTTGAGAGCTAGATTTTAAAGTGCTTGCAACAATGTTTGTAGTTGAAGTTTTTCCGCTACTTCCAGTAATAGCAATAGTTTTACCATCATATGATTTAATTATATTTTCCGATATTTTCTTTAATGCTTGGATAGTATTTTTAACATAGATGATTCTATTATTTTTTGTTTTTAAAAACTTCTTATCATCAGCAATAATAATCGATGCTCCTTTATTAAAAGCTATATCAACAAAATGATTTCCATTAAAGTTTTTACCTTTAATTGCAAAGAATAAAGCACCCTTTTTTATAGTTCTTGAATCAAGAGAAATGCTTCTTAATGGTATATTCTTGGCTATAGGAATTTCAAGAAATCTTGATAAGTCATTTGAATTACTTATAAATTTCATTAACTACCTCATGATCACTAAACTTTGTATACTTTCCATTAGTTTCTTGTGTTTTTTCGTGGCCTTTTCCTAATATCACTAAGCAATCATTATGACTTATTAATCTTGTTCCATAAATAATTGCTTTTTTTCTATCTTCAATATTTACAACTTTCTCTATATCATTTCCCTTGCAAGCATCAAAAAAAATGTTTTGAAAAGGTTCGTTTCTTGAATTATCTGAAGTAAATATTACTTTATAGCTATTCTCTATTGCAGCTTTAAGCATTGCAGATCTTTTGGATTTGTCCCTATCACCCCCACAACCTAAAACAACAACTAGATTATCAAAATAATAATTTACTGATGTAAGAAAATATTTTATAGCTTTAGGATTATGAGCATAGTCAATAATAATATTGGCATTAATATTAGAAATAACCTCTGCCCTTCCTTTAGGAAGGATTAAATATGATAAATCATTAATTTTCTTTGAAGTAAATAAGGTGCCTTTTAAAAATGGGTATATTGCAAATATAAGATTATTGATATTAAATTCTGGAAAAATAGAACTAGAATACTCCAAGGTATCATCAGATGTTATTGTAAATTCAGTTTTCTTTAAGCTTGAGTTAATAATATTAAAGGATACATCACTTAAAGCATTATCTTGACCTATCGTCACCAATCTTGATGAGTTTTTATCGTAACTAAGTAAACCTTTGTATTTTTCTATTATTTGATCGTCAATTGCAATCTTCCCATCAGTCATATTTAAGATCTTGAATTTTGCATTAGCATATGTATCAATATCTTTATGATAGTCGAGATGATCCTCTTCAATGTTTAAGATTGCAGCATAAAATAATCTTATATCCTTTAAGCGATCTTGGTCTAAAGCATGAGAAGATATTTCTATTGAAATATTCTCAATATTAAAATTACATAAAGAAAGAATCTGAAATAATTCAAAAATATCTGGTGTGGTCTTTGATGATAAGGAGCAATTAAATTCTCTATCATTATATTGAAATCCTAATGTGCCAATATATAGAGAATTAGATTTTTTTCTTCTAAAAAGTTGGTGGCATAAAAAAGCTGAAGAAGATTTACCATTTGTACCAGTAAAACCATAAAATTTGGGCATAAAATCTACAGGCATTTGATACAATTCTTTTAAAAAAAAGTATATTTTGCTCTTTGAACCTTCAACAGCATCCTGTAGATCTTTGACATAAAAAATGTTTTTAGATTTATCTTGGAAACTTACATTATTATGAATTGCTATTGATGCTCCTTTTTTTAAAGCTTCGTGAATATAATTACTGCCATGTTCTTTTGTTCCAGGTAAACCAAAAAAAATAGAGCCCTTTTTTACTTCTTTGGATGAATTTGTTGCATGAGAAATTTTTACACCATGTGGAAAAGTGATGCCCAAAATTTCTTCTAACTTACTCATCCTCAAAATAACCTAAATAATTTAGTGTGTCTCTAGCAATTTCTGCAAATAAAGGAGCTGCTATTTCGCCTCCCTTATACTCATTTAAACCAGGCTCATATATTGAAACAAAAATAGTTAGATCTTTCTTATCAATTGGTGCTATTCCAGCAAATGACGCGGTATATATACTTTTTGCATAACCTCCACTCTTTGAACTTTTATGAGCTGTTCCAGTTTTTCCTCCTACCTTATAACCTTTTACTTTTGCTCTAAAACCAGAACCATTTTCCACAACATCTTTTAATGCAAATAAAATTTTTTCAGCTGTATCTTTTGAAATTATTTGCTCTTCATATTTATATTCATCATTTTTAATGAGAGAAAATTCTTTAAATATTCCTTCATTTGCAAATACTGAATAGGCTGAAGCTATTTGAAATGGACTTGCATTAATGCCATATCCAAAACCTAAGTTTGCTATCTCTATATCTGACATATTTGATCTATTATTGATTTCTCCAAAAGCAGAAGATGGAAAATTAATATTGATAGGTTTGCTAAAACCAAATTTTTTATAATTATTAATGATATTTTCTGATCCTAACATTAATGCAATCATAGAAGCGCCAACTTGACTAGATTTTGTAATAATTTCATATGACTTTAATAATCCATGATTTTTTACATCTGAAATAGAGTAATTATTTAATGACATATAGCCTGGAGAAGTATCAATAGGATCTTCTATATCTATAAACCCTTTATCAATAGCAGATGCTATAGTGATAGGCTTTAAAACAGAACCAGGCTCATAAGCGTCCAATAATGCTCTATTTTTTTGGATCTTTCTGTATGGATTATTAGGGTTATATGAGGGATAACTCGCCATTGCTAGTATCTCCCCAGTATTGTTATCAAGAACAATAGCTGAACCAGATTTTGCTTTACTTCTTTTTATAGATTCAGCTAATTTTTTATATGTAAAGAACTGAATATTGCTATCAATTGTCAAATAAAGATCTTTTCCAGGCTCTTTTGCATCAATAATAATTGCCTTAGATATTATTTGACCTTTTCTATTTCTATAAAATTTTTCTTTTCCCTCCTTGCCTGATAAAAATGAGTTATAACTTTTTTCAATCCCTTCTAAACCAAAATTATCCTTACCTGAAAATCCTACAAGAGGTGCGATTTGATCTCCGAGAGGGTAATGTCTTGAATATCTAATTTCAATTTCATAGTTAGTTATTGAAGATTTTTCTATTTTTGATATTAATTCTGATGATAGATCTCTATGAAGAATAGTTTTTTTATTATTTAAATTAAATTGGTTAAATGATTTTTCAAAATCAAGTATTTCTTGAAGAGCTATAAAATCCTCTTCTTTCATATTTCTTAGTGCATACAAATCATAATGTGTCAGCGTGATAGCAAGAGGCACATTGTTTCTATCATATATAGTTCCTCTTACTGGAGCAGATGTTCTAAATGCAATATGCTGATTTTGGCCCCAATCTTTTAAAAAATTTTCTTTATCAACCTGTAAATAAATTACCCTTATAAAAATTGCTAAAACTGCAATAATTAAAAAAATAATTATTAATAAAAATCTCCAATTAAAATAATTTAATTTCTTCATTCTTTGATGTTTATAGTTACAGGCTTAGTCTTTTGCATTTTTAATTCTTCTTTTGCATATTTTTCAACTCTTGCAGGTGAATTTAAAAAATAAGCCTCTGTTTTTAGCTTATATTCCTCTTCCTTTAGTTTTTGGTATTCATTATTAATCTTATCTTTATTTCCATATAAAAGACTTATTTCCCATCTAACCTTAATCTGTTCAAATGATAAAAATAGAATCAGAAATATTTGTAAGAACAATATAAATAAATTATTAAGCTGCATTTATTTTTCTAAATACACGCATTATTGCGCTTCTTGATCGTTTATTTAAACTTATTTCATTAGCAGTAGGTCTAATCTTCTTAGCAATGCAATTAAATTCTTTAGTAATAATTGGGTTTATAGGTATTTCTCTAGGAAATGCTTTTACTTTTGCTTTAAAAGATTTTTTAACTATAGAATCTTCCAATGAATGAAATGATATGACAACAATTACGCCATCAACTTTTATAATATTTTTAGCCTTTTCTAGAGCTGCCTCTAATTCATCTAATTCATTATTTATAAATATTCTTAAAGCTTGAAATGATTTTGTTGCTGGATGAATTTTAGATATTTTTTTAGAAGAGACTGAAAGAATAATCTCTGTTAATGAAGAGGTTCTAGTAATATTGTTCTTTTTTCTTGATAAACATATAGCTTTTGCAATTGATCTAGCATTTTTTTCTTGGCCATATTTAAATAAAACATCAATAATATCTTTTTCACTTGCTGAATTAATCCATTCTGAAACAGGTACACCTTTATTGGGATCAAATCGCATATCTAAGGGGCCATCATCTCTAAAACTAAAGCCTCTTGATTTATCATCAAAATGCGTAGAACAAGTTCCTAAATCAAATAAAATACCATCAAGAGATTGTGTTTTAAATATATCATCTATCTCATTAAATGATTTATGCAAAATCTTAAATCTCTTATCATTAATAAATTGTTTGCCATAATTAAAAGCTTCTGGGTCTTTATCAAGAGCTGTAAGTTCTGCGGTTTCTGAAAGTTTTTCTAGAATAAGTTTAGAATGCCCACCTCTGCCAAATGTGCAGTCTGCATATGAGCCATTGCTATTGTTAACTAGAAATCCAACAGCTTCTTCCAGTAATACTGGAAAATGGAGCATTTTAGTCTACTTGTTTTCGCATAAAAGTCGGCACATCAAGGAAATCTAATGCCTCTGCAGACGATGTGCCAACTTCTTTACTGGTTTTATCCGTTGGAATTTCTTTGTTTAAACCAACAGGATTCAATTTTATTGAAGCATTTCTTTTATTATCTACTGCTAATGTCGGAGCTTTTTGATTAACTCCCGTTGCAACTATTGTTACCAATAAGTCATCATCAATATCTTTATCTATTACAGTTCCATATATTACATAGGCGTCCTCTGCTGTAAATTCTTCAACGATATTACTAACCTCTTCATAATCATTTAGAGTTGGCTCTTTACCGGTTATGTTAACTAACACACCTCGAGCATCCTTTAAGTCTATATCTTCAAGTAGCTCACTGCCAACAGCTTGTGATGCAGCATCTGCAGCTCTATCTTTGCCGCTTGATCGGCCTGTACCCATCATAGCAATACCTTTTTCTGACATTACTGTTTTGACATCTGCAAAATCAACATTAATTAATCCATCTTTCATAATAATGTCTGATATGCCTTGAACAGCACCTTTTAATACATCATCTGCTTTTGCGAAAGCATCAGTCATAGTTGTGTTGCCCCCTAGAACTTCTATTAATCTTTGATTAGGTATTGTTATTAAGCTATCTACTTCTTCTACAAGAGCTGCTAGCCCTTGCTCTGCTGAAGTCATTCTTCTAGGGCCTTCAAATTTAAAAGGTTTTGTTACTACAGCTACTGTTAATGCACCCATTTCTTTTGCGATTGATGCCACAACTGGTGCAGCTCCTGTTCCAGTGCCTCCACCCATTCCAGCAGTTATAAAAATCATGTCTGCATCAGCTAAGAGCTCTTGTATTGCCTCTCTATCTCCCTCCGCAGCCTGACGACCTATCTCAGGATTTGCTCCAGCACCAAGTCCTTTTGTAAGGTTGCTGCCTAATTTTAATGAGGTAGCTCCATCAGCTCTTTTAAGAGCCTGAGTATCAGTATTAGCACAAATAAAATCAACACCCTTAATATCATGATTAATCATATGAATGACAGCATTACCTCCAGCACCACCAACACCAATCACTTTTATTCTAGCTTGTTCGTTCTGATCTACTACTTCCCAATTCATACCAATCCCCTATTTAAAATGACATTTCTTTTATACTAGTTGGAAGAACTACATCAAGAATCTCAGTAGCTAAACTTCCTCCAGTTTGACGTAAATTCCAGTTTTCTGTATTCCAAATCTCAAACTTGTTACCCATCCCAACAAATGAAATTTTATTTGTCTGATCTAATTGAGCATAATCAATAAGTTCTTGTGGTAATAAAATTAACATTCTTCCATTAGGATTAAGATCAGTCACACTGGCATTACCTAATATGGTCCATTGAATATTTCTAACTACAGGATCTAGTCCTTGAAGCGACTGAAGTTTTAGTGATATTAGTTCCCATTCCGATCCTTTATATAATTTTAACGATGGGTATTGTGGATCTTTTGTTACTACAACTTTTGATTCATTGCTTTTAATAAAATCAGTACGATATTTTGCAGGTATTGAGAACCTGTTCTTCTGATCTATTGATATCGTGTTGTATCCAAACATAAAGTAGTTAACTTTTAATTAATTAACACACTTTATAACATTTTTTACACACTTTCACACACTTTTTTTTATTTTTTTTAAAAAAATGAGTTGGTCTGTAAGCCGGATTCTGTATAAGATGATCATCTATCTTGGCAATGTGTCGCCACAAAGCTCTAGCAACCTACCCAAATCCTAAACGAGCAGCCTAAGGATTTCTATTTGGTCTTGCTTCAGGCTGGGGTTTGCAATGCCTTAAATGTTACCATTTAAGCGGTGTGCTCTTACCACACCATTTCACCCTTACCAATTAATTGGCGGTATATTTTCTGCTGCACTTTCCGTAAGCTTACGCCTCCCAGGTGTTACCTGGCGCCCTGCTCTATGAAGTCCGGACTTTCCTCTAAAATAAATTTTAGCGATCATCCAACCAACTCGGTGGTGATTATAGACATTTATTTATCTATCAGCCAATTATATATCTCTCTTTTATTTTGATTAGTTATTGTTGCAATAAGCTTAGCTGCGTCTTTAGGAGGTAAACTTTTTAAATATAATTCCCGAGTTTTATTATCAAAATTAATGTCGTAAGGCTTATTATTTGTTCCATCAACAACAATAACAAATTCTCCTTTAAGTATTATCTCGTCATTCTTAAGCTTTTCTTTAATATTTTTAATAGAGCCCCTTAAAGTTTCTTCAAACTGCTTTGTCATTTCTCTGCATAAGGCGATACCTCTATCTTGAGATAGATTCTTGTAGAAAAAATTTATAGTGCTGCTAATTCGTTTTGCTGATTCAAAAAAAATAACTGTGTCATTTGTTCTTTTTAAAAAATCTATTATTTCTATTTGAGATTTATTTTTTCTAGGAAAAAAGCCCTTAAATGTAAATGAATCTGAGGGCATACCAGATAGTATCAAAGCATTTATTACAGATGAAGGTCCTGGAATCACTGTATATTCAATATTATGTTTTATACATTCTTGTGACAAGTAATATCCTGGGTCGGAGATACATGGCGAGCCTGCATCAGTAATAATAGCTATCTCTGAGCCGCTATTAAGTTGCTTTATTATCTTTGGTGTGACTTTATCTTCATTATGTTCATGAAAAGATAGTGTTTTATTATCAATATTATATTTTTTTAGTAACTTATTTGTATTTCTTGTATCTTCTGCATATATGAAATCTACAGTTTGAAGAAGACTTATTGATCTCATAGAGATATCATTTAAGTTACCAATGGGACTGCATATAAAATTTAACATTTTTTAACTTTTGAAAAACATAACATCATTAACAAAATTGTATTTTATTTTAGCAATAATGTTGCTAAATAACTGCGCAACATCCATAAATAATAATTTAGAGCAGTCTATTTCTAATAATTACTCTTCTTTTGACCAGGCTTTATCTGTAAATAAACTCTTTTATGCAGAAAATAAAGATAAAAACGAACTAAAAGTAGATAGAGAATTAATCTTAGAAGCGCTTAAGTATGAATTTTCTGATACAAAAGAATTAAATACCCTTATTACATTAAGTCAATCTGATAACTTAAGACCGTATGGAAAGAAAGTTATACAAGATTTAATAAAAAATAATAACCTTTTATTAAAAGAAAACTATGCAAGCCTTAACTTCAATGTTGATGAGGGGTATAAAGATTTGTTTTTACAGGCTGCAATGAATTTAAAACATTTAAAAATTAATCTTGTTTTTAACAATAATCAAAATGCATTTATTGTGAATTCAGATCCTCTCAATGAAAACCTTCCTGGATTTTGTGAATCCTTTCAGACTGATCAGCTTAATTCTATTGAAAAAGCTATATTCGCTAATAATGATATAGAAGAAACAGAAACATTAGTTATTTTTGAGAACACATTTCGAAATAAGCAAAGTGAAATAAAAAAATTACATAGAAATATTAGGACTATTCTTTATACAGATCAACAATATGAAATATTTGCATCTGATAATTTAGGTATTACAGAAAACCTAGTTAGACACAAAAAAATAGATGCTTTGCTTCCAAAAATTAATATTAATAACACTCCAAGGATTCGCAATGATGTTAAAAATATATATTTTTTATTGAGTTACGAAAATGCAAAAGGTCTTGTACCAGCATTTAGATATAACTATTCATTAGATTTAAATTCATATGCATCTATAAATCTTATAGAAAATATTAATGATGTTAATAAAATTGTAGATTTTGAATCGCTAATAATGCCTGTCCCAAATCAATTTAGAGATAATATATTTATTAATCAATTTTCTGATCAATCAAATATCAAAAATAGATTGATTTACGACAATCTCCATGACTTGATATTGATTTTAGCTTTAAAAGATAAGGGAATTAAAAATGCTATTGTTAATGGCAGAAGTGGAATTCTTTTTTTAAATCAAGATCAATGCATTTTAAGAGAATTGCCTCTTAAAAGAATTAATGCTGATGGTAGATTTATGCTTCCCTAAGATCTCTTTCTAGAGGTGACAAACTATCAAGAAAGCCTGGTCTTTCAAATATTCTCTTTTGATAATCTAGTAAAGGCTTTAAATGTCTATTCACTGGTAAATTAATACCAAGTGATGGGAGTCTCCAAAGTATAGGCCCAAAACAACAATCAACGAGAGAAAATTCATCACTCATAAAAAATTTAAACTCTTTGAAGGTTGATGCTATTGATGAGATTTCGTGCAATAGCTCCTTTCTTACTTTAATCAATTCTTTTTCAGATAATGATTTCTCAATAAGAGCATCTACCATTGGGCACCACTCTTTATCAATTCTAAGCATTAAAGTTCTGCAATTTGCTCTAGCAACAGGATAAACTGGTAACAAAGGCGGATGAGGGAATCTTTCATCGAGATATTCCATCATTACTCCTGTGTCATATAAACCTAACTCTCTATCAACCAGAATAGGTAGCTTGTGATATGGATTAATTGAGAGTATTTCTTCTGAAGTCTCCTCAAGAGAAGATTCTCTGATTTCACATGTGATATCTTTCTCAGCAAGAACTATTCTAACTCTTTGGCTGTAATGGTCGTCTCTATCTGAATATAAAATCATAATGTATTTATCCTAATGATAATCTTTTTGATACTCTCTATATAAGAGAGATGCAAGAGTTGTAAAAATAATAAAGAAGAATACCACATACCAACCTATTCTTTCTCTCTCGACTTTATCTGGATCACCAACATAAGTTAAAAAATTTGTAAGATCGTATATTAAGTTATCAAACTCATCTTTGTTTAATGTTCCTGTCCCAGACTCAACAGATAAAAATCCGCATTTTTCTTTAGTGATTGTATTTCCAAAATTATCTCTCTTTTCACCACCATTTTCAGCAATTACTGGAATCTGTTTACATATTAGTTGCTGATTCCCTTGAAGAGAGGCTAAAACATTTGGCATGGCTGCACCAGGATATACTAAATTATTAACCCCATATTGCTTAGACGAATCTTCATAAAAAGTTCTTAAATATGTATAAACCCAATCAGAACCATGCAATCTTGTTACTAAGGTCAGATCAGGAGGAGCTACTCCAAACCATACTGCTGATTCAGCTTTAGACATTGAGCCTGCCATCAAGTCGCCTGGTCTTACGGAAGCATCAAATACAAGGTTATTAAAAAAAATCTCTTCGGGTATCTCTAAATCAGAAGCAACTCTATTCCATCTAGAGTATTCTAATGAATGACAACCATAACAATATGTTAAATAAGTTGAGGCTCCTCTTTGTAAAGAAGTCATATCTGTTAATGTGTGTTTAAATTCATCACATTCACCGTAATCTTTACAAGGCGCACCTTCAGCAGAAAATGTATTTTGTATTAAAAAAATACAAAATAGAGTTAAAAAAATAAGGGGTAGATTAGGAAGGTTTATAAATCTTTTGGCGATTAAATTCATAATCTGTCGGGAACCGGTTTTGTTTTTTCTATGCTTGTGTATATTGGCATTAATAGAAAGTAACTAAAATAAATAACTGTACAAATTACGCTCATAGTTTTTCTATGTTCAGTAACACTAACAGTTCCTAAATACCCTAATGTTATAAAACTTATTCCAAACATAACTAAAGCGATTTTACTCAGAATACCTTTATATCTGATAGATGCTACATTACTCCTATCTAACCAAGGCACTACAAAGAAAATAGCTACTGCTGCTCCCATTGCTGCAAACCCACCAAGTTTATCTGGTACTGCTCTTAATATTGAATAGTAAGGTGAGTAGTACCATACAGGAGCAATATGATCAGGAGTTACAAGTGGATTGGCTTCTTCATAGTTTGCATACTCAATAAAATAACCTCCGCCTTCTGGAAAGAAGAACATAATTATTGCAAAGACAGTCATAAAAACTCCAATTCCGACTAAAGCATTTAAAACTTTATATGGGAAGAATGGAACACTATCTAAAGGCACTCCATCTTCATCTATATGAGCTTCAATATCTACTCCCTCAGGATTTCCAGCTCCTACCTCATGAAGTGCAACCAAATGAAGAAAAACTAATGCAATTAAAACTAACGGAAGAGCCACAACATGAAGTGCAAAGAATCTATTAACTGTTATACCAGATATATAATAATCTCCTCTTATCCATAATTCTAAAGATTCACCTATATAAGGGAGCGATCCAAATAAGGAAATAATAACTTGTGCGCCCCAATATGACATTTGACCATATGGAAGAACATAACCTAAAAATCCTTCAGCCATCATGGCTAAATAAATTGTGCATCCAAAGATCCATACAAGTTCTCTAGGTTTCTGATATGAACCATAAAGTAGGCCCCTAAACATATGTAAATACACCACCGCAAAAAACATAGATGCCCCTGTAGTGTGCATATATCTAATAACCCAACCATAATCAACATCTCTCATCATATATTCAATAGATGCAAATGCTGCTTCACCAGGTGTATAGAGCATAATTAGCCATATACCAGAGACAATTTGAATTACTAAAACTACTGCTGCTAATGCACCAAAAAGATACCAAAAATTAACTTTTTTAGGCACAGGATGTTTTGAAAGATGTCTTTCGTAGGTATTTTGTATTGGCAGTCTGTGATTAACCCAATCAAAGACTTTTGTAAGTGTAGACATTATGACATTTCCTCATCTTCTCCAATAGTTAGTATATTGCCCTTAAAATTATGAGGGGGCACTTTTAAATTTGTTGGTGCAGGAACACCTTTAAAAACTCTTCCAACTAAGTCAAATGTAGAGCCATGACATGGACAAAAATAACCTCCTGTCCATGAAGCATCCCATGATTTAGGTTCAACTTCTGGAAAAAATTTTGGTGAACATCCTAAATGTGTGCACACACCAACTAAAACACTATATTCAGAACTTTTAGACCTAGTAGGATTTTGATTTTTGTATGGCTCATCTATTGCATCAGAATTAGGATCAGCTAATTTAGATAAGCTTGAATCCAAATTCTTCATGGCCTCAGCAGAATGCCTAATTACAAAAATAGGTTGTTTACGCCATCCAACTTGAATCTGTTGACCAGGCGCTAATTTAGTTATGTCAACTTTTACAGGAGCCCCAACAGCTTTTGCAGATGCACTTGGATTCCATGATGCAATAAATGGTGTAGCAGCGAAAGGAACACCAGCAGCACCAAATGCTGAGGTAAGCCCTATCAATACTTTTCTTCTTGAGTTTATTGTCTTCTCCTAAAGTTAAAAAATGTATAACTCTTGAAAAACTTTTAACGTTTTGAAAACTGTTTGCTTTTCCTTGCTTTAACTAAACCTGCTTTCTTTCTTTCAACCTTTCTGGGATCTCTAGTAAGAAGTCCTGCTGATTTAAGTTGTGGCCTTAATTCCTCATCGTAAGAAATCAAAGCTCTAGAAATACCATGTCTAATGGCTCCAGCTTGTCCAAAACTACCGCCACCTTTTACCATCACTTTAATATCAAACTTATCAGTTGATTCAGTTAACTCTAAGGGCTGCATAACAAGCATCTGTGCTACTTTTCTTCCAAAATAAACATCTAACTTTCTATCATTTACAGTAATATTGCCCTTGCCTTTTGTTAGATAAATTCTTGCAGATGAGGTCTTTCTTCTTCCCGTAGCGTAATGCATTTCTGATTTCATATTTTTGGTTCCCAAAGCTGAGGTTGTTGTGACTCATGCTCATGTTGCGCGCCACTGAAAACTTTTAATTTTTTAAACATTTGCTTTCCTAGTTTATTTTTTGGAAGCATGCCTTTTACTGCCTCTTCAATGATTCTTTCAGGTTTGGTTTCATTAAGTTCTCTAAAAGTTTTTGTTTTTAGTCCTCCTGGATATAAAGAATGCGAGTAATATTTTTTATCTTCATATTTAGAACCAGTAACTTTAATCTTTTCAGCATTAATCACAACAACATAATCTCCTCCATCGGTATGAGGAGTATATGTTGGCTTATCTTTACCACGAATTCTATCTGCAATCTTAGTTGCAACTCTTCCTAGAACCTTGTCCGTTACATCAATAACAAACCATTCTCTTTGAACTTCTTCCTTTTTTAATGCAAATGTTTTCATGTGACCTATATTATAAGACGGCAATAGTAATGTTTACGGTAATAATTAGCAATATTTTAATATATTTAATTTAATTTTTCCCTGAATTTAATAAATATTTTTTACTTTTCATTTCATTAATCCTACTCTTTGATCTCTGCCATAAATACTGAAATTTATTGCCAGTATAGATATTTTCTGGATTTAAACCTTCATTAAAAAATTTAACCTTAATATTCTCTTTATAAGCTATATCAATAAAACTTATAAATCTTCTTATCAAGTCTGCTTCGTCGTCGTCACATGAAATAAAATTGTTAATTAAAATCCAATCATATTTTCTACATATTTCTATATATTCCTTCGAACTAGATGCTTCTTTAAAAAAAACATTAAAACTAAACCAAATAAATGAGTTACTGTAACCATTGCAACCAAATTTTCTTTTATTTATATCAACCTCTTTCTTAAATTCATCGCATTCAAATGCTGAAGATATAAAGTCTTTTATTTTTTTTTCATTAAATATATCTTTAGAATTATTATCAAAATCTGAAATTAAAGAAATTCTATAGTCTTTAGCTCCCTCTAATTTATATACATTTAAATATTCGATAATAAGATCAACCGCAGATAAAAATTTTTGTCTTTGCAATCCATCTAAGTAAAGATTCGATGGATGAGCATTAGATGATATTAAAAAATAAATATTTTTCTTAAAAATTCTTTGAAATAAATTTGTTATTAGCATTGCATCAGCAACGTCTTCTACCTGAAACTCATCTATGAAAATTAATTCATGCTTAGCAGCTAATTTATCTGCAATCAAATCTAATGGATTTTTTTTTCCAGAAAGCTCTTTAAGATCTTTATGAATGGAATGCATAAAATCTATGTAATGAAATTTCGATTTTTTTAGATCTAGCTCATCGAAGATTGTATTTAAAAGAAGTGTCTTACCCCTCCCAACATCTCCCCACAAATAAAAGCCTTTTGGAGCATTCTTTGAAGGCCCCAAAAATAATTTAGACTTTTTTGGCTTGTGCTTATTAAAAATTTCAATAAAATCAATTTGAGGCTCGTCTAAAGTAATATCTTTAGATTTTAATGTTTTAATAATATTTTTATGAATCGACATAATGCAAAAAAAATTAATCAGTACTTATTTATAAATAATAAGATTATATATTTATTATTATTTGTATTGTTTTTAGTAATTGTATTATCACAA
>QOPI01000019.1:0-13985 GCA_003331645.1 SAR86 cluster bacterium | reverse complement strand
GAATCTAAATAGACATCTTGAAGATTAAGATTTTTAAAAGAGGATGAGAAAAATACTTTGTCGCCATAAAGATACGTTAAGTTTTTTAAATAGATCTTATTAATATTATTTATAAAATTGAGATCTACATAATCCGTATCTAAATATAGGCTTGATAATCTTAATGTCTTCTTTGAGAAATCAATTGAAAGGATATTCTTTTTCTTTAAAAGAGGTTTGGTTAAATCTGAGAAAGATATTAAGGCGATATTATTTTTATACGATTGAGCAAAATTACCACTTATCTTATTCAATCCATAGCCTTTTTCATTTAAGTTAAATGAGCCGATTGAATTAAGAAAATTATCCTTTACTCCCCCAACTAGATTTACTGAAAATCTAGTGTGTTTAAAGCTTTCTTGTTTTGATATAGATATCCAATCACTAAATGGGAGACTTGCTAAAAATCTTTGATTATTTTTAATGGAAGAAAAATAAATACTACCTATTTGCTCTTTATTAATTAAATGAATATAGCCATCTAATAAAAAATTTTTATTTAAAATAATATTTGAATTTATACCAAGAATATTTAAAGAAATGTCTTCATTTTTAAACGAATATATATTACCGCCATCTATCTTAACGCCTTTAATGAAAGACTGTTTAGGGATAAAAAGATTTAGAATATCTAGATCTATTTCTATAGTATTTGCATCGAATTGTATTTGATTAGAATTTAGTATTCTTAAATCATTTAAAGAAACTTTTATTCTAAACAACCCTTTTGATGAAATTTCACTATAAATAATTTCATGATCTGGAAAAATTATTTTATCAATTACTTGGGTGGTTTTATTAGGAAAAGCTAAAAGAATGGTGCTTAGTATTATTAAAGATATTATTAAAACTGAGAATAAATTAAGCAAAAACAAGAAAAGTTTTCTAGTAAAAAAAAATTCTTTCATTATTTCTATTGCCTATAAAATCTTTTTTTTAAATTATTCATTAAAAGATATATGAATATCCAAGTTAAGCCATTTAGTAGAAAGCTAAACATAATAAGTAAATAAGAAAAATTTGCAGTATTCATGAATAAATTTATGAATCCTAAGTAAAAAGACGAAAGAAGAGCAAAAAATATAGTAATCTGAAGAAAAGAAAAAATTCTAAAAGAATATCTGTAAGAGTGTATTAAATAAGAAGATATAGTAAGCAAAAGCGCATTTAATCCAAAAGGACATCCTAAAATAAGATCAATAATTAAGCCTATGCAGAAGCTAGATAAAGCGTATAAATTATTAGGCAAACTAAAAGCCCAAAAACAAAAAATTAAAAAACCCAATGTGAAGCTAAGATAATAATCCGATGCATAAAAATTAATTCTTGAATCAAGATAAACTCCTATAAGAATAGAAACTAATATTTTTATTAAATTATTTAAAGTCATCTGGGTATATAACCATTACATGATTTTGGATTAATGGATCAGCCTTTGATTCTATTTCTAGAATAATCTCGCTTTCATTATTGGTATTTATATAAGTAACTGAGCCAATGTATATTCCTTCAGGGAATACTCCGCCAAGACCAGATGTATAAAAACTTTCTCCCTCCGATAAGTATTCGGGCCATAAAGATTTATCATATCTACATTCAATAACTTTTGGTCTTCCGGTTCCAGATGCATTACAAAAGAATTCGTTAGATTTAATTGGTATTGAATGATTTATATCACTCAATAATATTACTTCGCTAACTCTTTTGTTTGAAGAAGCAATTTGCCCCAGGATTCCTTGAGAATTTATTACAGTTCCGCCATTTTGAAACGGTTTTGTGTTATTAAATAAAAAAAGTCTATGACTATCACAACATTTATAAAGATTCGTATCGAATGATGAAATTTTAGCTAATTCATAGGAATTTTTAATCGAAGAACTCTTTATAAAACTTAAAAGACCATTTTGATTTTTGAATAATTCATCTTTATTTAAAATTAAAAAATTTTCTATCCTAGAAAGCTCAAGTTCATTTAATAGTGATGTATTTGTATTCACTAAATCAATCTTTGATCTAGTTACGTTGTAAATATTTCCAATAGGATTAAAAATTATGCTCTTAACCAATAAGTTTGAAGTCAACAAGCCTGAATTAAAAAGGTTTTTGGTTGGGGTAAAAGTTTTATATTGTATATCTAAGTATAAGAATAAAGATGCAATAATTACTAGTAATATATAAGCAAATTTAGGTGTATTGCCTGGCGCAATTCTCGCCATCTTATTTACTCAGTAGAAAGGAGATCTATATTGTATTTATCAATGATTTCTAGAGCTTGGCCTCCGCCTCTAGCAACACAAGTAAGTGGATCTTCAGCAACAATAACAGGTATTCCAGTTGAATTTGAAATAAGTTTATCTAGATCTCTCATAAGACCACCTCCGCCTGTTAACACAATACCTCTCTCTGCTATATCTGCAGCTAATTCTGGCGGTGAGAGCTCTAAAGCGTTCCTTATAGCCCTTACAATCCCCATTAATGGATCTTTCATTGCATCAAAAATTTGATCACTGTTAAGAGTAAATGTTTCAGGAATTCCTTCTGCAAGGTTTCTTCCAGTTACTTGCATTTCTAATTTATCTGATTCTTCAGTACAACAGCCAATTGTTTGTTTAATTTTCTCTGCAGTAGATTCTCCTATTACACATCCAAAGTTTCTTCTTATCCATGATGTAATAGATTCATCCATTTTATCTCCTCCTATCTTTACTGACTCTGAATAAACAACTCCATTTAAAGAAAGAATTGCTATTTCAGACGTGCCTCCACCTATATCTACAACCATATTGCCACTTGCTTCTTCTACTGGTAATCCTGCTCCAATTGCTGCAGCCATAGGCTCTTCAATTAATTTAACATCTCTAGCTCCAGCACCAAGGACAGATTCTCTTATTGCTCTGCGTTCAACCTGAGTAGAACGACATGGAACACATACAAGCACTCTTGGACTTGGTTTAATAAATCTTTGTTCATGAACTTTTGCAATAAAATGTTGAAGCATTTTTTCAGTGACTTGAAAGTCAGCAATAACACCCTCAGATAAGGGTCTAATAGCTTTAATATTTCCAGGAGTTCTTCCAAGCATTTTTTTTGCCTCTGTACCTACAGCAACAACTGTTTTTTGCCCTCTTGACTCCCTAATAGCAACAACAGATGGCTCATTAAGAACAATTCCGACGTCTTTTGTATAAATTAAGGTATTTGCAGTCCCTAAATCGATCGAAAGATCGTTAGAGAAATAACCTCTCACAGTTTTAAATAAGTTAAATTCCAATGTAGTATTCCAAAAAAATAATATTAAAAATAATTAAGTTGAGTTAACATCTCACAACTTAATTATAATAATATCCTATATATGGACAAAGAAACAGTTGCAACTATATCTTACTTATCCAGACTTGCGTTTGATAAGGATAATGAGGACAAAATTACCAAAGATCTTGAAAATATTATCAAATTTGTAGATCAGCTAGAAAGTATAGATACCTCAAATATTGATCCTTTAACAAGTCCTTTAGAGCAAACTGCTAAAACTCGAGTTGATGAAGTGACTGCAAAAAATCGTAAAGAAAAATTCCTTCAAAATGCACCTGATGCAAATGAAGATTATTTCTTAGTTCCAAGAGTTGTTGAATGAGTATTCAATATAAAACAATTAAGGAATTGACCTTAATGCTAAAAGCAAAGGAAATTTCTAATAAAGAGTTGATACAGGAAACTTTTGATTTAATAGAAAGCAATAGTCATTTAAATGCTTTTGTAACGCTCAACAAAGAAAATGCCCTTAATAAGGCAAAAGCTATTGATAATAAAGCTTCTGATTTAAGCTTATCTGGTATACCTATTGCTCAAAAAGATCTTTTTGTAACAAAAAATCTTAGAACAACTTGTGGATCAAATATGCTTTCGAATTTTATTCCGCCATATTCTGCGACTGTCATAGAAAATCTTGAAAATGCAGGGTGTATTTCAGTTGGTAAAACTAATATGGATGAATTTGCCATGGGCTCTTCTAATGAAACTAGTTTTTATGGGAATGTTCAAAATCCTTGGGGTGAAAATTTAGTACCTGGTGGGAGTTCTGGTGGCTCTGCTGCTGCAGTTGCTGCAGGAATAGTTCCAGCTGCAACTGGAACTGATACTGGAGGCTCCATAAGACAGCCAGCTTCTTTGTGCGGTATTACAGGCATTAAACCAACATATGGAAGAATTTCAAGATGGGGAATGATTGCATTTGCATCCAGCCTTGATCAAGCAGGCCCAATGGCTAGAACTGCTGAAGATTGCGCAATTATGATGAATGAAATGTGTTCTCATGATTTAAAGGATACTACTTCTTTAAATAAAGAGATTCCAGATTTTACTAAAAATTTAAATACACCAATTAAAGGATTGAAAATAGGGATAGTTAAGGAATTTGATTTATCAACACTAGATAATGAAGTTGTAAAAATATTTGAAGAATCTAAAAAGCATTACGAATCACTTGGAGTTGAATTTGTTGAGGTTTCATTACCTAATATTAATTTATCTGTTCCAACTTACTATGTTGTTGCTCCTGCAGAGTGCTCCTCTAATCTGTCCAGATTTGATGGAGTAAAATTTGGAAAAAGATGTAAAAATCCAAAGGATTTAGAAGATTTATATATTAGAAGCAGGTCTGAAGGATTTGGCGAAGAAGTCAAAAGAAGGATTCTTATAGGGTCATACGTTCTCTCTGCTGGCTTTTATGATGCATATTATAAAAAAGCTCAACAAGTTAGAAGACTGATTAAAAATGACTTTGATAATGCTTTTAGTAAAGTTGATCTAATAATGACTCCAACAACCAGAGGATCTGCATTTGAAGCTGGATCTATGAATGACCCTATACAAATGTATTTAGAAGATTTATTTACAGTTCCAGCAAATCTAGCTGGACTTCCTGGTATTTCCATTCCAAGTGGTTATGTTGATAACAAACCCTTAGGAGTTCAGTTAATTGGAAATTCATTACAAGAAAGTCAATTATTAAATGTTGCTCATTGTTTTCAGACGAGCTCAGATTGGCATCTTCGCACACCATCATCGGAGATAAGGTAATGAGCTGGGAAACAGTTATAGGTTTAGAAGTTCATGTTCAACTATCAACTAATACCAAATTATTTTCCGGCGCCTCTACCACTTTTGGAGCAGAACCCAATACAAATGTTGATTTAATTGATCTAGGGCTTCCTGGAGTTCTCCCTGTAGCAAATAGAGAAGCATTTCATAAAGCTATTCGATTTGGCCTAGCTACCAATGCTAAAATAAATCAAGTCTCAATGTTTGACAGAAAAAATTATTTCTATCCAGACTTGCCTAAAGGTTATCAGATTACTCAAATGGAAAAGCCTATTGTAGGAAAGGGATCAATAATGATTAATGTTGATGGGGTTGAAAAACTTATTAATATTACCAGGGCTCATTTAGAAGAAGATGCTGGGAAATCTATTCATGATTTATTTGATGGTGAAACAGGGGTTGATTTAAATAGAGCGGGTACTCCATTGTTAGAAATAGTTTCAGAGCCTGAAATTGCGAGTGCAAAGGAAGCTGTTGCTTATTTTAAGGCTATTCATCAACTTGTAACTTTCCTTGATATTTGTGATGGAAATATGGCACAGGGCTCAATGCGATGCGATGTAAATGTATCTATAAAAAAAGAGGCTGATGATGTACTTGGAACTAGAGCTGAGATTAAAAATATAAACTCATTTAAATTTATTGAAAGAGCTATAAACTTTGAAGTTACAAGACAAATCAAAATCTTAGAAAAAGGTAAAACTGTTGTCCAAGAAACTAGGCTGTATGACAGCGTTAACAATGAAACGCGATCAATGCGTTCGAAAGAGGCAGCAAATGATTATAGATATTTTCCAGAGCCTGATCTGCTTCCAGTAGTAATTTCAGACAAAGAATTAGAAGACATCAGGAATACATTACCGGAATTACCTAAACAAAAAGAAATAAGATTTATTGCTGAGCATAAATTAGAGGAATCTGAAGCAAAAATTCTTGCTTCTTCAAAAGCTATGGCTAATCTTTTTGAAGATGCTACATCTAAAACAAAGGATTCAAACCTAATAGCTAAATGGCTAGTGGGTGATGTAAGTGCCCTCCTCAATAAAGATAATATTAGTATTGAGGAATCTAAATTATCCTCAGATAATTTTGCAACATTAATTGAGAGAATTTCTGATAAAACTATTTCCGGTAAAATTGCTAAATCGGTTCTTGAGGATATCTGGGACTCTGGTAAAGATGTTGATGACATTATCAAAGATAAAGGTTTAGTCCAGATACAAGATGAATCTATATTAGAAAATGTAGCAAAAAAAATAATTGAAAATAATCCTGACCAAGTTGAAGCCTATAAGGGAGGCAAAGAAAAATTATTTGGATTTTTTGTTGGTCAGGTTATGAAAGAAACTCAAGGGAAAGCAAATCCTCAAAGTGTAAATGAAATTCTTAAGAAATTATTAGCATAAATCATTAAACTACGAACATGCTTAAAGTTTCTGCAACAAATGCAGGCTTTTCAACACCTTTGATTTCCATAGTAACTTCATTCTTTGCTAAAAACTGTCCTGGATTTTTTTCAGTTATATCTATACATTTCATTGAAATTCTTACTTCAGAATTTACTGGAACTGGGCTTAGAAATCTTACTTTGTCTAATCCATAATTTAGTCCCATCTTGGTTCCCTCTAACACTAATCCAATTTCTTGCTGAAAAGGTATACCAGCAACTAATGACAATGATAAAAAACCATGTGCGATAGTCGAGCCAAATATTGGCTCTGCTTGCTCAGGGTCCACATGAATAAATTGATTATCCATCGTTGCATCAGCAAATTTATTTATTCTTTCTTGGTCTATAGTTACCCAATCAGATGTACCAATATCTTTTCCAATAACAGATTCTATTTCAGTGGGTTTAATGATCTTTAGCATACTATTTCTCCATATAATAATTGTTATATTCTTCTCTTAATTCAAATTTTTGGAGTTTGCCTGTTGCTCCATGCGGTAGCTCTTTTAAGAAAATTATTTCATCAGGAAGCCACCACTTAGCAACTTTAGAGGTAAGAAATTCTAATATTCCATCTTTTTCTATAGGTGCGCCACTATTTGTAACTACAAATAGCATTGGTCTTTCATCCCATTTAGGATGAGGAATGCCTACAACACAAGCTTCTGCAATGTCAGGATGACCAAAGGCAGCATTCTCTAGATCTATTGAGCTTATCCACTCACCTCCAGACTTAATAACATCCTTGGCTCTATCTTTAATGATCATATAACCATCTGTATCTAAAACAGAAATATCTCCTGTATCAAACCATCCATCTTTATCGACTGCATCTTTTTCAGCTTTAAAGTATTTTTGAAGAATCCAAGGACCTCTTACCATTAAATGACCTTGAGATTCACCATCTTTAGGAAGTTCAATTCCAGCATCATCTACAACTTTAAGCTCAACACCATATATTGGTTTACCTTGCTTCAGCTGAATTGCATATTTCTCTTCTTTACTCATATTCTCCATTTCTGAGGTAGGGACATTTATAGTGCCTAGAGGACTCATTTCAGTCATGCCCCATGCATGAATAACATTAACATCATGTACTTCATCAAATTCCTGAAGAGTGGGAAGTGAAAGTGCCGATCCACCAATAATAGTATTTTTTACTGAAGTCAAAATTTTATTATTATCTCTACAATAAGCAAGCAAGCCCATCCAAATAGTAGGCACACCAAAAGCTAAAGTAACCTTCTCTTTCTCAATAAGATCATACAAAGGCTCACCTTCCATTTGCATACCAGGCATTACAAGCTTAGAACCATGCATAGGCCCATAATAAGGAATACCCCATGCAAGAACATGGAATAGAGGAACAACCATAAGTATCGATTCATCAGGACCTATAGG
Source organism: SAR86 cluster bacterium (assembly GCA_003331645.1). Taxonomy (GTDB): domain Bacteria; phylum Pseudomonadota; class Gammaproteobacteria; order Magnimaribacterales; family D2472; genus MED-G78. The sequence continues at coordinate 5,995 of QOPI01000019.1, read as the reverse complement.
CATACCCACTAGTGATGCTTGAGCATGTAAGATATTAGATTTATGTGAGTAAAGTACGCCTTTGGGATTTCCAGTTGTTCCAGATGTGTAGCAAAGTCCGCAAGCAGCATCATCATCCATTGCAGGCCATTCATAATCCTCATCTCCACTACTTATATACTCTTCATATGAAATCGCATTTTTTAGAGCCGTTTCAGGCATATCTGATGCATCACAGAGAATAATATATTTCTCAACACATGGAAGCTGATCTTTTAGTCCTTCTAAAATTGGGATGAAAGGAACCTCGCAAAAAATGATCTTATCATCTGCATGATTAATAATATAAACAGCCTGTTCAGGATGAAGTCTAAAATTAAGAGTGTGGCAAATCGCTCCCATTCCTGAAATTCCATAATACATCTCTAGATGTCTATAAGTATTTAAAGCTAATGTTGCAATTACATCGCCTTTTTTATAACCGTCTCTTTCTAATGCTGAAGCAAGCTTTCTAGATCTAATACAAACTTCATCATAATTCGTTCTATGGATATCACCTGATACCATCCTGCTAATAACTTCCTTATTTGGATGGAATTCCTTAGCATGCTCAATAATACTTGCAACATTTGGTGTCCACCTTTGCATATCTCCATTCATATTTATCCCCTCTAAGTTTGAGCCTAAATTATATAATCAAGCTTATTTTTTGCCTAGAGTTATTCTAGGATGAAGATGGTAATCTTTAAAATTTTCAATTTCACTATAATTATTTAATTCCATAATTTTTTTTACATCATCTGCTTGGTTATAACCATGTTCAAGTATAAGAATGCCGTCTTTTTTTAAATTATTATATGCTTGAGAGCATATTTTTTTTAAATCTAAAAGACCCTTTTCTTGAGAAACTAATGCAGACCTAGGTTCATGATTTAAATTTTTTAAATGAATATCTGTTGATTCGATATATGGTGGATTAGATACTACTAATTCAAAATTTTCTTCATTTACATTAGAAAACCAATCCGATTGTTTGACATTAAAATTTGAGACTCTATGAATATCTTTATTTTTTATTGCTACATCAATTGCATCTAGATATTTATCAACGCCCAATACAGATGATTCGGGCAACTCTAATGCAATTGAAATACCCAGACAGCCTGATCCAGTTCCTAAATCAATTATTTTAGATGTATTCTTAATATCTTGATCTAGTAAAATATCAATTATTAATTCTGTTTCATCTCTTGGGATAAGAACTCTATTATCCACATAAAAATTTCTCCCATAGAACTCTGAATCATTTAGTATGTATTCAATTGGAACTTGTTTTTTTGAAAGATTGATAAATTCTTCGATTAGGCTTGCTTCTTGATCTGAAACATAGATATCATCACTTAGAATAATAGAAGAATCAGAGTAATTAAGGGCTTTCTTCAAATAAAATCTAAAATTATTACTAATGCCTGGAAGAAGAGATTCGAGTTTCGTTATTTTATCTTTATACAGATTTAAAGAGGTTATCAAAAATTACTCTTCCTCAAGTTGAGATAACATTGCTAATTGATTCTCTGACAATAATGCATCGCAAATACTTTTAATATCACCATCCATAATTTGATCTAGGTTATGTTGAGTTAATTTAATTCTATGATCAGTCATTCTACCTTGAGGAAAATTATAAGTTCTAATCTTTTCACTTCTGTCTCCAGTTCCAACCAAGACTTTTCTTTCGCTAGCTATACTTTCTTGCTGCTCTTCTAATTCCTGTTGTTTTAATTTTGCGCTTAAAAGAGATAAAGCTTTTTCTTTGTTTTTATGTTGAGATCTTCCATCCTGACATTCCACAACCAATCCACTTGGTATATGTGTTAAACGAACAGCAGAATCTGTTTTATTGACATGCTGGCCTCCAGCTCCAGATGCTCTGTAGGTATCTACTCTTAAATCAGATTTAGCTATTTCAACATCTTGAATCTCTTCTGCTTCAGGCAAAATAGCAACTGTGCATGTTGAAGTATGAATTCTTCCTTGAGATTCTGTCTCAGGAACTCTTTGAACTCTATGAACACCAGATTCAAATTTCATAACTTTAAATACGCCTTGCCCAGTTAATTTTGCAACAACTTCTTTAAGGCCTCCTTGTTCTGCAGGCTTAATATTAATGACTTCAATTCCCCAGCCCTCTCTCTCAGCGAGTCTTGTATACATCCTAAATAGATCGCCTGCAAAGATTCCCGCTTCATCTCCGCCTGCGCCAGCTCTTATTTCTAAATAAGCAGATCCTTCATCAGCTATATCTTTTGGAAGTAACATAAACTTAAGATCTCTTTCAAATGTTTCAGATTTTTCTTGAGATTCTTCTAGTTCTATTTGAGCAAGCTCTTTTATTTCATCATCTTCAGATGCTAGTAAGGAATTTGCTCCTTGTATTCTAGTTATAGTTTCATTATATTCTTCAAACTTCTCAACGATTGGCTTCAGATCAGAAAATTCTTTATTTAGTTGAGTGTATTTATCTATATCCTTGACAGTATCAGAATCAACTAAAGTATCCTGAATTTCGATTAAGCGCTCTCTAAGTTTTTCAAGTTTATGAAGCATCGAATCATGCATCTTGGATCAATCCTTTGACTATCTTCTTAATGATATGGGTTTCAGTAGATTTGATACTTTGAACTAATTCTAGGGAGCCACTTTCGTGAGCTTTTTTTATAAACATATCAGTTAGATTTGAATCATCTAATAAGCTACTACTGAGTTCAGAAATATCTTCTTTAGAAAAACTCTCTAATAAATTTTGCAAATTATTTTTTATTAGACTTCTTCTAATTTTATTTAATATTTTTTCTTTTGCCTGACTTACTTCATGAACAATTAAATTAGAGGCCTTCTCAGCCTCTGCAAGTCTTTCTCCATAGTTATCTTTTGTAATCTTCTCAATGTCATCAATAGAAAAAAGATAAACTTGTTCTAGTGATTTTATTTCAGATTCAATATTTCTTGGAACTGCTAAATCAATAAATAGCATTGGTTTATTGTTTCTAACTGTAAGAGCGCTTTCAACTGCGCCTTTGCCAATAATTGGTATTGATGTTGTTGCTGAAGCAATTATGATATCTGCTTCTTCTAGTGCTTTGTGAGCAGCAGATAGAGGTAACGGTAGAACATTAAAGTTTTCAGAAATGTTTATAATTTTAATACTTCTATTTATTGCGCTAATATTCTTTATACCTGACTTATACAGGGTTTCAATTATAAGTTTTGCCATCTCGCCAGCACCTATAATAAGAATTTTTTGATTTTCAGGCTTTTCAAAAATTCTTCTTACTAAATTAAGCGTTAAACCGCTTACAGATAAAGGATTTATACCAATTTTGGTAGAAGTTCTTATTTTCTTTGAAATTTCGAGAGTTTTATCTACATAAAGTCTTAATCCATAATTAATTAGACCAAGCTCATCTGCAGTTTTATAAGCATCTTTGAATTGTCCAAAAATCTCTTGCTCTCCAATAACTTGAGAATCAATTCCAGATGCAACTTTGCACATGTGTATAAATGCATCATCGTTGCTATAAGAATAAAAATGCGAGTCTGGGATTTGATCTATGTCTAGTGCGTGTTTTATTGCATAAAAAACTTTATCAGTTATATCATCCATGGCGGTAAAGAAAAATTCAGTTCTATTGCAGGTAGAAATTCCAAAAAAAGATTCAATAGCATTTGGGAACTTTTCTTTTAAGTAATTTTCTAAAAAAATCTGTGCAGACTCATCTATAATAAATCTTTCTCTCTCAGAAACATCAGAGGTTTTGTGGTTAATGCCAAATAAATATAAATTCATGATTAAAAAATTTTCAATAGTGCTCGTATTATCATTGGTTTCATGCGCTTCTCTAAATAAAGCTAGATTTCAAGATGAAAATTATATTGGTAAGTTTAATCTCGTTCAAAATAATAATAATTCAAATTTTAGTGTTGTAATATTTCCTTTACCGGAAAGTATTATTATACAGGTTAATAAGCCTTTATTTGGGAATGTCCTAAATGTAAATATAGATCTTAAAAGAGGTATATCTATAAATCCTGAAAATTATAAAACTCAAAATATTCTTGATAGAGTAAATCATATAGCAATATATGAAATGATAACTGACTGCCTCGGAAGCTATAAATTCAATAAAGAGGTAAAATTTTCAAAAATTGATGGTATTAAAATGTCCTGTAGCCTTCAACAAGATAAAAGGGTGCTGTTTAATATTGAAGTAGATAACATTTATTTAAATGGGTTTGTAAGAACAAAATCATGAATACTTTGGTACTTAATTCACCTGCAAAAATTAATATATATTTAAAAATATTAAAAAGAAGATCTGACGGTTACCATGAATTAGAATCTGCTTTTCAACTTATTAATTTATATGATGAGTTAGAGGTATCTTCAACTAAATCCAAAGAGATAAAAATTGAATGCAATCCTGACATTATTAAATTAGAAGAAAATATCATATTTAAAGCAGTGCAACTTATTAAAAATAAATACAAAGTTAAGCAAGGTATCTATATTAAATTGAAAAAGGAAATACCAATTGGTGCAGGCCTTGGTGGAGGTAGCTCAAATGCAGCTTCAATTCTACTCGCACTAAATAATTTATGGAAACTTGAAATCTCTCAGAAGGATTTATTAAAATTAGGTAAGGACCTCGGAGCTGATGTACCCTTTTTTCTTAATGGAAAAAATGCTTACGTTTCTGGTATTGGAGATAAACTTAAAGAAAAAAAATCTGATGGTTCTAAATATATTCTTATATACCCAAATATTGTTGCTTCAACAAAAAAAGTATTTGAATTTTATTCAAATAACAAAAAATTTATTAAAGAAAATAATTTACAGAACTCTCTTTTAAAGCCATTGCTTGGTATGTATCCAGAAATTAAATCATTTTATAACAAAAATATTTCTTCTTTTGATATCAAGCTTACAGGGAGCGGATCAACAATGTTTATTTCATATAAAGATGAGGGTGAGTTAAAAAAAATAATGGAAATAATCCCAATTAATTGGAGATTCTTTTTAGCTGAAGCTATACAATATTCACCTTTAAGAGGTATGAGTTAACATTGGGGTGTAGCCAAGCGGTAAGGCAACGGGTTTTGATCCCGTCATGCGGAGGTTCGAATCCTCCCACCCCAGCCAATTTTGATATAATTTACAATTATGATAAGTAAGCCAAATTTAGATATTTTTACTGGAACTTCTAATAGCGATCTTGCTAATGAAGTTGCTAAGATTTTAGGAATGAAAATATCTGCAGCAGATATAGGATATTTTTCAGATGGAGAAATAAAGGTTGAAATTGAAGAAAATGTTAGAGGTCACGATACCTTTATAATTCAACCAACATGCGCTCCTACAAATAAAAACTTAATGGAGCTTATGCTTCTTGCAGATGCGTTAAAAAGATCTTCAGCATCAAGAATAACTGCTGTGATTCCCTATTATGGTTATGCAAGACAAGACAGAAGGGTCCGATCAGCAAGAGTTCCTATAAGTGCAAAGGTTGTTGCAGATATGCTTCATAGTGTTGGTATTGATAGAGTGCTGACTGTCGATTTACATTCAGAAACAATCCAAGGTTTTTTTGATATGCCTGCAGATAATGTCTATGCGACTGGGTTAATGGTTCAAGATATTAAGATGCAAAGTAAAAATAATATGGATGATGTTGTTGTTGTATCTCCTGATGTTGGAGGAGTGGTTAGATCAAGAGCGGTAGCAAAGCAACTCAATGGAGCTGAATTAGCTATTATTGATAAAAGAAGGGCCGCTGCTAACGAGTCTGAGGTTATGAATATTATTGGAGATGTAAAAGGTAAGATATGTATAGTTCCTGATGATATTATTGATACTGCTGGTACACTATGTAACGCAGTTGAGGCGCTTAAAAATGAAGGAGCGGCAAGTGTAAAAGCCTATATTACTCATCCTGTCTTATCTGGACCTGCGATTGAA
>QOPI01000018.1:0-17889 GCA_003331645.1 SAR86 cluster bacterium | reverse complement strand
AAAGTATTCGAGATAATAAAGAATCTGCTGATTCAGAATTAAGTCTTATAAAGGAAGGATACTCAGGACTTTTTGCTAAAGACTCATTTGTTGATCCTGATGTAAGTAGTTTTAATATTAAATCTTCAAAGCCAAAAGTGGCTATTTTAAGAGAGCAAGGTGTTAATGGACAGATGGAGATGGCTGCTGCTTTTCATTTAGCTGGCTTTGAAGCTGAAGATGTACATATGCAAGATTTATTGGATGGATCTAAAAATATTAATAATTTTAATGGCATGGCTGTATGTGGCGGCTTTTCTTATGGAGATGTTTTGGGAGCGGGAGGCGGATGGTCAAAAACAATCTTATATAACTCAAAGATTAAAGATCAATTTGAAGAGTTTTTTCAAAAGGATTCTACTTTTACCCTTGGTGTTTGTAATGGTTGCCAAATGCTATCTAATATAAAAGCTATAATCCCTGGTGCAGATGCTTGGCCTAGATTCATTAAAAATTACTCTGATCAATTTGAAGCAAGACTTGTTCAAGTTGAAATTAAAAATAGTAACTCAGTATTGCTAGACTCAATGAATGGTTGGCAAGTTCCAATTGCATCAGCTCATGGAGAAGGAAGGACGCTATTTAAAAATAATAAACAAGTTCAATCTTTAATATCTTCAAATCAAATCGCTATGCAATTTATTGATTCATCTGGACAGCCTACAGAAAAATATCCCTTAAACCCTAATGGTTCTATTGATGGTATAACTGGAATTACTGCTGCAAAGGGCAGAGTAACCATAATGATGCCTCATCCTGAACGAGTTTTTAGAACATCACAATTTTCTTGGAAACCAGATTCATGGAAAGAATTTTCACCATGGATGCAAATCTTTGTAAATGCTAAATTATTTAGTGATGGTTGTTAATTACCAGATAGTAATATCTTCTTCTCTAAAGCTAAAATTCTTATTTTTATTATCTTCAATATAATATTCTAGAGTTTTTTTAACAGTAGGAAATGCTAGCTCGTCCCATAGTATTTCGGATTCACTGAATAATCTAACTTCTTCACTTTCTGATGTTGGGCCATAGTTATCATCTAATAGATCAGCAAGATAAAAAAAATGAATTTGATTTATATGAGGAAGGCTAAACATTGTATAAGGCATAATTATTTTAGCTTTCGAACCAGTCTCTTCTAAAGTTTCTCTTAAAGCTCCAGTACTAACAGTTTCAGCATTTTCCATAAATCCTGCTGGAAGAGTCCAAAAACCTTTACGAGGATGGATATTTCTTTTTGCCATGAGAATTTTATTGTCTCTAATACATAGTGCACCAACCACCATATTGGGGTTTGTGTAATGAATAGTTCCACAATCCTTGCATATATGACGTTTTAAATTGTCATCTTCAGGAATTTTAAATTCTAGATTCGAACTTCCACAATTTGAGCAATATTTCAATTTTCTACCTAAAACAAGATTATATAAGTCTAAAAAGTTAAACTTATCGTTATGATCGATAGCATAAAGCAAAAGCTTGCAAAACTAAATCCTACTCAGTCTACTAATTTAAAAAAGGCTGGGGTTTTAATTGGTATTCTTTATTACGGTAGATATAAGACAGCGCCTTCAATCATTTATACACAAAGATCAACCAAGGTATCTACGCATTCTGGAGAGGTAAGTTTTCCTGGTGGAATGATGGAAGATGAAGATTTAGATTTGTACCATACAGCATTAAGAGAGTCACAAGAGGAGATGGCTTTAGATCCAAAGCTAGTAGAGTTATTAGGAAGCTTAAATTTTTTGATATCTAGATTTGATATTGAAGTTAATCCATATGTAGCAATTATTACAGAGGAGCCAAACTTAATAGCAAATGAGGAGATACAAGAGATATTCGAAGTACCCATAGCCTACTTATTAGATAAAAAAAATATGCAAACTCAGATATTCCAAAGAGATAAAATGCAACTAGAAATGCCTACTTGGTATTATAATGAACAAAAGATATGGGGCTTAACAGCTATGATTACTGCAGATTTGTTAAACACATGTTTTGATGCTGATATATCAACAGGGATTGTAAGATGATTATTGAACTTGAGGGTAAAGTACTTCAGACTGAAAATGAAGATTTTTGGGTAGCGCCCGATGCCAATGTTATTGGTAATGTTTATTTAGCCAAGGATGCTAGTGTATGGTTTAACTGCACTATTAGAGGAGATAATGAGCCTATTACTATAGGAGAAGGTTCAAATGTTCAAGATGGAAGTATTATTCATACAGACCCAGGCTTTCCTTGTAAAGTTGGTAAATTTGTGACGGTGGGTCATATGGCAATGCTTCATGGTTGTGAAATAGGCGATGGGACCCTTGTTGGTATAGGTTCAGTTATTCTTAATGGAGCAAAAATTGGTAAAAATTGTATTATAGGAGCCAAAGCACTTATAACAGAAAATATGGAAGTGCCAGATGGATCTATGGTTTTGGGTATGCCAGGAAAGATTAAAAAACAGCTTAGTGAAGAAGAGCAAACGATGCCCTCAATCAACGCCCATTATTATATTGAAAACTATAAAAGATATAAAAATATAAAATAATATTCTCAATTATGAATACTAAAGAGTTAAGACAGGCATTTTTAGATTTTTATAAATCAAAAGATCATACTATTGTCGATTCAAGCTCATTGGTTCCAATGAATGATGAAACTTTGCTATTTACAAATGCTGGTATGGTTCAGTTTAAGGATGTATTTCTTGGGACTGATAAACGTAAATACACAAGAGCTGTCACATCTCAACGATGTATAAGAGCTGGAGGTAAGCACAACGACTTAGAAAATGTTGGCTATACCCTGAGACACCACACATTTTTTGAAATGCTTGGTAATTTTAGTTTTGGTGATTATTTTAAAGAAGAAGCTATTGGATTTGCATGGGAATTTCTTACAGACGTTTTAAAAATTCCTGAGGACAAACTTTGGATTTCTGTATATCAAGATGATGATGAGGCTGCAAAAATATGGGAAGAGTCAATCGGCATAAATCCTGCCAGAATAGTTCGCCTAGGCGATGAAGACAATTTTTGGTCAATGGGAGATACGGGACCCTGCGGTCCTTGCTCAGAGATTTATTATGATCATGGAGATCATATACCTGGAAGCCCTCCAGGATCTGAGGGTGATGAAGGTGATAGATTTGTAGAGATATGGAATTTGGTTTTTATGCAATTTAATAGAGATGGTTCAGGCAATATGACTCAACTTCCAAAACCATCAGTTGATACTGGAATGGGTTTAGAAAGAATATCTGCAGTTATGCAGGGAATAAATTCTAACTATGAAACCGATCTTTTTAAAAACCTAATCAAGGCATCAGAAAACTTATTAAAAGAAAAGGGCAATGTTTCCCATAAAGTAATAGCTGATCATATTCGTTCTACGAGTTTCCTTATAGCCGACGGTGTGGTTCCAGAGAATGAAGGTAGAGGTTATGTATTAAGAAGGATTTTAAGAAGAGCAATTCGCCATGGCTATACTATGGGCGCTAAAGAACCCTTTTTAAATAAATTAGTCCCAACACTGGTTGAACTAATGTCAGACGCATACCCTTTATTAAAAGAAAATCAAACATCAATTATTAAGACGATCAATGATGAGGAATTGAAGTTTTTTGAGACCTTAGAGAATGGAATCAAAATTCTTGATGAGGCTATTTTAAAAATTAAAGATAAAACAATTCCAGGTGAAGTTATTTTTAAACTCCATGATACGTTTGGATTTCCATTTGATCTAACTGCAGATATAGCAAGGGAAAATAATTTATTGGTCGACAAAGACGGATTCAATAAATTCATGGCTAAGCAAAAACAAACATCGAAAGCAGCAAGCAGCTTTACATCGAAACTTCCTGCCGCACCAGGCATTAAAGAAACAAATTTTCTAGGCTATGACTCTTTAGAAGCTAAAAGTAAAGTTATTGCTTTGTGGGAGGGGCTTAAATCAGTAGATATTACTGAGACAACTAATGAAATTTTCTTCTCTACTGAAGAAACTCCATTTTATGCAGAGTCAGGCGGTCAGGTGGGAGATAGAGGTATCTTTTCATCTAAAACTTCTAGTGGTGCTATTATAGATTGTAAGAAACAAGGAAAAGTATTTATTCACAAAGCAATCTTAGATACTGGTCCGCTAAGCAAAAATGATGTTATTAATATGAGTGTAGAAAAAGATAAAAGACAAGCTGTTGCTATACATCATTCAGCTACTCACTTAATGCATGCAGCCCTTAAGGAAATACTTGGTGATCATGTTCAGCAAAAAGGATCATTAGTAGATGAGCATAAACTTAGATTTGATTTTTCACATGACAAACCTTTAACACCAGAAGAGATATCAAAGATAGAAAATATTGTGAACCATGAAATGTTAAATAATCTTGAAGTAACAACTGAAATCATGGATTTAGATAAAGCTATTGAGTCTGGAGCTCAAGCTTTATTTGGAGAGAAGTATGATGATGAGGTAAGAGTCCTAAGCATGGGAGCCAAAGCTTTCTCAGTAGAACTTTGTGGAGGCACGCATGTTGATAGAACTGGTGATATGGGTTTATTTATTATAATCAATCAATCTAGCGTCGCATCTGGTATTAGAAGAGTAGAAGCTCTATCTGGAAAGAGGGCGATAGAGTATCTAGAAGAGTTAAGATCAGTAAATAACTCAATTCAACAATTATTAAATTCATCACAAGATGATCTAGAGCAAAAGGTAAAAACTCTCTTAAGTGAAAATAAGAAATTAAAAAAAGGTGGAGTTCAGTCTGCATCAATTGATATTGTTAACTCAGAAGTTTACAAAATCGATGATTGGCATTTATTAGTAGAACAAGTCAGTGTAGAAGATAATAAGCTGCTAAGAGGATTAGTAGATAAAAAGAAAGCAGAACTTAAAAGTGGAGTTGCAATCATTATAAATGCAATAGATAACAAGGTAGCTGTAGTCTGTGGCGTTACTGAAGATAGAACTTCAAATATTTCAGCTGGTGATGTTATAAAAGCGCTTACAGAATCTTTAGGCGGAAAAGGTGGAGGTAGAGCAGATTTTGCACAAGGAGCCGGCCAAACAAATAATGTTAATGAGTTCGTGACATCTATCACAGATATCGTAAAATCAGTCGCTAAATAATATTAGTCTCATGTCAGAAATAATAGTTCAAAAATTTGGCGGTACCTCTGTTGGCTCAGACGAGCGCATTAATGCTGTTGCTAATATCATTAAAAATGCAACAAAAGAAAATAAAGTTATTGTAGTTGTCTCTGCAATGAGCGGAGAGACAAATAGATTAATAAAGCTTGCTAAGAGTTTTAGTGATAACCCAAACAGAAGAGAATTTGATGCATTGATTTCAACAGGAGAAAAAGTTAGCGCATCATTACTAGCAATGGCTTTAGAAGCCAATGGGGTAAAAGCTAAATCATTTTCAGCTTCACAAATATCTATGAAGACCACCAGTCACCACTCAAAAGCAAGAATTGTTGACGTAGATGGTAAAAAAATACTATCGACTTTAAATGAGGGTATAGTTCCTATTATAACTGGATTTCAAGGTGTTACAGAAAGCGGAGATGTTACAACTTTAGGACGCGGCGGCTCTGATACAACTGCTGTAGCAATTGCTGCTCAAGTTGATGCAGCTAGATGTGATATTTATACTGATGTCGATGGTGTTTATACTACTGACCCAAGAGTTGTACCCGAGGCAAGAAAGTTAGATTCCATAACTATGGAAGAAATGTTAGAAATGGCTGGACAAGGCGCAAAAGTGGTCCAAATAAGAGCAGTGGAATTTGCTAATAAATACAAAGTCCCTGTAAGGGTGCTCTCAAGTTTTGAAGAGGGTGAAGGTACGCTAATATCTCTAAAGGAGGGTAATATGGAAAATGCATTAATATCTGGAATAGCATTTAAAAAAGATCAAACAAAATTCACATTGCATAGTGTTGCTGATACTCCTGGAATTGCGCATAAGATTCTTGGACCAGTTAATGATAAAGATATTAGTGTTGATGTGATTGTTCAAAATGTAAGTGTTAATGGCAAGACTGATTTTACTTTTACAGTTGATTCAGAAGAAGAGGAAAAAGTAAAATCTATTCTTGAAAACGAGAAGTCTGGATTAGATTATGCAGATTTATTAATTGATGCAAATATTGCTAAGGTCTCAGTTGTTGGGGCTGGGATGAGATCTCATGCAGGTATTGCAAGTAAGGCTTTTGAAGCTTTATCAAGTGAGGGTATTAATATTCAGGTGATAAGTACATCTGAAATAAAACTAACACTTGTTATAGAGGAAAAATACCTAGAACTTGCTGTAAGATCTTTACATAAGGCTTTCAACTTGGAGAAATAATGTACGACTTAATTCTAAAGAATTGCAATATAGTAAATGAAAATACAATTATAGAATCTGATATCGCAATAAAAAATAATAGAATTGAATTAATTGCAAACTCTATAGACTCTGAAGCAAAAAATATTGAGGATGTTAATGGTCGCTTTGTAATACCAGGCTTAATTGATGACCAAGTCCATTTTAGAGAGCCAGGATTGACTCATAAGGGTGATATTGCAACTGAATCTAAAGCTGGCCTTGCAGGCGGCGTTACAAGTTATTTTGAAATGCCCAATGTTAATCCAACCACCACTACTAATGAAAATCTAACTAAAAAATTTGAATTAGCTAGCACCAGATCACTTTCTAATTATTCTTTTCACCTTGGTGGAAGTAATACAAACATAGAAGAAATAAAGCAAGTTGACATTAATCAAGCAGCAGCTCTTAAAGTCTTTATGGGTGCATCTACTGGTGAGATGTTGGTCGATAGTATAGATGCATTAGACGATATATTTCATTACTCACCATTAACTGTGGTTACTCATTGTGAGGATCCTCAGCGAGTTAAAGATAACGAAAAATTATTTTATGATAAATATGGCAGTGATTTATCAGCTGAACATCATCACCTAATCAGAGATGTTGAAAGTTGTTATTTATCTAGTTCATTAGCAGTTGCTTTAGCAAAAAAATATGATGCTAATCTTCATGTTTTTCATTTAACTACTGCAAAGGAAATGGATTTATTTTCTCCTGGACCTGTAGACGGAAAAAAAATTACAGCTGAAGTTTGTGTACATCATATGTACTTTAATGAGTCCTATTATGCTGAATTAGGTAATCAAATTAAATGTAATCCCTCTATCAAAGACGAATCTGACAGACTTGCTCTAATTAAGGCGCTTAAAGAAGATAAAATAGATATTATTGCTTCAGATCATGCTCCTCATACTTGGGATGAAAAGATGATGAAGTATCAAGATGCTCCTGCGGGTTTGCCCTTGGTTCAACATGAACTCCAGATTTTAATGGATTTTTATAATGAAGGCATTTTAAGTCTTGAAACTATTGTTGAGAAAACTAGCCATAATGTTGCTAAAAGATTTCAAGTTAAAGATAGAGGTTATATTCGTGAAGGTTATTATGCTGATTTAGCAATCTTGGATATTGATAAATCTTATACTGTATCTGAAGAAAATATTTTGTATAAATGTGGTTGGTCTCCATTTGCAGGAAAAACATTTAATTCATCAATATATATGACTATTGTTAATGGTCATATAGCTTTTCAAGATAATCAAATCAACCAAGATCTACCTTTTGGAATGCAAGTAGAATTCGATAGATAATTAGATATTTTTTATTTTCAAAGAGTTATAATCACCCAACATTTCGGAGAGTTGGCTGAGTGGTCGAAAGCGCCTCCCTGCTAAGGAGGTATATGGGTAACTGTATCGAGGGTTCGAATCCCTCACTCTCCGCCAGTAATTTATATCTAGTAAATAACTACAATATTTCTTTCATAAAAAGTTTTCTTTGTTATATTTGAATAACAAGAATTTAATATGGAGAGAACCAAATAATGAATAATTTAAAATATACATCAATTTTTTCAATTACTGCGATCCTTATAATTGCAAGTTGTTCTAATAATTCGATGGATCAAGAAACCGCAAGTGCTGAAGCAGCGCCTGTTTCATACTATAACCAATTTTTACCTTGTGTAGCTGGGCCTGATGCTTCACCAGAAAATATGAGAAAGTTAATTTCAGAATGGAATCAGCTTGAAGCTATGTCAGCCGACTTGGTATGGGCTGGAGGTTACGCACCCAAGGGTGAAAGTAATGGTCAGGATAATGGCTGGTGGGAACTTCAGTGGACTTCAAAAGAAGCAGCAGATGCCGGCTGGGAAGTATGGATGGCAAGCGAAGAAGCGCAAACTTGGGACATAAAAAATGATCCTATATTAGAATGTGACAATTCTGTTGTATCATCATGGACATTTACTGCACCTGGAGCAGAATCTCCAGATTTTGATTTTAGTTATTTTGCAACTGAAACATATCCATGCAACCTAAATGATGGTAAATCAAGTGAAGATTTAATGGCTGTTGCTCAAAAATATGACAATTGGGTTGCTGAAAATGGGACAGCAGAAGCATATTTTTATGGCATCTATGAAGCTTTAGATGATGACGCTATGTTTGATTTTTTATGGTTAAACTTTCATCAGAGTTTTGATGGCCTAGAAGCTGGAAATGCAAACTTTGCTGAAAAAGGTGGAGATATGCAAGCAAGCTTTGATGAGGTAGCTTCATGCAGAGCACCTGATTTATATGATAGCTATGAATTTAGAAATCTAATGTCAGAGGCTTCATAATATAAACTTACTGTTTTTCAACCCATCATTAAATTGATGGGTTGATTCTTTTATCTTGGTCTAGGAATACATCTATATATCTCTATACTATCCTTAATATTTTTTAAATATAGAAGGGATTTTTACTTGCATAATCAAAATAATGAATCAAATAGTTTTGATACTATAAAGGATCAAGTTATTGATCTTCTCCATAGTAATAAGCAAGAATTTATTTACTTAACAGGTGCTGCAGGCACGGGTAAAACAACTCTACTTGAGGCTGTAAAAGCTGAATTAGAAAAGAAAATGATAGTTGTAGCCCCAACAGGCATAGCTGCACTTAATATAGGCGGAACTACCATTAATTCTGGTTTTAGAATTGGCTTTGATACCTTTCCTGAGATTACTAAATCGAAAGATCCTAGATTTAATAAACTTTTGAAAAAACTTGAACTCCTTATCATAGATGAAGTATCTATGGTAAGAGCGCCTATGCTGGATGCTATTTCACAAACTTTAAAAATACATAGAGGAAATGACGAGCCTTTTGGTGGCGTAAGTGTGCTTGCTTGTGGAGATTTATTTCAATTACCACCAGTAGTAAAAGAGTATGAAGAAAAAATTATTTTTGATAAATATGACTCAATATATTTTTTTAGCGCCTATAGCTTTAAAGAGTTTAATAATCCTAAATTTTTTGAATTAATTAAATCATTTAGACAAGAGAATGATGGTGATTTTTATAACCTTCTTAATAATATTCGCTTAGGTGAAGATTTAGAAAATACTATCAATAGCTTTAATAGATCCTGCTTTAATCCAGAATCTGTAAATGAATCATCTATGATCATTACTTCAAGAAAAAATAGAGCTGAACAAATTAATGATGAAATGCTTCGACAAATTGAAGGCACACAGGTTGCAATTAAGTCATCAGAGGTTGGCGAATTAAATGATAATGATCTCCCGGCACCTAGAGAGTTAAAAATTAAAGTCGATGCAAAAGTTATGTTTATTAAAAATGATACTGCAGGGAGGTGGGTGAATGGGACTGTAGGCACAGTTACCCAATGCTCTGAAAAAACAAAAAAATATATAAGAGTTAAAGTAGGCAAAGATATTCATAGAGTTGAGAGAGAGGAATGGAATAAAGTTAGGTACATTTATGATGAGGATGATGATGAGATGTTTGAAGAGGTTATCTCCTCCTTTAAACAATTTCCAATAAAGCTTGGATGGGCTGTAACAATTCATAAGGCTCAAGGTCTAACTCTTGAAAGTTGTTCAGTTGATTTAGGCTCAGGTGCATTTGCTACTGGCCAAGCCTATGTTGCACTTAGTAGGTGTAAGACAATAAATACTTTAAACCTCTATCGAGAATTAAGAATAAGTGATGCCATGGTAGATCCTGATATAAAAGATTTCCATACAGAAAATTTTAATTAAAAAAAGGATAATTTACTTTTAACTTTGTTAAGATTAATTAAAAAAAACAGGTAATAAAAAAATGAGACTGCCTTTTAAAACTAAAGAAGAGACAACAGATGAGTATATTTCAGTTATCAAGGAATTATGTATTATTCAACATGAAGATACTTGGTATAAAGATAAATCACATGCTGTGCTTTACCCTGATCTAGAGGATGCAAAAAAGAAAGTTGCAAAACCGCATTACTGGATACTAAATGCCATAGATGAATATGATGAAGCGGACAACAAAGAACCTGCATTACTAGCTATGGCCCAAGTTGTATTCAATACAAATAATTATTCTGAAAAACTAGTTGCCGAAAATGAAAATATTGAGGCAAAAACTGAATTAGCTCAATCTTTAGCAAATTTTGCAATCAATACTAAAGTTATTGCAGAGCATATGATCAGTATGGATGTGCCTAAATATGCAAGATTAATTATGGATGTAGCAGAAGCTGAAAATCTAATTACCGAATGGCTTAAATAATAATGGTAAATAAGTTTATAGATCCAGAAATCAAAACAATAGATATAACAGATGAACAATTACAAAGAATGAAAGATCTAGCTGACAACCATAATCAACCCCTTGAGGCGGTAATTTTTTTTGTTATTGAGCATGGCTTAGTGGCATTAGAGAAAAGTTAGTTGGCATCAAAATTCCAAAATCAGGTTTGGGATGAGATTGATAAAATTCCTCATGGCATGACTCTTTCATATAAACAGCTTGCTTTAAATATCGGTAAACCGAATGCAGCAAGAGCTGTTGCTAATGCTTGTGGTAAAAATCCAAGACCAATTAAAACGCCATGTCATAGGGTAATCAAATCAGATAATACTATTGGTGGTTATAGTGGAAAGGGTGGCGTTGAAACTAAAAGACGACTCCTTGCAAATGAAGGTATTTTTTTCTAACATGAAGCAGCAACAAATTTAATTAAAAATTATGAACAAATATTCCCTACTTCTTCTTATGACACTAATTCTACTGCCATATACTTCTGCAGAGTCTGATTCAAATAAAGAAACTGTAGAAAAAAAATCAAGTGTTGGAGTTTTTGGATATTGGAAAAAAGATGATTGTAAAAAAATTAGTGAAACTTCAGGAGCATTACTTTATTTTGCTGGAATTGAACTTGAAAAAAGCACTAAACAACGCGAGGCTGGTCAACCTGTAAGAGCAGCAGAATCTGCTAAAGCTGCCCAATACTTAGCTGAAATGGCTACACATTATGCAAAAAACTTTGAGGCATACTGCAAAAGACCTGCATAAATTCTTAAATATAAAATATTCACTTTAAATCGAGATATAATTATTTTATGAAAAAATTAAGTTTTTTATTAATTGCTTCCTTTTCTTTTCTAACTATTGCTGATGAAGGGCGTTTTGGACGGGAAACTAATGATTATCAATATACCTCTTTAGGGTTTAGTTATATTAGTGCAGAGGATGATGGAATAGCATTAATGGCTTCTTTAGCTCTGCCTGGACCTCTTTATGGGGTTTTTGAAAGAAGGGCTGATGGTGTTGATTTAGATTCTGAAACTTATGACAAAGTAGTGAACTCTTTTAGAGTTGGAGCGCATGCTGGCATAGGAGATATTTTAAATTCTATTTCAACAAAAGGTGTAACGTTTAGCGTAGAAAATTTCTTAGACGTATATGCAGAGGTAGGTGTTAAATCTACTAGTTTAGAAAATGACATTAATAAATTTTCAGAAGATGATACTCAAGCAAACGTTATAGCCGGTGTCAGATTTGGCGATAGCAATGCTTGGGAAGGAAAATTATTTGCTGATTTTTCAAAAGAAACTGAGATACAACAATTCCAGTGTCCTGAAGGAGAGATATGTACGCAAGAAATATCTTTTGTATTAAACGATGAAACAGATAGAAAATTTGGTGCTGAAGCAGTATTTAATATAAGCAAGCATACCGCAATAAACTTTAAAGTTATTTCAAGTGACGTACTTGATAGTTCATTTGAGCTAGGTTTTAGACTTACCTTTTAAGCTAACTCAATAGCTCTATCTGATACAAAGGCATTATCAATTCGTTCTTGTCCAAATGTAGAGCCTGGTCCATGCCCACAAATAAAATTCATATCATTTCCAAGTGGCCATAATTTTGCAGTAATAGAATTTATCAGATCGTTATAATTACCGCCAGGTAAATCAGTTCTTCCTATTGATCCTCTAAACAAAACATCGCCGACTATTGCAAGTTTAGATTCTTGATGCACAAATATAATATGTCCAGGAGTATGACCAGGACAAAAATAGATATCTAAAATTAAATTGCCAACAGTTACCTCATCGCCTTCCTCAAACCAAACATCAGGTACAAATTTTTTAGCAGGTATTCCTAACATTTGGCCTTGTTCTTCAATAGTATCAATTAAAAATTGATCCGCCTTATGAGGCCCTTCTATTTTTATATTAAGTATTGTTGATAGCTCATGTGCTCCGCCAGCATGATCAATATGAGCATGAGTTAATAGAATCTTTTCGGGAATTAGATCGTTTTGTTTTGCTGCCTCAAGTAGAACTTCAATATCACCACCTGGATCAACAAAAGCACATTTTTTAGTTTCATTGCAGAAAATTATAGGGGCATTTTGCTGAAACGGAGTTACTGGATTTATTATCGCTTTTATCTTTGACATTGTTACAATTAAAATACCTATTATTAAAAGGAGCTTTATGCCAATCAAACAAAGCAAAGAAGGACGAATTGCTACTATTAATATTGATTGTCCGCCTGTAAATGCAATTGACTCAAACAATTGGCTAAACTTGTTTCATATTATAAATGATTTATCTGAAGACAAGTCAGTTAACGTAATTGTTATCACAGCATCTGGTAAGGGTTTTTGTGGTGGAGCGGATAAAAGTGAAACTAGAGATCAGATAGAATCCATTCCTATTTTAATGGATCATTTATGGAAGGCAGCAAGAGCTATACATATGTGTAATGTGCCTGTAATTAGTGCTTGTCATGGATATGTACTTGGAGCAGGAGCATTTATTCCAGCATCTGGAGATTTTATACTGGCATCAAAAGATGCTTATTTTGGATTTCCAGGTATTAACTTTAAAGTTGTTGTTGGCGGAGCACATATGACAAGATTATTTCCTTTGAATGTTGTCAGAAGAATGATTTTAACAGGCGAGTCTCTAAGCGCAGATGAGGCATTTAAATATGGAGCAATAAATTCTATTCATGACACAAAAAAGGATTTATATAAAGAAGCTTTCAAATTAGCAGAAATAATTGCTAACAAAGATAGAAAATCTCTAGTTCTGGCAAAAAAATCATTAAATTCAACAGAAACTAATGATATTGAATCTGGTTTCAAATCTGAACAATTACTAACTATGAATATTGATAAAGACTAATATGAAAATACTAGTTTCTATTTCCACCGAACAGTATTTTGGTGATCAAATAAAAAAGATTGATCCATCAATAGAGTTAGTAGCTATTCATCCCGACAACAAAGATGAACCTAGTTGGAATCAAGTCCAAGATTGCGATGTATTTTTTTTAACTTATGAATTTATGTTTGCAGCTGCATTGGATGATAGTTTAACGGATCCACTAATTAATCTATGTCAACAAATGCAATTTATTCAAATTGGATATGCTGGAACTGATAGCCCCTTGATACAGAGTATCCTCAAAACAAATGCAAAAGTTACAAATGCTAGTGGTGTTCATGCTATACCAATTGCTAATTATGTATTAGCACAAATGTTGAGGTGGACAAAAAGAATTGATAAGCATATTGAACTGCAAGCAGAAAAGAGTTGGGAAGCATGGGGCGGGGATGGCGAATTAACTTATAAGCATATTTTAATTCTTGGCTATGGCGGTATTGGTCAAGAGGTTGGAAGATTAGCTAAAAATTTTGGTATGCATGTTAGCGCAACTAAAAGATCTCCTCATGATTGCAAATATGCTGATGTAATAAAACATCCAGATAAGACCTTTGAGTTATTGCCTAATGCAGATTTTGTAGTTTCTTGCCTACCTGCTGATCATGAAACAGATAATATTATTAATAAAAAAAGTTTAAGCTTAATGAAAGAAACTGCTATGTTGATAAATGTTGGACGCGGAAATGCTGTTAATGAGGAGGATTTGATTGAAGCATTAAATTCAAACACGATTGCCTGTGCTGCATTGGATACAACTAAGATTGAGCCTTTACCGAATGATTCAGAGTTATGGACAGCAAATAATTGTTTTATCTCTTCACATGATTCTGCTCATTCTTTGCATGCAATATTAAGATTAAATGAGCTATTTTGTAGTAATTTAATAGATTTTATTGATAAAAAGCCTTTAAAAAACTTAATTTAATAGAAATTTCTTTCACTTAAGTGTTATTTAGTCTCATATCAGATAAAATGGCATCAAAAATTATATACCTAAGGAAAATACATGACTGATAAGACCAAACCTGCTATAGATGAAGTACTAAAAGCTGTTCGTACCCTTATTTTATGGACTGGTGATAATCCTGATCGTGAGGGCTTAGTAGAAACTCCAAAAAGAGTAGCTAAGGCATATAAAGAATTTTTTTCAGGGTATGACGATGATCCTATAGAGATTTTAAATAAAACTTTTGAAGAAGTTGAAGGTTATGATGATGCAGTAATTGTTCGAGATATTAGACTTGAGTCTCATTGCGAGCATCACATGGTGCCAATTGTAGGAGTTGCTCATGTAGGCTACATTCCTAATAAAAGAGTAGTCGGCATTAGTAAATTAGCTAGACTTGTTGATGCATTTGGTAAAAGACTTCAAACTCAAGAAACAATGACAGCTCAGATTGCTGATACTATTAACGAAGTGCTTAAACCTAAGGGTGTTGCTGTAGTAATTGATGCTAGTCATGGCTGCATGAGTACTAGAGGGATTCATAAAACTGAGTCTAGTACCATCACATCAAGAATGTTAGGAATTTTTAGAGAAGATAATAAAGCGCGAGAAGAATTTATTAATTTAATTAATTCACCTAAAAAGTTCTAAATGAATAGATCTCTGGAAGATTCCAGTATCAAACCCAAAATACCGATAATTCTTGCATCTGGATCAGAGAGCAGAAAGTTAATGCTTGAAGAGTTTGGATTAGAATTCGATGTTGTCATTTCAGATGTTGATGAAGATGATTTAAAAGAAAAAATATCTAAAGAATCTTTTCAACAACAAGTTATCTATTTAGCAAAAGCAAAAGCTCAAGAAGTTAGTTTCCAATATCCAAATGCAATTGTAATAGGCGGCGACCAAATGTGCGTATTAGATGATGTTATTTTTAACAAACCTGGCGATAAAACAAAAGCAATTAGTAATTTACAATTATTATCTGGAAAAAAACATTTTCAAAATAGTGGGGTATGTCTTTTTCAAAATAATAAGTGCCTATGGGAGTATTCTGAAATCATTGAAATGCAAATGCGTGATTTATCTGAGGAGGAAATAGTTAAATATGTTGAGCTTGAAAATCCAATTCATGCAGCTGGAGCTTATAAGTATGAATCTCTTGGGCGTAATTTATTTTCTTCTGTAAGTGGATCAGCTTTTACGATAAGAGGCATGCCTCTAATACCTTTACTTAATCAATTAAGAGAACTTGATATAATAAATACTAAACCTTTTAGAGATGAGAATAATTAGTGCAGAATTTATATATACATAATACTCTTTTAGGTAAAAAAGAGCAGTTTATTCCACTTGATCAAAATCATATCAAGATATATGCATGCGGCCCTACAGTTTACAATTTTGCTCATATAGGAAATGCCAGGATGGCAGTAGTGTTCGACACCTTTGTAAGGTTACTAAGATTTTTGTATCCAAAAGTAACCTATGTATCAAATATAACTGATATTGACGATAAGATTATCGAAGCTGCCAATCAACAAAAAGTCCCATTTAATGAAATAACAGAAAAGTATGCTGATATTTATAATAAAGATATGGCTAAATTAGGAGTTGCTATACCAGATGTCCAACCGAAGGCAACTGAATATATAAAAGAAATGATTGAATTGATTGTTGATCTTGTTAATAAAGGTCATGCATATGAAAAAGAAGACCATGTATTATTTCATGTTCCGTCATATCCAAACTATGGATTATTATCAAAAAGAAACAGAGAAGAGCAGATTGCAGGCAGTAGGGTAGAGGTAGCACCATTTAAAAAAGATCCTGCAGATTTTGTTCTTTGGAAGCCTAGTTCAGATAACCAGCCTGGGTGGGATTCACCTTGGGGGTATGGAAGACCAGGTTGGCACACTGAATGTTCTGCAATGTCAGAAAAAACCTTAGGTTTACCATTTGATATCCATGGAGGCGGAAGAGATTTACAGTTTCCTCATCATGAGAATGAAATTGCTCAAAGTTGCTGCTCAAGCTCTGATATTAATGATCCAAATTCTTATGCTAATTACTGGATGCATAATGGTTTTGTCACTGTAAATAATGAAAAAATGTCTAAATCTTTAAATAATATTTTATTAGTTGATGATTTAATAAAAGAAACTTCCGGCGAAGTTCTTCGCTTAGCATTGCTATCATCGCATTATAGACAAGGGCTTGATTGGAATGACAAGATTTTACATCAGGCAAAAAAATTATTAGATAAGTTATATAGAACTCTTTTGGAGCTTGATAATATTGATATATCAAATAATGATATGCAAAAACCGCCTAAAGAGATTATTGATGCTCTATGTGATGATCTTAATACTCCTAAGGTTATGTCTGAGCTAAATGTTTTGATTAAAGATCTGACTAAAAAATCAGAAAGTGAAAAAAGAGATATAAAGAAAAGCCTAATCTCAACAGGTAAGATTCTTGGAATTTTAGATGAAAATCCTAATGATTGGTTCAAGAAAGGTGCAATTGATTCTGAAAAAGTTGAAGCTTTAATTCAATCTAGAAATAAGGCAAGAGAAGAAAAAAACTTTGACCTTGCTGATTCAATTAGAGATGAGCTTTTATCAATTGGCGTTGAGATAGAAGACAAGCCATCCGGAACAACTTGGAAAACAATTTAAGATTAAAAAAAATGCCAGCTAAGCTGGCATTTTATATTCAAGCAATTTTTAGTAATTATATCTGTAAGCAAATGTAATACTTCTAGGAGGTATCCACTGCATATAATCTCTTGGTCTCCAGCTAGGGGAACTAACTGCATATTTAAAAGCTTCAGTTCTTTCATCAGTTGCATTATCAACTGAAATTTGAATTGAATTATTTTCATCAATTTCCATACCCCAATTAATATTAAGTTTTGAATAATCTGGTGAGAACATATCTTCGCTTTGACCAAATGTTGCAAAACTATCACCATAATATAGATAATCAGCTCGTATAAATGATGACAGACCCATTAAAGGAGAACTATATTCATAAGTAAGACCTATATTGTATTGTTGCTCAACAGTATTAGGTAATCTATCGCCTTTTGAAGCTCCTAAGCTAGGTATATCAGTATTAGTTTCAGCTGTCATAGAACTTCCAGTAAAGTCTAGAAAAAGATTATCAGCAAGTGTATATGAGAAATCTAACTCTATCCCTTCCGATGTTGCTTCAGCTCCATTAAAGTAATAGCTCCATCCGCAGGCAGGAGATACGATGATTTGTATATCACTCCAATCA
>QOPI01000017.1:0-20738 GCA_003331645.1 SAR86 cluster bacterium | reverse complement strand
AAAAAGCATGCAATGGAAATGCTTTTAACAGGAGATATGATTGATTCAATAAATGCTAAGGCAATTGGATTAATTAATAATCACGTTTCAAAGGATCTTTTGATGGAAAAGACTCTGAGTATTGCTAATAAGATTGCAAATAAATCAGCTATGACTGTAAAAATGGGCAAACAAGCATTTTATATTCAATCTGAATTAGAGCTATCAGAGGCTTATAAATATACCTCTAAAATTATGGTTGAAAATATGCTAAAAGAAGATGCAAAAGAAGGTATAGATGCTTTTATAAATAAACGAAATCCTAAATGGACAGATAAATAACTTAACAGGGTGATGAAATGAAGCTTAAATCTGGTGACGATGGTAATATTTT
This sequence comes from SAR86 cluster bacterium, assembly GCA_003331645.1. GTDB lineage: Bacteria > Pseudomonadota > Gammaproteobacteria > Magnimaribacterales > D2472 > MED-G78. Next base: position 20,365 of record QOPI01000017.1, on the reverse strand, counting down.
TTATCAATCTTCTAGTCCATTTGAATTTTATGACATTTTTAATGGATCCTCTAAAAAAGAACAAGAAGTCTTTGGAACTTTAGTTTTTCCTGAGGCTAAGAAAAAAACTTATCCATTGGTTATATGCATGCATGGAAGCATGGGCTGGGCTATGTCATCACATGACCATTCAGTAAATTTTTTAGAGAATGGTTTTGCAATTTTTAAAGTTCAAAGCTTTGAATCAAGAAATGTAACTTCTATTGTTGAGGATCAAGTACAGGTAACAGTTGCAACAGCGCAAACAGATTGTTTTGAGGCATTAAAAATATTATCAAATCATCCTGATATAGAGACTAATAATATTTTTATTGCTGGGTGGAGTTTTGGTGGATCAACAGCAATATATTCTGCATGGGAGCCTATTGCAGAAAAGCTTGCGCCTAATGGAGAAAGATTTAAAGCCTTCTTAGCGTTTTATCCAGGCGCTTATATGTGGCCTGAAGAAATGAGATGGAGCAAACAACCAATTCTCAGCCTTATTGGTAAAGATGATGACTATACTCCATCATCTTTAATAGAAGAATTATCACCTGCTATTAATGAAGCAGGAGGAAACAGCTCAATAATTTTGTATGAAGATAGTCATCATAGTTTTGATAGAGTTGATCCCGTTGCTTATTTGCCTAATGCGGTAGCACTTAGCAAAAAGCACAGTATTATCAAGAAAGATGGTTCTCAGTATTATGATGGCGAAGATGGAGTAAGGTATGAAATGAATACTGTTGAAGGAAGAATTAAATTGATTCAATCAGGTTTAGCTCCTATAGGAGCCCATCTTGGATGCAATTGGAAAGCAAGAAGAGCATCAATGAAGGATAGCCTAAATTTTTTAAAAGAAAATCTCGACGATTAGTTCTTTGCAGTTGAAGCTAATATAAGCAATCCTGCTGCTACACCCATATTTTTATAAAAATTCTGAGCTTCATGTGACTGCATTACTCCAGATAAATTCCAAAAATCATGAATAAATATATTAATTAACAAAGTAAGAGCAAATAATATCATTGAACTCATTTTTATATACCTATCAAAAATTAACATAGCACCTAAGATTACTTCTATTAATATAGTTAATGGAAGTGCAATTTGAGTTAGCGGAACTCCTTTGGAAGTCAACAGGATAATATTATCTGAGTAAGTAAGTATTTTGCCAAGACCGGGCAAAAGAAAATATATTCCAAGAAGTACTCTGCCAACTATCATCATTAAACTATCAATTTTTTGATTAAGGATCATGTTTTTATAATATATTAAAATAGCTAAATCTATTAGAATAAAATGAGAAAAGGAAATTTTTTATGAAAATATCAGGAAAAAGAGTTGTTGTCACAGGCGCAGCCAGTGGAATTGGAAAAGCATTAAGTTGTGCTTTTAATGAGGCTGGTGCAAAGTCTGTTGTTTGTGTCGATATAAACCTTGAGGGAGCTCAAGCCACTGCTGATTTAATAAATGGACTAGCTGTTCGAGCAAATGTTGCTAAAGAAAGCGAAATTATTAATGTTATTCAAAAAGCTAATGAGTTTTCTGGTGGAATAGATATTTTCTGCTCAAATGCTGGTATTGGTGGAGTGCCTGGATTCTTCGAAGCTGAAACAGAGGATTGGCAACAGATATGGGAAATTAATGTTCAATCTCATATCCATGCTGCTAAACACGTCCTGCCGCAAATGCTAGAAAGAGAAGAGGGCTATTTAGTTAACACTTCATCAGCAGCTGGACTTTTAACGCAATTAGGTGCCGCTGGATATGCAGTTACTAAATCTGCAGCTGTAAGCTTCGCTGAATGGATCAAAATAACTTATGGAAATAAAGGTATTGGTGTTTCATGCTTATGTCCTCAGGCCGTAAGAACAGCTATGACTGCAGGAGGAGCTGGAGTAGCAGGAGTTGATGGTATGTTAGAACCTGAGGTTGTTGCTGATGATGTTCTTAAGGCAATAGATACTGAAACCTTCCTTGTACTTCCTCATCAAGAGGTTGCTGAATATATTATGAGAAAAGGAAATGATAGGGATAGATGGATTGCTGGCATGCAAAGACTTCAAACTCAATTTGAAGATTTTTTAATGCCAGGATCTGAAAAAGAATAAGAAGAATGTCATCCAACAAACATGGCCGCCTAATGATAGACATCGAAAGTGTACTATTATCCGATGAAGATATTAATGTAATTAAAAATCCTCATGTTGGCGGCATTATTCTGTTTGAAAGAAATTTTAAGTCTCGCGATCAAATTAAAGATTTATGTGCCAACATTAGAGAAGTTAAAAAAGAGATATTAATTGCTGTTGATCATGAGGGTGGAAGAGTACAACGCTTTAAAAATGACTTTACGCACATACCTCCAATGCAATCAATTGGTAATATTGCAAAAAGTAATCATGATAAAGCTATAAAACTTGCTAATGATATTGGATGGCTAATTGCATCTGAATTAATTTCGTGCGGTGTAGATATTAGTTTTACACCAGTTCTTGATCTAGATATTGATATGAGTACTATTATAGGAAATAGAGCTTTTAGTGATGACCCTCAAATTGTTATTGATCTTGCTGAATCCTTAATTCTAGGAATGCAAGATGCGGGAATGGTAGCTACAGGCAAACATTTTCCTGGACATGGTGGAGTTAAAGAAGATAGCCATATTCAAACGCCAATAGATTCTAGAGAGCTAGATGAATTATTTAAAGAAGATTTAAAGCCCTATGTAATCTTACAGAATTTACTTGGTGGAGTTATGTCAGCACATTTAACATTCCCAAAAGTAGATAATAATGCTGTTAGTTTTTCATATTTTTGGCTTACGACTATTTTACGTCAACAGTTAGGCTTTGAAGGAGTGGTTTTTAGCGACGATCTTTCGATGAAAGGAGCAGATGTAGCTGGCAACTATTCTGATAAAGCTCAAAAAGCATTAGATGCAGGCTGCGATATGTTATTGGTTTGCAATAACAGAAAAGGCGTTATAGAAGTGTTAGAATATCTAGAAGAAAATCAAATTTCGAAATCCTCTAAAATAATTAATATGCTTAAAACAAAAGAAATAGACTGGAATGATTTAGTAAAAAATAAGAGAAGAGATTCAATTATTTCCAGCCTTGCTGATATGGACCTCGCCTAATGGATTATATACCTTTAGCAGTTCCATTTTTTCTCTTAGCTATTGGAATAGAGTTTTTATATGGCTGGATCAAAAACAAAAATACCTATCGAATAAATGATACCGTTATCAGTATTTTTATGGGGTCTCTTAGCACTGCTTCTAAACTAGTTCTTATAGGTGTAGGCGGCGCCATTTTTTATTCTATAGAAACATATTATGCACTTTGGAGAATGGATGATTCTTTAATAATTACATGGATATTTGCTTTTGTTGCTTATGATCTTTGTTATTACTGGTTTCATAGAATTGGCCATGAGCGACAAATATTTTGGGCTTCTCATGTAGCTCATCATCAAAGTGAAGAATATAATTTATCAACCGCATTAAGACAAACTAGTACCAGTTTTTTATTAAATTGGATTTTTTATGTTCCATTATTTTTAATAGGTGTTCCTGCAAAAGTTTTTGTAAGCGTCGCATCTATAAATCTCATCTATCAATTTTGGGTCCATAGCCAACATATTCCAAAATTAGGATGGTATGAACTTTTCTTTGTAACTCCTTCAAATCATAGAGTTCATCATGCTACGAATGAGATTTACATAGACAAAAATTATGGCGGTGTTTTTATTGTTTGGGATAGGATTTTTGGAACTTTTAAAGAAGAACAAGAAGAAGAGCCTTGTATTTATGGAATAAGAACCCCGATACGATCATTTAATCCTTTGTGGGCTAATTTGCATATTTATACTGGAATCATGAAAGATTTCTTTTACGCAAAAAGAATAAAAGATAAGTTTTATGTTTTATTTGCTAGAACAGGTTGGCGCCCTGAGGATGTAAAGAAAAAATTTCCGCATTCAGAATATAATGCAAAAACCTATAAAAAATATAATCCTAGTGTTAGTAAAGCAATAAGCTCTTATGGATTCTTCCAATTAATAATATTGACAGTTGCTGGTGTTTATATAGTCGAGAATGTAACTACAAACTATGTATTTAATTTAATATATGTAGCAATGTTAGTCTATACAATGGTCGCGACTTCAAGATGGTTAGAGGGAAGATCTGCACTATTAATGGAAGTTTCTAGATTAATAACCTTGGGGATAATAGGTATTCTAGGATTTGCCTATATTCAAAATATAGATATTCTTTATCTCTTATCAATCTATATGCTTATAAATATAATTTTCCTACCATTTCTTACACGATCCTTGGATGAGAAATATAGCCATGGTTGATAATAAAGATAGGGGATTAGTTTCAAGATATAATTATTATGACAAGGTAAAAATATTATAAAGATTGTTCAATATTAGGGGAAAATATGAAAGAATTTATTAGAATGCTTGGTGAACTCAAGTACATGATTCCTGTTCTACGTTATCAGTGGCCGCAAGCAGATGAGAATGCTTCCTTATCTCATTCTTTCCAAGAGTCCACAAACAAATTTGGAGAACGCCCATTTGTATATTTCGAAGAAGAAACGTGGACATACTCTGAAGCTAACAAGGCTGCCAATAGTTTTGCTAGATATTTGTCTAGTAATGGAGTTAAGCATGGAGATAAGGTTGTTTTATTTATGGAAAATCGTCCATATTATGCAATCTCATTATTGGCTTTAAACAAGATAGGCGCTATTGGAGTACTTATTAATACTAGTCTTACAGGCGACCCTTTAATTCATTGTATAAATTCATCTAATTCTGTTAAGTGCATAGTTGGTGCTGAGAGGGCTCAACCACTTCAAGAGGTCCTAGAGGACATTAATATTTCTAACAAAGATGACTTTTTGTGGGTTGAAGATACAAATGAATATGCATTACCAGAATGGGCAATAAACTTAAAAGCAAATTTAGATTTTGATGACAATGAGAACTTAGATCAAACAAATAAAGTTACTGCTAAAGATGTTGCTTGTTATATATTTACATCAGGAACCACCGGCGTTCCTAAAGCAGCAATTTTGCCTAATGCTAAATTAGTAGCGGCTGCTACAAATATAACAATGGCAGGCTATAGAATTAATCATGAAGATTGTATGTATAACTGTTTACCTTTATATCATTCCACAGGCTTAATGCTTGGCTTATGTGCAGCAATAAATGTTGGCGCGGCCTCATTTATTAAGAGAAAATTTTCAGCATCATCATTTTGGCAAGAGGCAAATGAGTTTAATACAACGGCATTTGTATATATTGGTGAATTATGTAGATATCTTATTAATAAAGAACCTTCTGAAGCAGAACTTAATAATCCAATAGTTAGTATGGTCGGAAATGGTTTAAGGCCTGATGTATGGGATACATTTAAAGAAAGATTCGATATAGATAGAATTATTGAAATCTATGGCGCTAGTGAAGGCAATGCTTTGTTTATGAACCTTTTTAATAAAAATAAAACAATCGGAATGACTAGTGCAGAAGTTGCTTTATTAGAATATGACGTTGCTGAAGATGAAATACTAAAAAATGATGAGGGGTTTTGTAAAAAAATTACCAATCATGATCCCGGTTTGTTAATTGTTGAAATTGGACCAAATGCTGTTTTCAATGGCTATACAGATAAAGAAGCAAGTGAAAAGAAGATTTTAAGGGATGTTTTTAAAGTTGGAGACGCTTGGTTTAATACTGGCGATTTAATTAAAACAGTGGATGTTGGTTTTGCTTTTGGTAAGGAACATTATCAATTTGTTGATAGGGTAGGTGATACATTCAGATGGAGATCTGAGAATGTATCAACTAATGAAGTTGGTGAAATTTTAAATGGTTATAAAGACGTAAATATGGCAAATGTATATGGTGTTAAAGTTCCTGGTTGTGAAGGCAGAGCAGGCATGGCCGCATTTAGTCTAGAAGATTTTGAAGGCTTTAATTGGCTTGAATTTTCTGAATATGTTGAGAATAATCTGCCTAAGTATGCTCGCCCAATATTTATTAGAATTATTCAAGAAATGGATACCACCGGCACATTTAAATTAAAGAAAAATGAACTTCGTGATGATGCTTTTAATATAAGTAAAGTTGAGGATAAAGTGTTTTGTTTAAAGCCTAGCTCAAATATATATGAGCTCCTAGATGGTAATTGGTTAGATAAAATAAATTCTGAAGAAGCTGGATACTAATTAAAAAATATTTTTAAGGAGATTTTTATGAAAGATAAAATATTTGATGTTGTTATATATGGCGCTACTGGATTTACTGGCAAGTTAGTAGTTGAGTATATGCAGAATAATTATGGTAATGATAATAATATTGCATGGGCTATGGCAGGAAGGAATCATAATAAACTCTGTGAAGTAAGAGATGAGTTAGGGGTTTCAAAAGATGTACCTCTTCTTGTTGCGGATAGTAGTGATATCCAAAGCATTTCAGCAATGGTTAAGCAAACTAAATGTATTTTAACAACTGTAGGACCATATCAATTATATGGATCAGATGTTGTAAGTGAATGTGCTAATAATGGAACTGATTATGTTGATTTATGTGGTGAGCCTGGCTGGATGCATGAACAAATTAATCAGCATTCTGAAGCAGCTAAAAATTCTGGAGCAAGAATAGTCTTCTCATGTGGTTTTGATAGTATCCCATTTGATTTAGGTGTTCTATTTCTTCAAAACGAAGTTATTTCGAGATTGGGAAAAGCAGTTCCAAATATTAGAGGAAGAGTAAGAGCAATGAACGGAGAGTTTTCTGGTGGTACAGCAGCTTCAATGATGGCTACAATGGGAGCCTTAAAAGAAAAACCTGAACTTATTGAAGTTTTAGTTAACCCTTTTTCATTATCTAATGGATTTTCAGGACCCGAACAACCTATAGATAATAAGCCTATGATTGATGAGAAATTAGGAGTATGGGTTGCACCATTTTTTATGGCACCAATTAACACAAAAAATATTCATCGATCAAATGCGCTAATGGGCCATTTATATGGCGAAGATTTTTGTTATAACGAAATGTGGGTTCAAGGTGCTGGAGAAGAAGGTAAGGCAGCAGCAGAATTAATTTCAAAAATAAATCCATTAGGCGATGCACCCAAGCCTGGAGAGGGTCCTTCAAAAGAATCTAGAGAAAATGGTAATTATGATGTCTTATTTTGTGCAGACATGCCTGATGGGTCTACTCTGAGTGCATCAGTTCAAGGAGATATGGATCCTGGATATGGCTCTACTTCTAAGATGATACTTGAAAGCGCACTTTGCTTAATTCAAGATTGTGAAGATCTCAGTGGAGGCATATATACGCCTGCACCAGCTATGGGTGTTAAATTAATAACAAGACTTGAAGACAGCGCAGGTCTTACTTTTTCTATAGAAGAAGAATAATGATCGAAGAGCATATTAAGCAATGGCATGACTTTACACATGGAAATTTTCCTGGAGGCTTAGACACGCTTCTAGCTGACGACATTATTTTTTATTCACCTGTAGTTTTCACACCTCAAGAAGGTAAAGAGCTTGCTAAATTATATTTAATGGCTGCTGGAAATACTTTTGGTGGAGATGATGCTAAAAAAAATGGTGATATTGAGGATTCAAGTTTTCGTTATACAAAGGAAGTATTAAGTGGAAATCAAGCTATATTAGAGTTTGAAACAAAAATAGAGGGTAAATATGTAAATGGAGTGGATATTATTTCTTTTAATGAAGATGGAAAAATTTCTGAATTTAAAGTGATGATAAGACCATTACAAGCAGTAAATATAATTCACATGCAAATGCAGAAGATGCTTGCAGAATTATCTAATGCATAAAATAAAAATTTATCATAATCCAAGATGCAGCAAGTCTAGAAAAACTCTTCAAATTATTAAGGATAATAATTATTGTCCTGAAATTAAATTATATTTAGAAGAAGCAATCACTGTCGAAGAATTAAAGGGAATTTTAGAAAAGCTAAATCTTGAACCAAGAGACATCATTAGAACAGGCGAAGAAGCTTATAGAATAAATAGCTTAGACGATTTGAAATATTCGAATAATGATTTATTAAATTTTATGGTTGATTTTCCAAAATTGATTGAAAGACCAATTATAATTATGAATAACAAAGCAGTTTTAGGAAGGCCTCCTGAAAATGTATATAAATTATTTAATTAAGTACTAATTTATGACAATAGGATCTAATTTTGAATTGCCATGTGGAGTAACTCTTAAGAATAGATTATGCAAAGCTGCAATGACAGAAGGTATTGCAGATTCTAATAATTTTACAACTCAAAGACATATAAATTTGTATAAGAAATGGTCTGCTGGAGGCGCAGGGATTTTATTAACTGGTAATGTTCAGGTTGATAGAAGATATCTAGAAGGGCCAGGCAATGTTGCCATAGAAAAAAATTCTTATTATGAGCAATATGATTTTTTGAAAAAATGGGCTGAAGCAGGCACAAGCAACAATACCCAACTTTGGATGCAGATTAGTCATGCTGGAAGACAAACGCCTGGTGATATAAATAAGAGTCCTTTATCACCATCCTCTGTTCAACTTAAGATTCCAGGAGCTTCTTATGGAGTTCCAACTCCAATGTCAGTAGAAGATATTGAAGATGTCATTGAAAGATTTATCTTTGTAGCAAAAATTGCGAAAGAAACCGGATTCACAGGCATTCAATTGCATTCAGCACATGGTTACTTACTTTCCCAATTCTTATCACCAGATATTAATCTGAGAACTGATGAGTGGGGTGGATCAATTGAGAATAGATCGAGACTAATGCTAAGGATTGTAAAAGGTTGTAGAGACGAGTTAGGTAATGATTTTCCAATAGCAGTGAAATTAAATTCTGCAGATTTCCAAAAGGGTGGTTTTAGTAATTCAGATTGTATAAAAGTTGCTAAATTATTAGATGATGCTGGTGTTGATGTTCTAGAAATTTCGGGGGGAACCTATGAGCAGCCTCGGTTATTAGGATTAGATGATATCAGTGTTAATAAGGAAAGAAGTGAAGTTAGAAGGGATAGCACTATTGCTAGAGAAGCGTATTTTTTAAATTATGCTGAAAAGATTCAAGCAGCAATTAATATGCCGCTCATGGTAACAGGAGGCTTTAGAACATCAACGGGTATGAATGCTGCGTTAAATTCCAAAACCTGCGATTTAATTGGAATAGGAAGGCCATTATGTGCCCAACCCTTAGTCTTAAATGACTTGCTTTCTGGAAATATTCAAGAGCTACCATCTTTTGAAAAAACTTTGCAAATTGGCAGATGGTGGTTGTCACCAAATAGCCCATTTCTTATTATTCAAGCCCTTAATGCATTCTCTCAACAAGCCTGGTTTTACATTCAAATTAAAAGAATGGCAGATAATCTTGCCCCTAATATAAAGCTTCCAATTTTTAAAGCATATAAAGAAAATAAAAAGCTTGAAAAAGCAATGATAAAGGGATTAAGCTAAGCATTATTTTTTAATAGGAGCTTATAATGACTACAAATTTTCCTCCGGCTAATATTTCTTTTGGTTCAAGAATTAGAAAATCTCCTTTTTATGATTCAACAAGAAAATACGGTGCTAAAAGTTTCACAATTTATAACTATATGTATATGCCAACAAGCTATACAAGCTCAGAAGAAGAGTACTTCAGTCTTATAAAGGACGTCACTATGTGGGATGTTGCAGGGGAGCGACAAATAGAGATAAATGGTCCGGATGCTTATAATTTTATAAGAACTTTAACACCAAGAAATCTTGAGAAGTGTGAAATAGGACACTGTTTATATATTCTGCTTACTGGAGAAGATGGCTGCATAATAAATGATGCTGTTTTATTAAGAGTTAAACCAGATCAGTTCTGGATTTCTCCTGGAGATAGTGAGGTGCTTTTATGGATTCAAGGAGCTGCTGTTAACTCTGGCATGGACGTTAATGTTTTTGAACCAGACGTTTCGCCTTTACAGATTGGTGGACCAAAAGCTCCTCAATTAATAGAAAAGTTATTTGATGAAGATCATAGAGATGTTGGCTTTTATAGAGCTATAGAAACTTCTTTATTAGGAATACCTTTAGTTTTGGCAAGAACAGGATGGAGTGGTGAGATTAGTTATGAACTATATTTACGCAACCACAAGCTTGGTGAGCAGCTTTGGGAAATAGTTATGGAGGCAGGTCAAGAATATAATATTTCACCTATCGCACCAAATACTATAAGAAGTATAGAAGGCGGGTTATTATCATTTAGGTCAGATGTGCTCAAAGAAGATAACCCTTACACTATAGGTCTTGGAAGATTAGTAGATACTAATCAATCTATTAATTTTATTGGCAAATCTGCATTAAAAAAAATAGAAGAAGAAGGAACTAAACGCATGTTAGTTGGGGTAATCCTAGATGGTGATCCCATAAAAAATCCTCCAGAACAATTTTGGCCAGTTATAGATCATGATCTCAAGATAGGCCATGTTTCAAGATGTATTTACTCACCAAGACTAAAAAAGAATATTGGATTTGCTAATGTTCCAACTGAATTTTCTAAAATAGATAAAAATTTATCAGTAATATCACCTGAAGGTAAAAGGTCTGCAACTGTTTGTAAGTGGCCTTGGTTTCCAGCTGAAAGAATCAATAAAAAAACTAAATGAATATTAAATCAGGACTTTTTATAATTTTAATTACAACTTTTGTTTCTGCAGATAATTTAGTAATAGAAGATTTTGAAAACAACCGCGCTAATTGGGACCCGGTATCAGATCAAGTTATGGGTGGACTTTCAGAGTTAAAATTTTCTGAATTAACTGATAATTCTATTAACTTCTATAGGCTTGAAGGAGAGGTGAGTACAAAGAATAATGGTGGTTTTATTCAGTTTAGATCCAGAGTTGAGGCAAAAGATTCTAATTACTCAGGAGTGCGAATTAAAACTAGAGGTAATGGGGAGACATATGAAATTCATCTGCGAACTCCAGCAACATTTTTACCCTGGCAATACTATAAGGCAACTTTTATAGCTGATGAAAAATGGGAAATTATAGATATCCCCTTTAGTGCATTTCAAAGAGTCGGTCCTGCATATGTTCCTCGCAACGTAAAATCATCAAAGATCAACTGGATTGCTATAGTTGCATATGGAAAAGATTTTTATGCTGAAGTAGATTTGGCAAGAATCGAACTTTACTAAAATATTTAATGTTTTCACAATCTGATTTTGTTTTCATGAGCGAAGCTATTGAGCTGGCAAAAAAAGCAGCATTAAGCGATGAAGTTCCAGTTGGAGCAGTTATTACTTTAGATAACAAAATAATTGGTAGAGGCTTCAATCAAGTTATTTCTAAAAATGATGTAACAGCCCATGCTGAAATTTTAGCTATAAGGGACGCTAGCAAAAATCTTAAAAATTACAGACTAAATAATGCATGTATGTATGTTACTCTTGAGCCTTGTCATATGTGCGCTAAAGCCCTAATTGATGCAAGATTATCTAGGCTTGTATATTCAGCATTTGAGCCAAAAACTGGCGCCATTCATTCAATAGATCATATCTTTGATAAACCCTTTAATCATAAGATCGATTATCAGCATGGCTTACTACAGGAAGAGAGCAGCATTCTATTAAAAGATTTCTTTAAATCAAAAAGGCACTAACGTTATATTTCAACCCAGACAGGGCAATGATCAGACGGTTTCTCCATAGCTCTTGCAACATGATCAATTCCTACATCCTTTATTGATGATACTAATTGATTTGAAAGCATTATATGATCAATTCTCAAACCTCTTTGCGGATTGTCATCAAACATTCTTGATCTATAGTCAAACCAAGAATAAATTGTTGATTCATTTGGATTGATGCATCTCCACGAATCATGAAATCCTAAATTCTTAATACTATTCCACATCTCTCTTTCTTGAGGTTGAAATGAGGTTTTACCATCCCTTAACCACCTCTTAATATTCTGCTCTCCAATTCCAATATCAATATCTTCAGGAGCTACATTAAAATCACCCATAACAATAATGTTAGTTTCTTTTTTTTGAGTTTCGGTAATATGCTTGCGCAAATCATCATAGTATTTTATTTTCTTAGGAAATTTAGATTCATGATGAATATTTTCCCCTTGAGGAAAATACCCATTCATTATTATAATTTTTGAATCATTGAATTGATAAGTTCCTTGAATAAAACGTTTTTGATCATCCTCATCGTCATCAACAAAACCTTTTTGAATAGCTATTGGCTTATCTTTACTTAATAAAGCTACTCCATAATGACCCTTTTGTCCCCAATATTCTGCATGATATCCAATTTCTTCAATTACCTCTAAAGGAAAGTCTGGATCATTCACTTTTGTTTCCTGTAATCCAATTACATCTGGCTTTAATACATCTCTTATATGTTCTAATTGATGTGGCCTAGCCCTGATACTATTTATATTAAAGGATACTATTCGCATTTATTAATTAAGTTTTGATATTAATAATTTATTATTTAAGTATATATAGTCTGCGATTATATTTGCAGTCTCTTGCAATAAATAATCATTTTCTACATCAATATCTATGTCACTATCATCCTTGTCTTTATTAAATTCTTCTAAGTCAGCATAAGCATCAAATGTATCTAAACCATTATTTTCTCTTCGCTCATTTTCAACACTTAGCAACCAATCTTTTCTTTCTTGCTTTTCTTCTTTTCGGTTAACCAAATTTAAACTTAATTCTTTTTTATTTGAAACAACATCATACCTTTGTCTAAGATTTTGCAAGTAAGTAAGGTTTGGATCTTCTTTTAAACGATTTTTATGAGCGTTCTTAACAGCTAGAAGAATGTCTTCATCTATATTGAATTTTCTGTATCTAACCGGTGGAATGGTATCCCATGGTAGCGATAAATGAAGAGAGCTTTCCCCAGTAGATTCAATATCCCAAGTAGCTGGAAGCTCTATATCTGGAATTATTCCTTTATTTTGAGTACTTTCTCCAGTAACCCTATAAAACATAGATTCAGTTATTTTAATTTGACCAGAAGATAATTGATCAACTGCCTGAACAGTACCCTTGCCAAAAGTTCTGTGTCCGATAACTAGGCCTCGTTGGTAATCTTGAATTGCTCCAGCAAAGATTTCAGATGCAGAAGCAGAATATCTATCTACAAGAACTGCAACAGGCTTCTTCCAAGCCTGCCTTGCATAATAATCTCCCCAAGAACCAATCTTTCCTGAATTTTGCTTAACTTGCACTGTGGCACCTGAAGATACAAATAAACCAGTAAGTCTATTAGCCTCAAGCAAAGCACCACCTGAGTTACCTCTTAAATCTATAATTACTGCGTCGACAGATTTTTTATTAAACTCCTTTAATATTTTTTTTACATCATTACTGCTGCTTTTATAATCTGGATCCCTATCTCGGTAAGCATCAAAGTCAATATAGAAATTTGGTAGGTCAATAATTCCAATCTTATATTCTTCATTTAATATATTAATAGAATGTATGGTTGATTTTGCTGCTCGATCTTCCAGTTTAATTTCTTCTCTAATGAGGTTAACAATTTTTCTATTGCTATTATCTTCAGAATCATAAGGTATGAATTCAATATCTAAGCTAGTTCCTGATTTTCCTCTAATAAGATCAACAACCTCATCAACTCTCCAGCCTATAACATCAATAAATTCATCTGAATCTTCTTGTTTAATTCTAGTAATTTTATCTTCTGGATTGATTCTGCTTGATTTTTCAGCTGGCCCACCAGGAACTAAACTTACAATCTTTGCATAATCATCCTCAGTTGTAAGCAGTGCACCTATACCTTCAAGCTTTAGACTCATATTGAGTTCAAAGTCTTCAGCAGACCTAGGTGAAAAATAAGTTGAATGAGGATCAAACTGACTAGTTAAAGATCTCATAGCAATTGAAAAAATATCTTCATCTTTACGTTGATTGACTCTTCTTATTCTATTCGAATATCTCTTTTTGATATTATCTATAAAATCCTCTTCTACCTCGTCAGCCAATTGAGCTGTCAGCATGTCATTTTTAGTGACTTGCATCCAGACATCTTTAAGGGCTAATTTAGATGGCTTCCATTCATTGTCATCTGGAAATATATCTAAATAATCTTCTTTACTAAAAGTAAATTCTTTTTGTTCTAATAGTGTTAATTGGTATTCTGAAAAATCTATTAATCTATTAAAATAAAGATTAATTATTTTATATGCAGCCTTAATATCGAAGGCATTTTTTGATGAATTAAATATTTTTGCAGAGCTTAAAAAGCGGTTTACTTCATATTTTGTAAAATATCTTTTATTTCCATCAAGTTCATCAATTAAATGTTCAATATACTTATGATTAAAATCATTGCTTAGCTCTTGAACGTAATGTTCTTTTGATAATTTATTAAATATTTCCTCACTAAGAGCAATCTTTTTATCGTCAGGTACAAAAGCTATATTGCTAGCGTGCAAGCTTTGTGAAAGAAGAAGAAGGATCAAAGCCTTAGTCGTCAAATTTATTTTTTTGATGTTCAAATTATTAATTCAATGTATAGTTTTATGATGAATGCACACTATATCGAATTTTTCTTTGATTGTTCAAGTCCTTGGACATATTTATCTTTTAAAGCGATTAATCAGCTAGCAAATGAAAATAATATTGAAGTTGTATATAAGCCGATTTTAGTTGGCGGAATATTCAATACTATAAATCCATCAGTTTATGAAAGTAGGGCAAACCCAGTCCCTGCCAAAGAAAAATATTATTTAGATGATATTCAAAACTGGGCTAATACAAGAAATATTATTATTAATTGGCCAAGCATTTTTCCAGTTAATTCTGTGAAAGCGATGCGAGGTTGTTTATATGCCCAATCTAAAAATATTATTTATGAATATGCGCTAAGTATTTTTGAGGCCTATTGGACACATAACAAAGATATAAGTTCGGATGATGTTTTAGAGGAACTATGCTCCGATAATGGTTTAGACTTTTTAGAATTTTCTAAATTTATTAATATGCAATCTACAAAAGATATTTTGATTAAAAATTCAGAAGATCTTATCAACCAAGGTGGATTTGGCTCACCTACTTTTTATTACAAGAATAAGATGTTTTTTGGCAATGATAGAGTGGAATTGCTATCAAACTTAATCAAAAAAGAATTAATTTAGAATCCTTGAATTTTGCCAGCCTCATCTCTCACTAATTCTGGAGAGCCTAATAATTGTCTATTCATACCAATTCTCTTAAACCAATAATGCAATCCTAGTAAATCTGTAAAACCCATGCCTCCATGAACTTCGGTTGCTTTTTTGGCAACCATTTTTGTAACCTCTGAGATATGAGACTTTGATTGACATGCAAGAAGTCTTGCCTCTTCAGGTATGTAATCAAAGCAGTGTGCAGCATGCCAAACAATTGCATAACACGGTTCTAGTTCTGCAGTCATTTCTGCACACATATGTTTTACAGCTTGAAACGAGCCTATAACTCTGCCAAATTGTTTTCTTTCTTTTGCATACTCAACTGACTTGTCTATCATAACTTGTGCAGCACCCACACTATCTGCAGCTAGCATTATTCTGCCCGCATCAATTGTTTTTTCAATCGCATTATTATTCTTTACAGTATTATCTAAAATTTCAGCAGTCACATTATTCAGCAAAATTTCAACATAACTTCTAGTCTTATCAATTGATGTAAGCTCTATAACTTCAAGACCAGAATCATCTGCATCTACTATAAACATAGTACCTTGATCATCTGAGAGGATAAAATGGGATGCATCGTCTGCATCTATTACAAATAAAGCTTTTCCATTAACTTTGTTTCCATTAATTATAAGCTTTGCATCTTCTCGAGCACCTATATATTCAGATAGCCCAATACCAAATTTAACTGTATTTGAAGCTATCTTTGTTAAGTAATTTTCTTTTTGTGCATCACTACCGCCATGTATTATTGCAAGAGGAGCCATCACGTAAGAACCGCTATATGCTATTGGAGCTACGCCTGATCCAAGTCCTTCAGAAACTGCTGCAGCAAATAATAGATCTAATCCTAAGCCGCCATACTCTTCAGGAATTAATAATGCATTTAACCCAAGGTTAGTTAAACCTTGACGTATTTCTTCTTGAATACTAGTATTTTTTTCGGCTGTAATTTGTCTAATTACATCCAATGGTGCCTGATCATCCAAAAATTTCTTAACATTGTCTTGAAAAAAAGTTTGCTCTTCTGATAATCCAAAATACATTTTAAACTCCTTGAACCTTGGGTTCTCTTGGAAGACCTAAACCTCTTTCAGAGATAATATTTTTTTGTATTTGATTGGTTCCACCACCAATAATTAGTCCTAGGTAGTACATATAAGTAAATTGCCATGAACCACCATCTCTTAAATAGGGACTATCCTCGTACAAGGTTCCTAGTTCTCCCATAATATCTATACCCAGACCTTCTAACTCATGCCTTAATTCTGTACCTACTAATTTTTGAATCATTTTTCCAATTTTTACATCCTGTCCTGGATTAAGTTTGGATGAAAGGATTCGAAGTGCATGAGATTGGAAAGCCATTATCTTCCCTTGAATTTTTAGTAATCTATCTCTATACATAGGAATTTCTATTAGTTTTTTTCCATCAATAGTTTCTTTTTTCATTCTATTAATTAACATATTTAGTCTATTCATAGTTGCATTTGGATTAGCTAGAGAGCCTCTTTCATGGCCTAAAGTTGCATTTGCAACAGCCCAACCTTCACCTCTTTTACCCACAATATTTTTACCAGGAATTGTTACATCTGTAAAAAACACTTCGTTAAAACCTGCCTGCAGAGTCATGTCAACCAAGGGTCTTATTTCTAGACCAGGAGTATCCATTGGAACAAGTAAATAACTAATGCCTGCATGCTTAGATGCCTCAGGCTCTGTTCTAACTAAACAAAACATCATTTGTGCGTATTGAGCAGTGCTAGTCCATATTTTTTGGCCATTAATTATCCATTTATCATCAATGAGCTCGCCCTTGGTTTGCAGGCTTGCAAGGTCACTTCCAGCATTAGGTTCTGAGTAACCTTGACACCAAATCATTTCACCATGAAGTGTAGGTTTTATAAATTTATTTTTTTGTTCTTCGGTACCAAGTTCAAGCAGGGTAGGAACCAACATATCTATTCCTTGTCCACCCATTGGTCCAGGAATACGTTGATTAGAAAATTCAGTAGCTGTTATTCTACTTTTTATAATATCTGAATCACCACCATACCCCCCATATTCTTTTGGTATCGATCTAGCAAAATAACCATTTTCTATAAGAATTTTTTGCCAATCTGATCTAGACATTACAGGACCACCAGATTTGTTATTTGAAGCTAAAGGAATCTTTGCTGTATCATTAAATTGCACACCTTTATATTTCTTACAAAACTCTTGAACTTCTACTCTGTAATCTTCGTATTGCTTACCGTATTCTAAATCCATAGTTTACTCCTTTGTTCTCTTATCCCAATTAGGTTCTCTTTTTTCTAAAAATGCAGCAATGCCTTCTTTAGCATCGTCTCCCTCAAAACATTTCGCAATTTGCTCTTGTAGATATGGCAAAGCATTGTCAAAACTTATTGAGTCTTGCTTCTCATATGCCTCTAGACCAAATTGCATTGTTTGTGGTGCCAGACTAGCCAACTCTTCAGCAAGATCATTAACTGAATCATCCAGCTTACTAGCTTCAACTGATTTATTAATTAATCCCCATTTCTCAGCTTTATCTGCATCTATAGGTTGACCACGCATTATAAAATCTAATCCAGCTCTCTTTGGCATTACTCTAAATAATCCAGCCATAACCATAAAGGGCCATAAACCACGTTTAATTTCTGGTGCTGAAAATTGTGCATCTTTTACCGCAACAGCATGAGTAGAATTGGTTACCATCAATAAAGCGCCAGCCAATACAGAACCTTGAATTTTACATATAACTGGCTTATATAAATGTCTCAGAGCTAGACTAATATCATCAGCGTCTTTAAGCCTGGGGACATTAGATTCTGATTTCTGTCTTCTTAAGTCAGCACCAGCACAAAATATATCACCTGCAGCTGCAATAATAACAACCCTTATCGATCTTTCTTGTTTAGCATAAGCTAAAGCATAATTAATCTCATTCATCATGACATTATTTAGCGCATTCTTTTTTTCTGGCCTATTTAAAGTAAGAGTAAGTATATTCTTATTAATATCTACTTTTGTTGCTTCAAAATTCAAACCCTCAAGCGACAATTTCTCAGACATAATTATTCTCCTTCAATTATTTCAATAGGTATCTCAACAAATTTAGCTCTGAGATATTCACCTAATGATTTAGCTTGCCCATCTTTTCTATTATTTGAAGATACTCCATCTTCAAGTATTCCATGGATATAAAAATTTAAAGATTTTATATTTGGAAGATCATATCTATCAATATCAAATTTATTAAGATCAGGTAGTAATTTTTTTAATTTTTCTACGGTTAAAAATTCATATAAAAAAGAAAATGCCTTATCTGTTTTTGCCCATACGCCCATATTTGCACATCCTCCTTTATCTCCAGATCTAGCTCCATAAAGCTGACCAAAAGGAATTTCTTTTGTCTCTCCCTTTAGCGCTGGTGCTATTTCAATAGGATTCTTTTGATAAAAGTTTTCTTCAAAGTTAAGCTGACTTGTAGGAATTATCTCAGTAGTATCACCGTTTAGATGAACATATTCTTTTATATGTTTGCTATCCACCAATGCAGGCCAATATACAATAACTGGTCCTGGTTTTTTGCCTCCACCCCCAGAAAAAAAGCCTGGATAATTCGCTAATGATAATTCAATTATTTTTGCACTAAATAATCTTCCAACTAGGTCAGGGTTGTTAGATTTGACTGATAAAGATAAAGTTGCCATTGCTTCTTCATTTGAATTTGGGTTTTCTTTATCAGTTCTATGAAGATTTATTGATACTTCATCAAATTGATCTTTGCCACCCACTGAATTAAAGAGAGCATTTGTAAAAGCTTCAGCTTTTTCTTCAATATCTAAACCTGTGAGCACCAGATCCATACCATTTCTATAACCACCAGCTAAATTAATACATGCTTTATGCGTTGAAGGTGGGGTGCTACCTCTACATCCAGAAACGTAAACCCGATCAGTATCTTCTTGCTCAATTGAAAGAGTATCAAAATGACCAATAACATCAGGATTGATATATGCTGGCGAGCCTATTTCATAAAGCAATTGCGCAGTCACAGTTCCTACAGAAACTAAACCACCTGTGCCAGGATGTTTTGTAATAGTAAAACTCCCATCATTTTCTATCTCTGCTATCGGATAACCAACATTATCAAAACTAGGAACCTCTTTAAAAAAAGAATAGTTCCCACCTGTAGCTTGGCAACCGCATTCTATAATATGACCTGCAGCCAAAGCTCCAGCTAGCGCATCATAATCAGTTCTTTGCCAATTAAACTTCCATGCAGCTGGACCTATAACTACAGCTGCATCAGTAACTCTAGGACAAACAACAATATCAGCACCCTTATCAAGAGCTTCCTTAATTCCCCATGCTCCTAAATATGCATTTGCTGTTAGGGTTTGATAACCAGATTCTGCTAAAGGAATATTTTTATCAATGTTCTTAAAAACTTCCCCTTGATCATTTAGGTCACCAAGTCTTGGCATTAAGTCATCGCCATCTATATAGGCAACCTTAAGATCAATCTTTAATTCTCCTAATATTGCTTCAATTTCTGATGCCATTGATGAAGGATTGAGGCCACCAGCATTAGTTACTATTTTTATATTCTTATTTTTGCATGATTCAGCTACATCCTTTACTTGTTTAAGGAAAGTTCCAACATATCCTTTATCTTCACCTCTTTGCATTTTTTGGTTAAATAGGATTGTCATAGTCAATTCAGCTAAATAATCGCCTGTAAGAACATCTATAGGACCTCCTTCTACCATTTCTTTTGCAGCAGAAAGCTTATCGCCATAATACCCACTGCAATTTGCTATTTTTATTACTTCTTTAGTCATTATCTTTATCTAACTTTATACCATTTAAAATTATTTCCGTAATTGAATTTGCAGATTCTTCAGGCGAGCTAATTAATTTTTTAATATTGGAGTCTTTAGCAAAATCTCTGCCAATACCACCGAGTAGAAGTGCGAATGCTTGAGTATCAATATCTTTAATTTCTTTTTGACTAATAGCAGTATCTAATAATTCTTTTGTATAGGCAGTAATATAATCTTCAT
>QOPI01000016.1:0-21210 GCA_003331645.1 SAR86 cluster bacterium | reverse complement strand
ACAAGAAAATGGCGCGCCTGAAGAGATTCGAACTCCTGACCCACTGCTTAGAAGGCAGTTGCTCTATCCAGCTGAGCTACAGGCGCACCTTGGTCGGGGTAGTAAGATTCGAACTTACGACCACTCGCTCCCAAAGCGAGTGCGCTACCAGACTGCGCTATACCCCGAGGATGCAAATATTAAAGTTAATAGAATAAATAAGCAATCTCCATGGGCATAATTATTTTTTGATGACATAATTGGTAGTATGAATACAAAAATATTGGATGGTAAGTCTCTAGCTTTAACTTCTGAGGAATCAATTACTCAAGAAGTATCTAAATTAAATAATGTAGGTATATTTCCAACTTTAGCAACGATATTAGTTGGTCAAGATCCAGCTTCTGAAACCTATGTAAAAATGAAAAGAAACACCTGCGCAAGGGTTGGAATGAAATCAATTGCAGTTGAGATGCCAGATACCACAACAACTGATGAACTTTTAAAGAAGATAAATGAATTAAATGAAGATACTAATATTCATGGAATTTTACTACAGCATCCTGTTCCAAGTCAGATTGATGAGCGAAAATGTTTTGACGCTATTGATATTAAAAAAGATGTTGATGGTGTTACTTGCCTTGGTTTTGGAAATATGTCGATGGGTTTGCCAGCTTATGGGTCTTGTACACCAGCTGGAATTATGAGGCTTCTAGAATATTATAGTATTGAAATTCAGGGTAAAAATGCGGTTGTTGTAGGACGAAGTCCTATTTTAGGAAAACCAATGGCTATGATGCTTTTGAATAAAAATGCAACAGTAACTATATGTCACTCTAGAACACAAAATATTGAGTCAATTATAAAGCAAGCTGACATCTTGGTTGGTGCAGTTGGCATTCCACGTTTTATTCAACACGAATGGATAAAAGATGGAGCTGTAGTAATAGATGCTGGATATCATCCAGAACAATGTGGGGATGTAGATTTAGAGAATATTGAATCTAAAGCCTCAGCCTACACACCAGTACCTGGAGGTGTAGGGCCTATGACAATAAACACATTAATTTTGCAAACACTACAGTCTGCACAGAATACAACTATTTAGGCTCTTCTTCAGATGTATTGGAAGCTGCTTCTGCCGAGGCTTCCTCAGATTCAGCTACCTCATCTGCATTTGCGTCCTCAACTGTTTCAGCGTCACCCTCAACAATTTCAGGCGCTGCATTATTTTCATCATTATTATTAGTTTTAAACGGAAAAGGCTTATCTTCAGTCTCAAAAAGCAAAAACTTTAGCGTATCATCAATAAATGTATAAATATGATTATTAAAATCAAATAATGCTGCATTGATCTTTGAAGTAAACAAGAAAAATAGGAACTGTATTGCAGCTATACCTATTGCAACATTTAAAGCTGCAGATATCACAAAGGAATATACAAACATCCAGAAGAATCTAGCCCATTTGCTGACTTTTAAAACTTCTTCTTTAACTTCTTCTCTATTAATTTCCATAATCTAGTTACCTCTATGTGTAAATTCTACATCAATTTCATGAGGATGATTAATCAAATCATCCAATAAACTTTCTGGTTTGGAGTTTTTATAAATTATATTATATAAAGATTCCATTAAAGGCATATTAATGCCGTATTTTGCAGCTTCCTCGTGAGCAACTTCAAGAGTTCTTATACCTTCAGCAACTTGCCCTACCTCATTTTTTGAATCATTAAGATTTAAACCTTTGCCTAAAAAAGCGCCCAGTTGAAAATTTCTTGATAAAGTAGAAGTGCAGGTAGCTAATAAATCACCCATACCAGCTAAACCTAAAAAAGTTATAGGGTTAGCACCTTTAGCAACCGCAAATCTGCTCATTTCAGCCATACTCCTTGTTAGAATTAAACCATTAGCATTTTCACCAACTTCAAGTGAGCTTGCTAAACCACAAATAATTGCATAGATATTTTTTAAAGCTCCAGCTAATTCAATTCCATTAACATCTGAACTTGAATAGATTTTAAATGTATTAGATGAAAGTATTTGCTTGGTAGAATCAATTAAAGGCTTATCTGAACTTGCAACAACAGTACCAGCAATTTTATTATCTGCAATCTCGCGGGCTAAATTTGGGCCACTTAAAACCCCAATTTTAACTTTCTTGCTAGATAAATTATCACTAATAATATCAGTCATAGTTTTAAATGGATCATGTCTAATACCTTTGGTGCAAGAAATAACATTAATACCATTATCAATTAATGGCTCTATCCTCTTAACAATAGTTTCAAAAATAATGCTAGGTGTAGCTATAAAAATAGTTTGAGCATTTGAGACAACCTCATTAAGATCTTCAGATGCTGTGATATTACTTGATAGCTTTAATTCGGGATGGTAAGTAGCATTTGCACCTTCAGAATTAATTCTTAAAGCTTGTTCAGCATCTCTAACCCATAAAGTAACTTCGTTGCCATTTGATGCAGCAATATTTGCTAATACGGTTCCAAAACTTCCACCACCAAGCACCGCCACTTTATTTTTCATTTAAAATCCTATGAAAGGTATTTATCTAATTGACGAAGGTACTTTGCTGGATCTTTAGGCGAACCTCCTTCAGCAATTACTGCATAATCATAAAGGAAATCAACAAATGATGAGAATTGCTTTCCTTTTAACGCAGATAATCTTTTAACTAATTTATGTTTTAAGTTTATTTCAAAGATTGGATTAGATTCTCCTAAATTTTGACCAGCAGCTTCAAGTATCTTTCTAAGCTGAGCACCAGGCTCGTTTTTAGGCAGCAATAAACAAGTAGCTGAGTTTACAAGACGACTACTTACCACAACATCAGAAACTCTATCTGAAAGATGTTTTTTTATCTTCGCAATAATATCTTGATCGCTTTCAGAAACTTTTGGTTTTTC
Source organism: SAR86 cluster bacterium (assembly GCA_003331645.1). Taxonomy (GTDB): domain Bacteria; phylum Pseudomonadota; class Gammaproteobacteria; order Magnimaribacterales; family D2472; genus MED-G78. The sequence goes on along the minus strand of QOPI01000016.1, from coordinate 18,308 downwards.
ACTTTCCTGTAAATCATCCTTAGCAACATTTACTAGCTCTTTGCCCTTGTATTCCATAAGGCTTGACATTAACCATTCATCAATCCTATCAGTTAACATTAACACTTCAGTATTATTAGCTTTATGACCTTCTATATGCGGAGAGTTAATAGCTGCTTCAAAAGTATCGGCAACACAAAAATATATTTTATCCTGCGATTCAGGCATTCTTGATATATAGTCATCCAATGTTTGGCTGACATCATGTTCTTCATTAGTAGAAGAGGCAAACAACATTAAGCTAGCTAAAAGTTCTCGGTTTTCATAATCTTCAGCCGGACCTTCTTTAATTACTAATCCGTACTCTTTCCAGAATTCTTGATAAGAATCCAAAGATTTATTTTTCAGCTTAACAAGAGCATCTAAAACCTTCTTAGTTATAGACTTCTTTATAGTATCTACTAATTGATGCTCTTGGAGAATCTCTCTAGAGACATTTAGAGGCAAATCACTGGTATCTATAATGCCTCTCACAAATCGTAAATATAATGGAAGGAAGTTAGTAGCATCATCCATAATAAAAACTCTCTGAATGTATAACTTTACCCCTCTTGGAGATTCTCTATTCCATAAATCAAAAGGTGGATTTTTTGGAATATATAGTAAGTTTGTATACTCATTATTACCTTCTACTTTATTGTGAACCCAGAGCAATGGATCATTTTGATCATAAGATATAAATTTATAGAAATCAGAATACTCAGAGTCAGATATGCTTGATTTAGATTTTAACCACAAGGCTTCGGATTCATTAACTCTTTGCTCATCTCCTTCAGCTTCAATAAGATTTAAAGGAAAATTAATATATTGTGAATATTTTTCTAATAGAAATTTAACTCTAGCATTTTCAGCAAACTCTTTATTTTCATCATTTAAAAATATAGTTATGTCAGTGCCTCTTGCATCTTTAGCTAGAGACTTAAGTTGATAATTTTCTTCACCAGAGCTAGACCATAAGATGGCATCCTCGGATGAGCTTTTTGCTGCTCTAGTGTGAACTTCAACTTTATCAGCCACCATGAATACAGAATAAAAACCTACACCAAATTGACCTATTAAATTCGAATCTTTCTTCTTATCACCTGTAATATTTTCTAAAAATGATGCGGTTCCTGATCGAGCAATAGTACCTATATTTTCTATAACTTCTGCCTCAGTCATCCCAATTCCATTGTCAGAAATAATGATCTTATTTTCATCAGGTATAACTTTTACGTTGATAGCTAGATCAGATTTATCCTTAAGCAAACTCTCATCTGCTAATGAATTAAATCTTAATTTATCTAATGCATCTGATGCATTGGAAACAAGCTCTCTAATGAAAATTTCTTTATTAGAATATAAAGAATGAATCATTAACTTTAAAAGTTGTTTAGTTTCAGTTTGAAAAACTTTTGTTTTAGTTCGTGCCATATTTAACTCTCCTTAACCCTATTTTTTGGGTCTATTTCATTAAATTCAAGATTTTTCAAGAAAATCAATTATTAAGAAATTCGAATTAATTGAACAATTGCAATAACAAATAAGATGATAGTATTCAAAACACTAAAATTATGCAGGAATTTAAAGACTTTATCCCAGCCTCTATCCCTAGCACTATTTGTTAATGGGATGATAATAAAACCCATAAAAGCTAGTATCGATGCAGTAACAGCAATCCAGATATCAAGAGTTGAAAACCAAAGATAGCTTATTAATAGTGCAAGAAGACATATTAAAAATATTAATAAATAATATCTTGGAAAAATAGCTCTTAAAAACTTTGATGCATTTTCATTATCTAGAACCTTAAAAACCACAGGAGCGGTAAGAATAACTTGTGCAACAATAATTCCCAGAATTAGGGAATATGAAAGGGATAATAATACTATAACTGCTTCATTCATAAATAAGTGGCGGTCTGACGGGGAATCGAACCCCGAACATCGCCGTGACAGGGCGAGATTATAACCGTTTAACTACCAGACCACTTTAGTAATTGACTGAATAATATCTTTTTAATTAAAAAGTGCAACTAATTAGTGCGGCTCTTGTTAATGGTGGGTGATGACAGGTTCGAACTGCCGACCCTCTCGGTGTAAACGAGATGCTCTACCAAACTGAGCTAATCACCCAAAGTTATATTCAATACAACCTTTTCATAAGAAGTTAAAACTTATGAGCCGCATAATATACTATTTTATTTCAATAATTTAAATGCTCTTCAAGAATTAGGTATTTACAACATTTAGTCTTGCTAAATATATTCCAAATAAAGCAATACAAATGAATAACATCTGTATTACATTAACTGTTTCAGCAAAAATATAAGCTGCACATATTGTTGCAGTAACAGGTTGCAGCAATAACGCTATAGATCCACCAGATGGTGAAATTCTAGCAATGCTGTAAGTAATCATATACTGACCGCCAACTTGACAAAGTAAAGCTAACAACAATAAATTAAGCCATTCATCTAATGATGGAGGTAGTATTTGAGATGATTCTATTAATGCAGATGGAATTGAGAATATACAAACAAATAAAGTAGTATAAAAAATAATACTCAAAGCCTCTTCTTTGCCTAATCTTGATATAAAGACTAAATAAATTGCATAAAATAATGCAGCTATAATGCAAAAAATATCACCTAATAAGTTTCCAGAAGTGTAATGATCAGCTGAAAGTATTAAACCAACCACGCCAAGATATGTCACACCTGAGGAGATAAAGAAATATTTCGTTAGTTTTTCCTTGAAATAAAAAAAATAAATTAAGGCAACAAAGATAGGTGCAGAATTAACGATAATAGTTCCGTTAGAAATAGAAGTCATACCAATGCTCCAATGCCACAGAGTCAAATCAATAGTAAAAGCAAAAGCCGCAACAAGAGCTATAAATACACTTCTTTTAGATTTGATTTTAAAAACGATAGCTTTATTCAAATATATATTAATTAATATTAAAAAAGGCATTGCTAACAACATCCTGTAAAAAGTTACCCATGAAGGTGACATCTCGCTCCATCGAACAAAAATTGGTGCAAAACCTATTAAAGCAGCACCACCAGCAAGTATTATGAAATTGTTTGCTCTATGTATATTTTCAGTCATAAAGTTATACTAAGTTATGAGTGACATTTTAGATCAGAATAAAGAAATAATCTCCGTGGGAGAACTAAATAGATCTGCAAAAGCAATTCTTGAAAGCAACTTTAGTTCTGTGTCTGTTTTAGGTGAAATTTCTAATCTTGCTCAACCGAGCTCTGGTCATATCTACTTTACTTTAAAAGATGAGGAAGGCTCTATTAGATGTGCAATGTTTAAAAACCAAAAAATGCGAATGAACTTTAATCCAAAGGATGGCGATCAATGTGTCTTAAAGGGACAAGTAAGTTTATATACAGCTAGGGGTGATTATCAATTAATCGTCCGCCATATGCAGCCAGCGGGTATTGGTAATTTAATGCAAAAGTTTGAAGAATTAAAACAAAAATTAGACAAAGAAGGTTTATTTGATCCATTAAAAAAACAAGAAATCCCCTTCCCGCCTAAACATATTGGTGTAATTACATCTGCATCTACTGCTGCATTACAAGATGTTATAACCACAATTAAAAGAAGAGCACCTGCTACAAAAGTAAGCCTTTCACCAGCCATAGTTCAAGGAGATGCAGCTCCTAAATCAATTATAGAAGCATTAGATTTAATACTATTATTTAATGACACAGCAACTGAGCCAATTGATACAGTAGTGCTAACAAGAGGTGGTGGATCCATTGAAGACCTCTGGGCATTTAATAATGAGGATCTTGCTAGAGAAATTTATGATTTCCCCATTCCTTTAATTTCAGGTGTTGGTCATGAAATAGATTTCACCATAGCTGATTTTGTTTCAGATATGCGAGCACCAACACCAACTGCAGCTGCTGAGTTAGTAACTGAATTTCAGTTTCAACTAGAAGATAGGCTAAAAGAAATAAAACTTGGATTGTTAAATGGGTTTGAAAATCTTCTTCAAAATAAGAAACAAAAACTAGATCTTATTGAATCAAATTTAAAGACCCCACAAGCTATTCTAAATGAACAGAAACAAGCAATGCGTAATATTGAACTTCGCCTAACTCAATCTTTTGAAAAAAGTTTTTTAAAGTCTAAACAAAGATTAGAGTTATTAGATCAATTACTTACAGAAAAAAATCCATATAAATCAATCAAAGATCTTTTTGACAAGATAAGTTTTATTTCAAAAGACATGATAAAAAATATTTCTTACATTCTTGAAAAAAAATTAAAAAATATTGACAGTATTGAATCAAATTTAAATGCATTTAGTCCATTAGCTGTTTTAGACAGAGGTTATGCAATAGTACAAAATATCGAAGGTAAGGCGATAAGAAGCTCAAAAGAATTACAAGATGGCGAACTTGTTAAAACAAGGCTTAGTTCAGGTAGCTTTGAGTCTGAAATAAAAAAAATTAAAAATGATTAATAGATTTGTATTGATAGTTGTAAGTTTTATATTTTTGATATCTTATAAAGTTACCGCTAATAATCTTCAAGGTGTTTCCGGAGATGTAATAGCTGTGAAAACTAATATTACATCAAGTAAAAGTTTAACCTTTAAATATAATGCATCAGAATATCAACTTGTAGGTTTACCTTATGTATTTAAAACTGAGAATAGAAATATTAATAATCTAAATATTGAAGTTCAATATAAAAACTTTGGTGAGTCGAGAATCACTATTACAGATTTATCTAAAGTAGACTTGAGTAAAACTGACAGAGAAAGAGCAAATTCTGAAGCATTATTAATTCGAAAAGCTGTCAATAGTTATGATATTTCTATTACACCTTCTTTTAATTTTATAAATCCTGTTCAAGGAGTCATTTCAAGTAGATATGGAAAACAAAGATTTATAAACGATAAACCGAGATCTCCTCATCTTGCATTAGATATTGCTGCAAATACAGGCGCTGAAATTTCTGCACCTCTTAAAGGTAAAATAATTTTAACCGGGGATTTTTTTTATACAGGCAATACAATAATTATTGATCATGGTTTTGGTTTAATATCATCCTACAGCCATCTTGATTCTATAAGTGTTAATGAGAGTCAAATTGTCCAGCAAGGTGATTTAATTGGAGCTGTAGGCGAAACTGGAAGAGTAACAGGACCTCATTTACATTGGACTGTATACCTTAACAAAGAAAGGATAAATCCTGAGAAATTATTAAAAGAGGATTATTTAAAAAATCTCTTTAAGATCGCTAAAGACACCTTCTAATGATTCTTGTGTTTGAGGTTTAAATAAACTTTTTACAATCTCTCCTTTTGGATTAATAAAATAGGTTGCTGGCAAAGTTGCTGGCGATTCAATACCCCATATATCTCTAGGATGGGAAAGAATCGAGGTAATATCAACCCCAAATTTTTTGATTTCATAATCTAAATCTTCACCCTCGAGTTGATCAAAATTAAAAGCAAAAACATTTACATCCTTATTGGCTTCGGCAAAAGCAACAAGTTCTGGCATTTCTTTAAGGCAAGGAGGACACCAGTCAGCCCAATAATTTATCATTACCCATTGACCACTCAAATTAGATGAGGCAATGTCTTTGGTGTTATGCAAATCTATATCAGCCTTTTGACAGCTAATTAATAAAAACACAAAGAATAGAGATATAATTTTATTTTTCATGTGCCTATAATATTACAAACAACATAAAAATGACTGAAAAATATCTCTTAATACTCTTTTATTCTGCAAGCGGTGCAGTTAAGAATTTAGCTCATGCTATTGCTGATGGCGCTGAAGAGCTGGATATTGAAGTTAAAATCAGGACAGTTCCAAAGGTATCAACTAACCCAGAATCAACTGAGCCTTCTATTCCAAAAGAAGGTGAGATTTTTTGTACTAAAGAAGATCTTCTTAAATGTGCTGGTCTAGCACTAGGTTCACCTACTAGATTTGGTTCTATGGCTGCTCCTTTAAAATATTTTTTAGATTCAACTGGTGATTTATGGGCTACTAATGCTCTTGAAGGTATTCCTGGCTGCGCATTTACTTCAACTGGTTCTATGCATGGCGGTCAAGAAATAACTTTGATGAATTTACTAACCTATCAATTACACCAAGGAATGATGATAATCGGTTCGCCCTACTCGATTAATGAACTTAATAAAACCAAATCAGGCGGCGCGCCTTATGGACCATCTCATGTAGAAAGTTTTAATTCAAGCGCAGTATTAACTCCAGATGAATACAAGATTGCATATGAGACTGGAAAAAGAATGGCCAATATTATTAATAAGTTAAATGCTTAATATTAAGACCTATAGTCTGATGACAATAATTCTTTTGTTAAGCTTAATTTTTATAAAACTACTGATTGTTTTTACCGGCAGGATAAATTTTGTTGTTTTTATTATTTGGTCGCTACCATTATTATCTTTTCTACCTTTTTTAATTAGGCAATCTGTAAAAGCTTATCAAAGTTTTTGTTTTATATTACTGATATATTTCTTATTAGCTTCATTGAGAGTATTTGGAATTAATGGCCCACTACTCGATATCTTTGAAATTAGTTTCATCATAATTTTATTTATTCACTGCATGTTTGGTCCAAAAACAATTAGATCTAATAAATAGATGTAAAGTAACCTTGACATGTAAAGTTTACTTTACATATAATTATCAAAAAATATAAGATATGCAATGGAGAGTCTTGGGGTGTTAGGATTTATTTTTGGAATGCTGGGTCTGGTAGCCCTAGTGCGTCTAGAAAAATTAACAAAGACTCTTAAAGCAAAAGGCATTCTTGAAGATAATTATAAAAAGGAATAACAAATGGCAGAAGTAAACTGGGGTGGTCTAAATATTAAATGGTCAAGTTTATCTAGAGAGGATAAAAAAACCTATGGAAGCGGTCTATTTTTAATTACATTAGCATCGGTTCTTTCTGGAATTATCTTAGGTGGTATATGGGGCGAAAGATTAACAGGTGAAGTTGATCCACTCGGGCATTTATATAGCTATATCTATCCTATAGCAATTATTCTTTTTATGATTGGCGGAAAATTACTCAACGATTTTATGAAGCGTCAAGATGAAGGTTTTGTTGATTTTAATATCAAAGCAACTTTGTGGGGTATTAATTTTTTCTGGATAGCTGGTTTATTAATAGCATGGCCGCTAGAGCTTTTTATGGGAATTGATTTTGTATTTTTTGAGTACTTTTTGCTGTATTCGATTGGATTAACAATTGGAGCCAGACGTATTTACAAGCAGATGTATGTAATAGATATTAATAATGAAGAATAATCTTAAAATATTAAGAGATGAAATGAACTTAAGTCAGGATGCTTTTGGTTCTGAATTAAATGTTAGTCGGCAAACAATCAATTCTATTGAAAATGGTAAATTTGATCCCTCTCTTCCTCTTGCTATGAAAATAGCAAAGTTTTTTGATTGTAAGATTGAGGATATTTTTAAAGACAAGGAGTCATAATGTTTGTTGGTATTATTTTTATAAGTTCTATTATTGTGCTCAGTTGCATAACCTTTATTTTTTTTAAAGTTATGCCCTATTTGGATATAAGTTTGTTGAGTTATGTTGAATCAGTAATAGGATTTAGTTTTTTAATTTAATTTAATTGGAGAGAAGATGAAAAAAATATTTTTATGGATGGAGAATTATTTAAATAAGTTTAGAAGAGTATTTGTTGCTCTTGTTACTTTGGGTATTCTTTTATTTGTTACTTTTGGATTATTAGGTGGCATTGCTGGACTTTTTGCTGGTGATGAAGAAATAGATACAACAGATCAAGTCTTATATTTTGAATTATCAGGGGTGATTGTTGATCAACCGCAAACAGGCACACCAGATCCACTAACAATTATCCTAGGTGGAGGCGATAATCCAACATCGTATGCTCTTCGTGATGTATTAAAAGTTTTAGAGTCTATTGCAGAAGACGAAAATCTTAAAGCTGTGTACCTGGACGTAGATAATCTTTCAATGGGTCCAACATCAGCATTAGCAATAGCAGATGCAATAAAAAATATAACAGACAGTGGAGTTCGAGTTATCTCCTATACAGATGGACTAGCTACACGTGGATATCTCTTAGCATCTCAAGCTTCAGAACTTTATCTTAATACCCATAGTTATCTTGGCATTGATGCTGCTGGTTTTTCAAGAAAACGTGAATATATGAAAGATTTTTATAACAATATTAAGATTGATTATGAAATTTTTGTAGCTGGTGATTTTAAATCTGGTCCTGAGCCATATACCCGTACTAATATGTCTGAAAACGATAAAATTGCATGGAATGCTTTTGCAGATCCTTTGTGGAATAGATACAAGAACACCATGGAAAATGGAAGAGATCTTGAGTCTGGGGTTATTCAATCATACGGTGATAACTTTGATATTTTAAGTAATAATGAAAATGGCGACATGCCAAGAGTTGCTCTAAATCTAGGCTTAGTAGATGGTCTCATGACTCACCAAGAAATAAGAAACTATATGATTGCTGAATTTGGTAATGGTGTTAAAAATAAAGATCTAGATGAAGATGAGTGGCCTCAAGGTATTTCATATGGTGAATACTTATCAACTCTTGATGATACCTACAATGAGGATGCAGAAGATCTTATCGCGATAATTAATGTTGAAGGCGTAATCATGACAGGACAAGAGGCACCAGGTACAGCTGGCTCAGATTCTATTGTCGAAAAAATTAATAAAGCGAAACATAATGATGATGTTAAAGCCATGATTTTAAGAGTTAATAGTCCTGGTGGGGATGTTTATGCTTCAGAACTAATCACTAATGCTCTTGCAGATTTTAAGTCTACTGAAAGAGAAGTTTATGTTTCTATGGGTGATATTGCAGCATCAGGTGGAGTTTGGGTGACGACTAACTCAACTGAAATATGGGCTGAAGAAACAACACTGACTGGATCTATTGGCGTTTATTCAATTATACCGACACTAGGGCGGGCTTTAGACTGGGCTGGTGTAAATATTGATGGTGTAAGTTCAACTAAAATGGGTGAATGGGACCCTTCTCAACCTATGCCAGATTATATAAAGAAATATTTTCAATCTAGTGTAGATGGTATGTATGAGAACTTTGTATCAACTGTGGCAAGCAATAGAGGGATGGAATATGATGACATGCTTAAAATTGCTGGTGGCAGAATTTGGGCTGGTAACAGAGCACAAGAATTAGGCTTAGTTGATAGCATTGGAAGTCTTGAGGATGTTATCAAACATGTAGCTGAAGTTAATGAGCTTGAAGACTATAAAGTTAAATATTTCACCCGTGATCTCGAGCCTTGGGAAATATTTCTTGAAATCTCAAGGAATGCAAATATTGAACTGCCATACAGTGCTACAAGAGAATTATTATTACAAGAGCTCAATGCATTTGAACAGTTAGTTAAGCAAGATGGGAAATTTAAACCTATTTCCTATTGCAGTGAGTGTGAATTATTTAATTAATGAGTAGTGATAATAAATTCATAATAAAGTTATTTTTAGCGGGAATAGTTATTGGCTTTCTTAGCAAATCTCTATATAACTATTTCAGCTAATAGCTTCTTATAAAAGCTCTTTAATTAAAGGAATAGTAATTTTTCTTTTTGATTCCATAGAAAGACTATCAATTTCCTTTAACGATACTATTAGCTTAGGAAGATCTCTTGAGCATGTATTTAGAAGAAAGTTTATTTCTCTATCCTTAATTGGGATTCTAAGATTTGAAGCAATAAATTTTAATGCATCAGCTAGCTGACTATCTGGAGTAGGATTGATTTTATAGTTAGTCATTTTTTTTAGCCTGGAAAGCAAATCGGGAAAAAAATCATCTTCGCCCTCCATGCAACTAAAAATTAATCGACAGCCAGATTCACTGCAGTGATTAATTAAATTAAAACAAGCAACTTGCCATTCTTTATTAGAAGCAATCTTCTCAAGATCATCTATGCATACCAAATCTAATGACTCAAGGCCATCTAATAACTCAGGCTGCAGCTTTATAGCTTCTCTAAGTGGAATATAAGATACAGAAAAACTATCAGAGCTATGATCATTGCACATAGATTGAAGTAGATAAGATTTACCAAATCCTTTCTTACCGGTAATAACAATATCATCTCCATCTTTGTTAGATAATGCTTTTACTAAACTTTCAGAACCTAATGGAACAAAAAACTTTGAAAGTGAAGATTTTTTATCAATACTAAAAGGAAAGATTAATTGCCTAGGATTCTTCATGATGTTCTTGAATAGATTTAAACCAATCTAGCGCATATACAAGCAAACTTGATGAAGTTACAAGCACCAACAACCAATCTAGCCAAAATAAATTTAAGTTAATGGAAAAGGCTTCAAAAATTAATATTTGTGCAATATAAAAGATTTGAATGCCTGTAGTGAATTTTCCTAAGATATTTGGAGATGGGGCAGCATCAGTAATTAAACTCATATGCATAGCAGCTCCTAATAGAATTAAAATATCTCTACTGATTAATATTACAAATACGTATAAAGGTATAAAAGCATTAATCCATAAAACAAAGATCGTTCCAATAACTAAAAGTTTATCAGCAACTGGATCTAGTATTTTTCCTAAGTCTGTAAACCAATTCATTTTTCTTGCTAGAAATCCATCTAAAGCATCGGTTAAAGAAGCTACTAGGAAATAGATCAGACCTAATAAATAATCACCTAGATACACTGAATTTAAAATTGGATATATAAGTCCTATTCTTGCTATCGATAGTAAGTTTGGAATGAAAATGAAGTTTTGTTTTGTCATTAGTTATTCAGCTCAATTGAAATAAAGTCTTCTTCAACATTTATCACTTGAAGGTCTAAATTAGCATTAACTTCTTTCATAAAAGATTCTAAATTACCTCTTATTATAAAGGTATATGATATTGTGGAATTGTTATAACTAGTTATTTTTATATCCCTAATTGATATTAATCTGTTTAATGCTTCTTGAAAGCCAACAAATTCATCGTAAGAATTGATATTACTTACACTAATGTTAATAGAGTTTGATATATTCGGTGTAATAAAATTAGTAAGATAATTATCAGTAATAATATTTAAATTTTTTTCTAAATCTAAAAGTATTGAATCAAGACTTACAAATTCATCTAGATTTAAATCACCTGTAATTATCCATTGGTTGATAAATGGCTGTGATAATTGAAGATTAAGCTCATAATCATATTCATAATTTGACAAAATAATTTCTTTCTCAGAATCAAAAATAGTTAAATTGTTTAACTCTTCTAGATCATTTAAATCAAAAACAGGAAGTTCAAAAAATATTCCTCTTTTGTTTGATGTTTTATTTAATATAAATTTAATATTTTCATCCAATAATTTATTAGAAGAACTATTTAAAATATAGGGAGGATGCTTTCCATCATCTATCTTTATAAGTAGCATAGCAATAGGTCTGTTATACCCAATTACTGGAATTTCAAGTTCATTTAATTTTTTAATTAAGCTATCTTTATTAAACTTAGATAACAAAAATGACTCATCATTAATTGTTATAGGTTCATAGCTTACTAAAAAATCTTTCTTAGTCTTCATGTCAGGAGCGATTTTTTTAATTGTTCTAAAATTATTGTCACCTGTAAGTCGATAAACTAAGTCGTTGAATGATTTGCTAATAACAATATCAATATTTGAAACATTATTTGTTGGTGCGGTTATTTCAAAAAGTTTCTGAAATTCCTTTCCAAAGGAGTAATTAGAAAAGATAATTACTGCAAATAGTATAAAATTTAAAAAATGACTGCTAGTTTTCTTCACATAGGTATTTTAAATGACAAAAGAAATTAAGAACAATGATCCATACAAATTAGCTGGTGTTGATATTGAAGCAGGAAATTCTCTTGTAGATAAAATCAAAGCAGATGTAGGTGCTACTCAAGGATCAAATGTGCTTGGAAATATTGGTGGTTTTGCTGGTTTGTTTAAATTAGATGGGTCCATAAAAAATCCAACTTTAGTAGCTTGTACTGATGGTGTTGGAACTAAGGTCGCTCTTGCGCAAGAAAATAATAAACTCGAGAATATAGGCCAAGACTTAGTTGCTATGTGCGTCAATGACCTTGTGACTTGTGGTGCTAAGCCCTTATTCTTTTTAGACTATTTTGCTGCTTCAAAATTAGATGTAGATCATGCTGCTTTGATTATTAAAAGTATAGCTAATGCATGTAAAGATAGTAGATGCGCTTTATTAGGGGGTGAAACGGCTGAAATGCCAGGACATTATGTTGGTAATAATTTTGATTTAGCTGGATTTTCAGTAGGTATAGTTAACGAACAAAAAATTATTGATGGTACTGCCATTACCGCTGGAGATTATCTTATTGGAATTGAATCAAGCGGGCCTCACTCGAATGGTTACTCTTTAATCAGAAAAATTATATCTGAATCTAATGCTCCAATAGATGAAATTAATAAAATAATAGATTTAGTGTTAAAACCAACTCATTTATATCCAAATTTAATTGAAAATCTTATGAATAATTTGGAAATTAATGGAATGGCACACATAACAGGCGGCGGTATTACAGAAAATATTCCAAGAATAGTTCCTGATAATTTGTGTGTAAATATTAATAAGGATAGTTGGGAAATGCCAGAGGTTTTCAAGTGGCTTCAAAGTCAAGGTAATATTTCTGATAGTGATATGTTAAGAATTTTTAATTGCGGCATTGGAATGGTTTTAATTATGAATGACTCAGCAAAAGATCAAGTTATAGAAAATATTAAGCATCAAGGTTATGCGGCTTATCATATTGGAGTAATCAAAGAAAAGGATTCAGTAACTCCATTAAGCTACATATAAGAGATTTTTAAAAAATGCTAAGACTAGTCGTTTTAATTTCTGGAAGTGGTTCAAATCTTCAAGCTATTATAGATGCTTGTGAGTCTAATGCTATTGATGCAAAGGTTGTAGCAGTTATAAGCAATAACTTTAATGCTTTTGGACTAGAAAGAGCAAAAAAACATAAGATACCAGTGGTTGTTGTTGATAATAAAGACTACGAGTCTCGAAATGATTTTGATGAAAAATTATTATATGAGATAAATAGTTTTTCCCCTGGTTTAGTCGTGTTAGCTGGTTTTATGCGAATTCTTACTCCTCTTATGACATCAGCTTTTAAAGGGATGATGATTAATATTCATCCTTCCTTGCTACCAAAATATCCAGGAATGAATACGCATCAAAAGGTTTTAAATAATAAGGATAATGAACATGGGGTATCGATCCATCTTGTTTCTGAACAACTAGATGCCGGCCCTATAATTGCTCAAGCAAAAATATTGGTTAATCTAAATCAAACAATAGAAGTTTTAATAAATCGTATTCATAAAGCTGAACATGTTCTATTTCCAAAAATAATAGGTATGATAGCTTCGCAAGTTATTGATATAAAAAAACCTCTTTTAAACGAGAATATTATTTATGAAGAATATGATTTCTAAAAGAATTATTTTATTTATTTTATTAAGTCCAATTTCTCTTAATGGGGATGAAGTTGCTGACTATAAAGCAGAATATCTTTTTGAAACTGGTGATTTTTCAGTTACTGGCATTAGAGAACTTATAACTGATGAAGAAAATGAAATAGCTAGAATTACATTTAATGCTAAAACAAAGATCGTTAAATTATTTTTTGAGTCATCTTTTGTTATAAATAAAGGATCAATTATTTCAAAAAAATATATTGCAAATGTCAGAGCATTGTTAATAAAAAGAAACCAATCAATAATTTATGACAATATAAATCAAAATATTAAATCTTCTGGTCAAAATAAGTGGGATATAAATTATGCGGATGATATTGATATTTTGGACCCGTTAAATGCACAAGTTCAAATGCGCTTAAATGTTAAAGATATGCATGAATCTAAAGAATATAATTCATTTGAGATTGCTCTACAGGACATCAGAAATGGAAATATTGAAGTAAATACATATAAATTTTCTAGAAACGATATATATACTTTTAATGAAAAAAATTATGAGTCCATAGTTATAAAGAGGGTAAGAGATCAAGATTCAAGAATCACGGAATACCATCTAGTACCAAAGCTAGGATACTTAATAATGGAAGTTTTAGATACAGGAGCAGAAGCCACACAAACACTAAAATTACAAAAAATATTAAGTCTTGGGTAAAGTTACCCCAGTTTGACCTTGATACTTGCCACCTCTATCTTTATAGCTTGTCTCACAATCCTCATCGGATTCAAAGAAGATCATTTGCGCAACACCCTCGCCTGCATAAATTCTTGCTGGCAAATTAGTAGTATTAGAAAATTCTAATGTAACATGTCCTTCCCATTCAGGTTCTAACGGAGTTACATTTACTATAATTCCACATCGAGCATATGTAGATTTACCCAAACAGATAGTTAATACATTTCTTGGTATTTTGAAGTATTCAACGGTCCTAGCTAAAGCAAAAGAATTAGGAGGAATGACACAGCTATCGGCATGAATATCTATAAAGCTATTATCATCAAATTGTTTTGGGTCTACAGTTACTGAATGAATGTTAGTAAAAACTTTAAACTCATTAGAGCACCTTACATCATAACCAAAACTAGAAACTCCGTATGAGATAAGTTTATTACCTTTTGGATCAACTCTTACTTGATTGTCAGAAAACGGCTCTATCATACCCTCTTCCAAAGACATTTTTTTAATCCACTTATCTGATTTAATACTCATCTTAAACTTCTGTCCTTCCTTGAATTGCCTGAGCAATAGTATTGCTGTCAACATACTCTAATTCACCACCAATAGGAATACCATAGGAAATTCTAGATACTTTGATATCACCTATATGATCTTTTATATACATACCTGTTGCATCACCTTCAACTGTTGAGCTTGTAGCTAAAATTAACTCTTTAATATCTTCCTCTTTTATTAAATTTATTAAATCATCAATACCTAGGTCTTCAGGCCCAATGCCTTCAATCGGGGATAATCGTCCTAATAAAACAAAATATTTTCCCTTATATCCGCCAGTGGATTCTATAGCCAAAACATCCGATGGTGACTCAACAACACAAATACTCCCATCGTCTCTAGACAAATCAGAACATACTCTGCATAAATCATTAGAAGTTAACATTCTGCACCTTTTACATCTAGAAATATCCTCTACTGCTTCTAATAAAGTGGATGCCATTATTTTTGCACCCTGTTTGTTTTTATCTAGAAGATATAAGGCCATACGTTGTGCTGATTTTTTACCAACACCAGGTAAAATTGTTAAAGCTTGAATTAGATCATTTAGTAAATCTTTAGTCATATTAATCTATTGGTTTAATAGAGCCATCTTGGATTTTTCCATTAAATTTCTTCATTATATTCTGTATACCAACATCTTTATCTATCGATGACTCTGCAGAGGATTGCTTAATATTATTTTCTTGTGCCTTTAAACTTTCAGGGCTATTTTTAAATACACCTTTTTCTAATTTTAACGAGATTTTTACTTTAAAATACTTCGAGCAGGCTGCTTCAAATTCACTCATAACATTATTGGGTATTGAAGATTTATCTATATCACCTCTGAGAATTATCAATGATTTTTCATGTGCTATAAATTCTAAATTGCCAAAAATAGCTTCTGCGAATGGGCTTATATCCATACTGTTATAAATTTCATTCCAGTCTTTATAAGATTGAACAATCTTATTCTTATCTTCATCAGAATTTGTATTACTTGCTGGAGGTGAAATATTTAAATCTTGCTTACCACCATTAATATGAGTTGTATCTTGAGATTTTGAATTATTACTATTTAAGGATTTATTTTTTTTTTCAATTCCAGAGGATTCACTAAAATCCTGATTAGACTCATTCAAAGGATTAAAAGCTAACATCCTTAAAAGACAAATCTCTAGCGCCTCTTTAGGTTTTGGATGAACATGAAACATTGAATATGCCTTTACTGCAATTTCGTATAATAACTGACAAAATTCTGGATCAGTTAATTCAGCTAATTCCTTTATCTCATCTAATTCATTATTCTTTATTGCTTGCTGTAGAGAAATTTTGTGTAAAATTGAAATTATATTTTTTAGTATTTGATCGTATTCAGGATTGAGCTGGGCTATCAAATCTAATTGTTGAAATGCATTTTTACCATCTCCACTAATTACAAACTTAATCATTTTATACAGATAAGTATTATCTATAGTTCCTAATAATGATTTAACCTCATCTAGATTAATTGAACCTGCTCCATGAGCAATAGCCTGATCTAAAAGTGTTAATGCGTCTCTTACAGAGCCATTAGCTGCTTCAGCTATTAGACTTAAAGCTTCATCATCAGCATTAATATTTTCATTCTGTACAATATTACCAAGATGATTTTGTAATACATCTTGAGGTATTGTTTTAAGATTTAATTGAAGGCACCTTGATAAAACAGTTTTTGGTATTTTGTCCGGATCGGTTGTAGCTAGTATAAATACAACATGACTTGGTGGCTCTTCAAGAGATTTAAGAAGAGCGTTAAAACTTTCTTTTGTAAGCATATGAGCTTCATCTAATAAATATACCTTATATCTTCCAGATGAGGGTGACTGAGGAACTGTCTGGAGTAACTCCTTCATAGCATCAATGCCTCTTTGCGAAGCAGCATCTTGCTCAAAGAAATCTAATGACCTTCCAATTTTTATTTCTTCGCAATTGTTACACTTATTACAAGGAACAGGAACGGGCATTTCTGAAGATTGGCAATTAAGACATTTTGCAAGAATCCTTGCGAGAGTGGTCTTACCGACACCTCTAGTCCCTGCAAAAATAAAAGCTTGGTGGATTCTTTCTTGAGTAATACTGTTACTTAAAGCTTGTACAACGTGCTCTTGACCAACAACCTCTTCAAAATTACTGGGGCGGTATTTTCTTGCTAAAACCTGATAAGACATAGCGATAAATCATAACATGTCCTGTTGCATAACTGATTCAATTTCTTTAAAAGTAAAGCCTCTATTTTGCATAAAAGCTTTTTGTTTCATGGATTGCTTAAAATCTTTTGAAGGACCCTCTTTAAATTTTTTTAAAAAGACATTCTTAGCGGATTCAATCCAACCACCTTCATTGATTATAGCTTCATTTGCAAAGCTATCTTTTATTCCTTTTACAGCTAACTCATAAGCTATTTTTTTAGGTCCAAACCCTTTTTTCTTTCTACTACGAACATACATTTCTGCAAATCTTGTATCATTTACTAAATTATTAGATATTAATTTTTCGATTGTAGAATTTATAAGATCCTCTGACGTAAACTTTCTAGCAAGTTTTTCCATAACTTCTTTAGAAGAGTGCTCCCTTCTTGAAATAATATCTAAAGCTTTGTTATATATATCTTTATATAAATCTTCAGTCATAAAATAATTAAGAGAGAATTTTTTTAAGTGGTCTAGTTTCTAGGAAGAACTCTGGACTTGCCTCCAGATCTTATAATTTTTACAGCCTGACCAGACATAAAATTTTTATCTCCAGCTTCTTGGATAATAGATACATATTTGCCCGAGTCTAAAAGAATTAGTAACTCAACACCATTCAGTTTAGTTATAGCACTTCCAATTTCAGCACCTACTTTTGATCCAATTAATGAACCAAGAATAGCTCCAACTCCAGACTCAATTTCTTCATCGCTATTAGAGGATCCTACAGCCCCGCCTATAACTCCGCCTGTAAGCGCGCCTAACTCCCTATCACCTTCAATAGTTACTTGGGTAACATCTTCTATAATCCCAAATGATACAGATTGAGTTCTTTGAGCTGAAGACCTGTCAACAACATCTGGTCTTAATGAAGAGGTTGAGCAGCTACTAATAACAGCTATAGTAAAAAAAACTATTAATAGATTATTTTTCATTACTTTTATCCTCTAATTTATATTTTTTAATTAAGTCCTCGGTGATCACGTAATACTTTCTTCCATTGTTATTACCACTTAAGAGTTTTACTTTAAATATATTATCTTGATACAAGCCCTCAATAATTTCTATTTGATATCCCTTCTTTAGCTTAACTAAATTTCTTGTATCTATCATAGAAAACTGATTCCAGTCATTAAATTTTCGACTGCGATATGTTTCATAGGCGCTATTTGGCATTAAATAAAGAACCTCTCCTCCTATTGTCATGGTATTTCCAGAGGTTTTACCCAAAGTCCAAACATCTCCTGGTGTTACAGATGGCAT
>QOPI01000015.1:0-22143 GCA_003331645.1 SAR86 cluster bacterium | reverse complement strand
TCTAGATCTATCGCCTTTGTACATAGCTCCTATTTGCGGTACGGACACATGTGATTCATCTATAAATACAATCGCATCTTTAGGAATGTAATCAAATAGACAAGGTGGTGATTGACCGGGCGCTCTACCTGAAAGATACCGTGAATAATTTTCAACACCTTGGCAGTAGCCGAGTTCACGCATCATTTCTATATCATAACGGGTTCTTTCTTCAAGCCTTTGGGCTTCAACTAGCTTATTAATTGATCTTAAATAAGCCAATCGCTCTTTAAGCTCTAACTGAATATCATCAATACAACCTAGGACGGTCTCTTTTGGTGTTACATAGTGAGTTTTTGGAAAAATAGTTGCTCTGGGAGTTTCGTTAATAATGCTACCGGTTAAAGGATCAAACCAGGATAATTTTTCTATCTCATCACCAAATAGCTCTATCCTTAAAGCTTCACTATCTGAATCAGCAGGATATACATCTATGGTATCGCCCCTTACTCTAAATGTTGCCCTCCTAAAATCTAAATCATTACGAGTATATTGTAGTGTTGATAATCTTCTCAGAAGATCTCTTTGCTCAACCATATCACCTCTATCCAGATGCATTACCATCTTTAAATAAGATTCTGGTGCTCCAAGACCATAAATCGATGAGACTGTAGCAATTACAATAGTATCCTTTCTTTCTAAAAGTGCTTTTGTTGCTGATAATCGCATCTGCTCAATATGCTCATTGATAGATGCATCTTTAGCAATATAAGTATCTGATGTAGGTACATATGCCTCTGGTTGATAATAGTCATAATAAGAAACAAAATACTCAACAGAATTATTAGGGAAAAAATCTCTAAACTCACCGTAAAGCTGAGCAGCTAGAGTTTTATTATGAACCATAACAATAGCTGGTCTTTGAGTCTGCTCTATCACTTTAGCCATAGTATAAGTTTTTCCAGAACCAGTTACTCCAAGTAAGATTTGATGGAGCAAGCCATTATCAAGACCCTCCACAAGGCTAGATATAGCCTCTGGCTGACTGCCAGCTGGCTCAAAGTCAGAAATTACCTTTAAAGTTTTTGTCATAAAAATCTATACTAATATCTTAAAAATTAATTATAATGCTCAACGCGTTCCCCGATAGCTCAGTTGGTAGAGCAGTTGACTGTTAATCAATTTGTCGCAAGTTCGAGCCTTGCTCGGGGAGCCACTTCTCTTCTTGTATTAAATCAAACCTTTTGTTTTTAAATGTTCAGCAGTGTTTACAATTGCATCAGCAGCTTTGGTTGGTTGCCAGCCTAAAATATCTTTTGTTTTAGAAATATCATAAGTGCCGACCCTCCCAAGTAATGGTATGGTTCCAGCAAGATCTTTATCAAACATTGCAATAATCTTTAAAAGAAAATTAGGAATATTTCTTTTCGGAGCTTTATCAAAACCTGCTTCTCTTAAAACTGTTGCCATTTCTGACATCCACATTGAACTTTCAGACAAAATAAATCTTTGCCCTGCTGCGCCTTCTGCTGTCATTGCAGCTACATGCATTTCGGCTACATCTCTGACATCAACAAATCCCATATGAAGCTTTGGAGTACCCGGCGTTGAACCATCAAGCATTCTTTTAACCACAATATTGGATTCTCCAATATCAGATGATAACGAAGGCCCTACTACTAATGCTGGATGCATAGTACAAATTTCTAATTTATCTTCACCACTGAGTCCAGCAACATAATCTCTAGCAGCTTTTTCAGCCACCGTTTTACTTTTGTTATAAGAAGGAATGCCTGGATCATTTATATCAGACCAATCTGTGTCATCAAAATGATTTTTATGATGATGGGGTCCATATGAAACTGCGGCAACAGAAGATGTTATAACTACCCTTTTTACTTTATGTTTAGCAGCTAATTGAACTACTCTCATAGTTCCCTCTCTAGCGGGCTTCACCAAAACATCTTCATTCTCAGGCTCTCCCATCATAACTGGAGATGCAACATGTAATACATAATCACAACCCTCAATAGCTGAGTCCCAGTTTTCATCTGATAATAAATCTGCATTCACCAAACTAAGATTCTCATGGCCTATAGCTGCCATAACTTCATCATGTTTGCTTGCTGAACGTGTCGTTCCAACAACTTTATATCCTTTATCAAGAAGTTGTTTGGCACAATGCATGCCTATAAAACCCGATACACCTGAAACTAAAACTTTTTCCATTCTTAAATCTCCAAAAAATATATATTAAGTATATGGTTTGAAGTTAATTATTTCTATAGAATCTATCAAGGGGTACAAATTATGGGAAAAAGATTATCGAATAAAGTTGCTATTGTAACTGGAGCAGGAAGTGGAATAGGTAAAGAAACCTCCTTATTATTTTTAGAAGAAGGTGCGCAGGTAATACTTGCTGATATTAACGAAACTACCCTTGAGGAAACTTTTAATATTGCTGTCCAAAAAGGCTATAAAGAAAATGTTGTTTCAATCCCTACTAATGTTGCAAAAGAGTCAGACATAGTAAATATGGTGAATATAGCTATAAGTGAATTTGGCCATTTAGACATTTTATTCAACAACGCTGGGGTTGGTGGTGCATTTGGTTCTATTGGTGATATAGATGCTAATGAGTGGGATCAATCTATGGCAATACTCCTTAAATCAGTTTTCATGGGTATAAAGCATGCATCAGTAGAGATGAAAAAAAATTCTAATGGTGCTTCAATTATCAATACTGCTTCTATTGCTGGAATGTCAGGAGGTGGAGGTCCACAAGCATATTCAGCTGCCAAGGCTGCAGTAATAAATTTATCGCAAACTACAGCATTAGAACTAGGGGAATTTAAGATAAGAGTAAATAGTATTTCTCCGGGAGCTATTAGCACTCCTCTTCTAAATGGCTTGTCTGAAGATTGGGATGAGCGTATTAAAGGACTTCAACCTATTGAAGAACTTGGGCAACCTCTCGATATTGCATATGCAGCTCTATTTTTAGCCTCTGACGAGTCAAGATTTGTTACAGGACACAATCTTTGTGTTGATGGCGGTTTAACAGTTGACAGAACTGGGCTAATTAAAGGTATGCGTGAGTCTGCTCAAGAGGAATTGGGTGATATGCGAATTAGCGGTATGTCCATGGGCTCAACTGGAATTGAAGAAACATTAAGAGAGATAGAGGATTGAATTATGGGTTTTTATGATAAATATGTTTTACCAAAAGTTCTCAACTGCACATGCGGCTCCAAACCCATTCAATATCAAAGAAAAAAAGTTGTACCTTTGGCAGAAGGTGTTGTCCTTGACGTGGGGATTGGCTCTGGTCTTAATATTCCTTTTTATGATATGAGTAAAATAGATAAGGTACTTGGATTAGATCCCTCAGAGGAACTCAATAATATTGCTAAAGATGTTGCTGAAGAGAATGCGGTTAATATTGATTTTATGCTTTGTGGAGCTGAGGATATCCCACTGCCAGATAATCATGTGGATACTTTATTAATTACCTATACCATGTGCACTATTCCAGAGGTTGCAGAAGCAAATAGAGAAATGCTCAGAGTCTTAAAACCAGGTGGAAAACTTATTTTTTGTGAACATGGGTTAGCTCCTGATGCTAATGTTGCTAAATGGCAAGGTAGGATTA
Organism: SAR86 cluster bacterium; assembly: GCA_003331645.1. GTDB lineage: Bacteria > Pseudomonadota > Gammaproteobacteria > Magnimaribacterales > D2472 > MED-G78. The sequence continues at coordinate 18,512 of QOPI01000015.1, read as the reverse complement.
ATCCTATTTGGGGAAAAATTGCAGGCGGCTGTAATCTTAATAGAAATATCCCAGAACTTATTACCTCGGCAGGTTTTGAGATAGAGAATCTTGAACAAATGTACTTACCTAGTACGCCTCGTTTTGCTGGTTATAACTACTGGGGTTCAGCAAGGATAAAATAATATGACAGATAAAAATATACCAGAATCTTATTTAAGTTTAAGACAGCCTTCTGTAGAACATGATGAAGATTTTATCTCCGGTATAAATTCCTCTTATGAAGCAGCAAAATTAAGAAGTGCTTCGAAAAATAAACAGGCTGAAAGTTTTCATACACCGGTAAAGTTTTCCTGGAGTGCATTTTGGAAAACACTTATATATGAAAATTTACCACCGGTTCTCATATCACCTATAGCCGCATTTATACTTGAAGATACACCTGCAAGAGCCTGGCATGTCATTCAAAATAGAAGTTTATGTGTGCTTTCAACCAAACATCATTCATTGGCTTATATTATTGGCTCATGGCTAGTAACCTATCCAGCATCATGGTTACTAACAACTGCATTAATCTTAGCCCTGTTTACTGATAATGAATTAGTAAGAAACATTGATACTTTTCAAATTGTCCTTGCCTACCTTTTGTTGTTTGTAAGAAGACTTATTATTTCTGTGAAATATGCTTACTTTAGAGAAGAAGATCTTGAACGTCTGTGTTTACCTGCACCAGATTGGGATGAAAATAAAACTAACAGAAGACTCATTGGTCCAGGTTGGAGTAAACCTACGGATAATCCAGGCTTAATTGAAGATGAGATTACTTGTGCTATGGATGAGAATGATATTTGTCTGCAAGGAATTCCAATGGAATTAAATGATACTAATATCAAAGACCTTTTAAACGAAGACTCAAGTCCATTATTTCCAGGCAAAACTAGCGCAACTAAGGACAATGAAGTGGCCTCAGGCTTCTTCTTATTTAATATCATTATGTCGGTTTATAAAAAAGACTTTGTTAAAAAATATCGACTTATCTTGTATCCATCTATGCTGCTAATTCCAGCTACGCCTTTTATTGTCAGGTATTTTTATGGAGCAAGTCTTTTTGGTGTAACCGGGTTAGAGCAAATGATTTCAGTAGCCTCTATATTAGGCTTTTTATTAGGTTTTCAGCTTTTGTTCTTTGGACTAGTCTGCTCTATTGATTTTGAACGACGTTATGAGACTGCAAAAAAAATTGGTGAACTTGTTAAGTATCCAGGTCTTAAATTCACAGAGTTATTTGAATCAGATCAGGATAGAAATAATCAACCTATATATCTTGATCTGCAAAAAAGAGTGAATGTTTTTGCCTGGATGAATATGCGTAAAGTTTTACGCTCTTTTGGCGAGGCTTTTTATCTTAGAATTGAAGGCTATACCTCTATCTTGATTTTTTATTCTTTATTTTGTGTAGGTCTTTTGAATCTTATTGTATGGACTGAAATGCGCCATCATATCTCTACTATTTTTGTAATAGTAGCTATCATCGCTATTATCTCAGGTATTAGTTTGCTTGCTATGTATATGGCAATTAGGCTGCAGTCTTTAAGTGCTGAACATAGAGATTTTGTTCGCAATGAGCTTTTTATCATTGAAGAGGAAATTTGGGAGCTTAAGCTTGCAAATGCCCCTGCTGAGCGCATTACTGATCTTGAAAGTGCTAAAGCTTTATTACAACAAGTAGATGAATCAATTAACTATAAAGAATTAATATACAAACCTACAACTATTGTTGGCATTGCTGCAAATAATGGGGTAATTGGTTCTATTTTAGGCTTGATTATTACCGGTTGTTTATTGGCTGTGCAAGGTTTTGTAACTACAGGTATAGAATACGATGCAATTGGTTGGTTTAAATTCTAAGTATTTAAAATTATAAATTTCTTTAAGAGTTTAAAAATACTCTCTCGAGTATTCTCAAAAGCCTCAGCTTCTTGATTTTTATCAAATGCAGGATTTACTGGATCAGGATGTTGCCAATGCAAAGCAGTCGCTTGACTTGGCAGGACTGGACAAACCTCCTCTGCACATAAAGTAATTACATAATCTAAATTTTCAATAAATTCTGTATCGAGATCATCGATAGATTTTGAAGTTTGATCAGAGATATCAATACCAATACTATTCATGCATTTAATAGCACCAGAATGAACTTTGCCAGATGGTATAGACCCAGCACTTTCAATTTGGTGTTCGCTGCCTAGCATAGCTTTTGCTAAACCTTCGGCTATTTGGCTTCTAGCTGAATTACCAACACACATAAAAAGTATATTCATAGTGTAAATTGTAGATTTTAGTATTTCAGAGTATCTTATATCTTATAAGGAAATAATAAAATGCAATTTCGTTTATCTAAAAAGTCTATCCTCAAAGGTCTTGAAGGTCGCTTAGGAGAAGATGATTATCTAGAGCCCTTAGAATACTTAATAGAATCCTTTAAAAAAGAAGCGCGGTTAAACTTAGCTGGAAATCTAGGAGTGCGACATCAGCTTATTAATCGTCTTAAAGTAAGAGCCCAGCTCAATGAGTTTATCCAAGACAAAGAACTGCCAGCACCTTCTGATCCATTATTTGTTATGGGCTTGCCACGCTCAGGAACAACATTTTTATTTGATTTATTAAGTTGTGACTCGCGCTACCGCTCACCATTATTTTGGGAAATAACTCGACCTTTTCCTTTAGTAGAAAAAGATAGCAAAGAAGCTAAAAAGCGTATCAAGCAGACTAATAGAGAATTAGGGTTAGCAAGAAAATTTATTCCAGAACTTCTAGGCATGCATCACATTCATGCTGAAATGCCAGAAGAGTGTTCTTTAATAAATACTATGAACGTTAGAAGTTTTATTTTTATGTGTATGGCAAATTCACCAAGTTATGAAGAGTATCTAAAGACCTGTGATTTTACTGATACATTTTTATGGCATAAACGGTTTTTACAAGCCCTCGAAACCCAAGCTAGACCAGAAAAATGGCTTTTAAAAGATCCAAGCCATATAAGCCATACTCCTGAATTGGTTTCTACCTATCCTGGAGCTAAATTTATTCATATCCATAGAAATCCAGTTAAATCTATTGGCTCATTATCAAGCTTAACTATGAGTGTTCGCTCTGGATTATCTAATCATGCTAATGCGCATAAGATTGGAGCAGCTGTGCTTGATTTTTGGCAATATGCCGTTGAGAAAAGCATAAGTGATAGAGCTAAACATCTAACCTCAGAACAAATCATAGATATTGATTATCGTGATTTTATAAAAAATCCGCTTGAGCAAATTAAACATATCTATAAACATTTTAATTTTGATCTTTCTCAAGCAACTCTTAATGAAATGCAAAATTTTATTGATAATCAGTCGAAAGATGATTACAAGCCTCATCTCTATGATCTAAAAGATTTTGGCTTAGAAGAAACAAAAGTCCAAGAAGCTTTTTCTAACTACAACCGCATTCATAACTTTTGATGATAAAATACAAGCATTATTAATATTCTATAAAGCGATACCATGAAGAAAATACAATTATTAAATATCCTTATATGTAGCCTTGTATTCTCATCATCATTATATGCTTCATCTCAAAGTAAGGAGAATGCTATGACATCTGTAACCATCAACACTACTATTGGTGCTATTCAACTAGAACTAGATCAAGATAAAGCCCCTATTACAGTAGCGAATTTTGTAGCCCTAGCTAATGCTGGATACTATGAAGGCACTATCTTTCACAGACTAATTAATGGTTTTATGGTTCAAGGTGGCGGTTTGACTGAAGATATGCAAAATAAACCTAGCGGAACTGCACCTATACAAAATGAAGCTAATAACGGCCTTGCCAATGATCGTGGTTCTATTGCTATGGCACGAACTATGGATCCGCATTCTGCTACTGGTCAGTTTTTTATTAACCACAAGGATAATGATTTTCTAAATCATACAGCTGAAACTGCTCAGGGTTGGGGTTATGCGGTCTTTGGTAAAGTTACTGATGGCATGGATGTTGTTGATCAACTTGCAGAAAGTGCCACCGGAGTAGTTGGTGGCTATCAAGATGCACCACTTGAGCCTGTAACTATTGAGTCGGTTGCTGTATCTGAATGAAGCCTCGCTTTATTTCAGATCTTCATCTAAGCGAGAAACATCCCGAACTTACACAAGCCTTTTTTAAATTTTTAGAAGAATCTAAAGAGGCTTGTACTCATTTATATATTCTTGGCGACCTATTTGAAACCTGGATAGGTGATGATGATGATCTGCCTTTGTATCAAGAGATTAAAACTGCATTATTAAATTTCACTACCAATGGTCCAAAAACCTTTTTTATACATGGCAATAGAGATTTCTTAATCGGCGAATTTTTTGCACAAGAAACCGGCATAACGCTTCTACCTGATCCTTATACTCTTGATATCAATAATCAAAAAGTTGTAGTTAGTCATGGCGATTTTTTATGTACTGATGATGAAGGCTATATGAAGTTTCGAAATGAAGTGCGCACTGAACAATGGCAATCTAATTTTATTCAAAAAGACCTTGATGAGCGTAAACAAATTGCTGCTGCTCTTAGAGCTGACAGCAAAGCAGCTACATCTATTAAATCTAATGCTATTACAGATGTAAATCCGGCTTCTGTTGATGTTTTTATAGAAGAATATAAACCAGACCTTTTTATTCATGGGCATACCCATAGGCCAGATGTGCATGATATGGGTTCATGTAAAAGAGTTGTGCTTGGAGATTGGGGAAGTTATGGGTGGTTCTTAACTATTGATGGTCAAGACTTTAATTTAGAAAAATTTTCTATTTCCTAGCTCTAGATCTTACTAATAAACCAATAATCAATAAGATAAGCCCAAAAATTAATCTTACATCACCAAAAAAGATGGCTGATTCTGCTGGGAAAGCTATTGTTTTGTTTACAGCGGCAATTTTGTACTTATGTTCTCCTAAAATTTCTGGATTAGCTATTATCTCCATGAAAGCCCTTCTGCTTTTATATCTCATTAATACTGCCCTTTCCCATACTTCAGCATTAGCAATTCCCACTATATCTACTGAGTTGCTAATTGCATTCCCTACATAAACCGGATGAGATGCTCTCTTAAATAACTCTGGATACATATGCTCCATATACTTATTCATGAGCTCATCTGCTGATTGATCAGATGAGGTGCCATCATTAAAAGTTGGGTTTTCTGACATATCTATTATGTTGACCATAAGAAATTGCTTGCCCGTGTCTTCTTCCATAAACTTTGTCATATTAGTAAGCAACCTTTCGGCTCCTTCTGCAGGTAAATTATCTTGTTTTGTATTATTTTGAAGCTGGCTTATATATGATTGAATTTCATCATCGCTTAACTTGCCGCCCAGATCGGTATACCAAGTAAAAAATAAACCATAAATAACACCTAAAACGATCCAGACTCTCATTTTTACTTGCTTTTCCTGTTAGCTATTGATAAAAAAAACATAACTACTATAAGTATAAAAGCCAATGGTGCCATATCTACGCCTGGGGTTAAATCAGTTGTGTATGCCCCTATATCTTCTCTGATTAAAGGATAGAGAAATAACCTTGCTCCCCATTCTATTGCCCAAAATATATTCATGAGAGGAATTAAGGATTTATATCTAAAAATCACAACCCAGCAAACAAGGCAGAACAAAAGCTGAGCTGAGCCCCATAATGAGAAAAATCTATAAATAACCGGCATCGGATCTGGATCACCAGTTAAAACCATAAAATTTGCAATGTCCTGAAACCCAAAGGATTCAAAAAACATATGGATAATAGAACGCCAAGTCATAAGCGCGGTAAATAATATAAAGGTCCATATAGCAATTTTTGGGCTATCAAGCTCGTTGTTAGCAACCTTGGGCAGCACTTTAGATACATTAAACATGCTTTTATTCTACACAAATTATGGATATAAAACTCATATAAGCATTATCCAGCAATTAATAAAAAGATTGTCGTACTCTGTATTATACTGTATATTTATACAGTATTTTAAAATCCTTATGAAAGTTAGTTATATCGGAAAAATTTCTGAAGAAAATCTGCCGGCAATATTTGTGCCTTATTTTCTTGAATCAGTGCATGCAGGGTTCCCCAGCCCTGCAAGCGACTATATTGAAAGTCCAATAGATCTAAATAAACATCTGATAAAAAATGGAGCTGCAACTTTTCTAGTACGTGCTCAAGGACAATCTATGCTGGGTTCAGGCATTACAGATCAAGCGGTATTGGTGGTTGATCGTAGTATTAAACCTATTCATGACAGTATTGTAGTTGCCTCTATCGATGGTGAGTTTGTCTGCAAGCGCCTTAAATTAAAACCTAAGATGTGTTTAATGCCAGACAATCCGAGTTACCCTCCTATATTCATTAATCATGGGCAAGAATTAGAGATATTAGGTACCGTCACAGCAGCAATTAATAAATTCTAATGGCTTTGGCTCTGGTTGATTGCGAGAGCTTTTATGCTTCTTGTGAAAAAATATTCCGTCCTGATTTAAAAAATAAACCTCTAGTGGTTTTATCTAATAATGATGGTTGTGTTATTGCTAGAAGCAAAGAAGCTAAAGCTTTGGATATTGGTATGGGAGTACCTTGGTTCAAGGTAAAAGATGCTTATCTAAAAAATGGTGGTCATGTCTTTTCTTCAAACTTTGCTCTATACGGCGACATGTCTGCACGAGTAATGCATGTCCTAGAAACTATTGCTCCAAGTGTCGAAGTCTATAGCATTGATGAAGCCTTCTTGGATTTAGATAGATTAGATAAGAATTTCGATTTATATAAATTTGGTTGTTATGTAAAAAGTATTGTTAAGCAGTGGACTGGGGTGCCGGTACGGGTTGGTATTGCACCTACAAAAACTTTAACAAAAGTAGCAATCTATCAAGTAAAAAAACTTAATGTAGCTACTGGAGTTGTGAGACTTGCTAATACAGCAGATATTACAAAAGCTTTATCACTAACTCCTGTTGGTGAGGTTTGGGGTGTAGGCAGAAGATTGAATCAACATTTACAGAAGGCTGGAATTATTACAGCTTTAGATTTAGCTCAATGCAGTCCTGAGCATATTAGACAAAAATTTAGCATAGTGTTGGAACGCACTGTTCGAGAGTTGCGTGGCGAAAGATGTCTGGATATAGAAAAAGATATTGCAGCAAAAAAACAAATTGTTGTTAGTCGTAGTTTTGGACAAAGAGTAGATGATTTATCAAGGCTGCAGCCTATCATGAGTAACTTTGTAGTAAGAGCGACAGAAAAATTAAGACAAGAAAAACAAAAATGCTCACAGGTATCAGTTTTTGTCAGAACTAGTCCTTTTAATGATAGTAAGCCACAACACAGAGGGTTTAATAGTTTTCAATTCCCTCATCCAACTAATGATACTCGAGATATATTACATGGAGCTAAAATAGCTTTAAAGCCAATATTTAGAGCTAATTATTCCTATGCAAAAGCCGGAGTATTACTTAGCTTATTCTCACACGAAGGTATCCGGCAACAATCATTATTTCAAGATTCAGATACACCAAAAGATAATTCATACCTTATGCAATATATTGATGCTATGAATGCCTATGAAACACAAATTTACTTTGCTTCACAAAATACATCTCAATACTCTCCAATGCGTCAAAGCATGGTCTCGCCAAAATACACTACCAGTTGGTATGAAATACCTCTTGTAAATTAGATTTAGAAAATATACTTGATTTAATTCAAGATTCATCTAAATTAAATATCTAATTACATTATTTTCAGAGGAGAAAAATGAAAAAATTATTAATTACTACTTTTGGATGTCTAATGTTAATACCATTAGCAAATGCTATGCACCATGGAGCTTCTGGCCATAAACTATCAAAAGCTGAAGTTATTAAAATAGCAAAATCTGCTGCTCCAGCTAATGTGAGTGATGATGCAACTATTATGAGCTCAGATGGAACTATCTTGGTTGAAGGTACTAATGGTTGGACTTGTATGCCAGGAACACCGCCTAATGAAAATGTAAACCCTATGTGCGTTGATAAAGCTTGGCAGAAATGGCTTGCAGCTTACATGGCGCAAGCAGAATATGATTCTGAAGAAGAAGGTTTTGGAATGTCTTATATGCTACAAGGTGATGTTGCAGTTGATAATGATGATCCTTTTAATACTGATAAATCTAAAGGGGTTTGGATTCAAGAAGGTCCGCATTTAATGATGTTAATGCCTGCAAGCTTGATGAAAGATATGCCAAGAGATCCTTATGCAGGCGGACCTTATGTGATGTGGGAAGGTAATGATTTTGTCCATGTCATGGTGCCACTAGAAGTTACAGAGAACCCAAATAAATAGTGGTTCAAATAATCTTATGTACAGCTTTGCTGTATCTAATTCAGCTGGTGTTTCAATCATGGTTGAGGCGCTCAGCTGGAGATGTTTCTGAAAGAACTAATAAAGCAGTTCACAACTTCAGAGAATCGCTACCAGTATTTTTTGTACTAGCTCTGCTTTCAATATATTTAAATGTTGAAGCTAATACGCAGCTAGCAGCATATTGGCTACTTGCAAGGATTGCTTTTGCTGTAATTTATATAAGTGGTCTCAGTCTTAAACCAGCAGCGGAAGGCTCAACTTATGAACCACAACCATTAAGAGGATTAGCATGGGCTATCTCTATATTTATTCTTGTAAAAATGGGGATAAATCTAATCTAAACTAAGTCTATTCACTATGAATGCGAAATATCAAGGGCTCCTAATTTGTTTCATGCTCTATACAATAGCTTTTATTGTAGGAATTTATGCAGCCAATCAAACGCTTGCAACCCATCAGTGGATAATTGTATCTATTGCGCATCTTGCAGCAACTTGTGTAGTTTTTGCTGGGAGTTTTATATATAAAAATTCAAGCTTATATGACCCTTTTTGGTCTGTAGTACCTGCACCAATTGCAATATATCTAGCCTTTTGGCCAGAATCTATAACAATAAACTATGAAAAAATAATACTAGTGCTTATTCCAGTATTATTTTGGTCACTTCGGCTCACATGGAATTGGGCAAAAAAATGGGAAGGTTTGATAGAAGAAGATTTCCGTTACGTTAATCTAAAAAAAGGTTCTAAAGCTAAAGTTGCCTTTATAGATTTTTTTGGTATTCATATTTTTCCAACATTCCAAGTAAATCTTTCATTGCTCCCAATTTATTATGTGTTAGCAGTACCAACCAATGAGGTTAATCTAGCGATGTATCTTGCAAGTAGCTTCACTTTCTTAGCAGTTTTATTAGAAACTATTGCTGATAAACAGATGTATGCATTTGCTAAAAATCCAAATAATAAAGGTACTACAATGCGTCAAGGCTTATGGAAATACTCACGTCATCCTAATTATTTAGGTGAGGTTTCTTTTTGGCTTGGTTTATATTTTATGGCTTTAAGTGCAGGCAGTTCTCCAAGTTGGTTATTTATCTGTCCTTTAAGTATGTACCTAATGTTTGCCTTGGTAACGTGTAGGATGATGGACAATAGATCGCTTGCAAGAAGGTCTGATTATGCTGAGTATATGAAAAATACCTCACAGCTGTTTTTGTGGCCACCTAAGAGTAATTAAATCCTTTTAAAATACCTATCGTAATGAGCCTCCGAGAGCTCAAGAAATTCTTTGTTAATTTGCTCTCTAATTGTTGGTAGTGCTTCACTTACAAGAGTTTTTATACCAAATTGATCTAGGTCTAATTCTTGAGTACCAGATGCGCGCAATAAATCAAAAATCCAAGTTAAAGGATCTAATGCATTATTGAACCTAATAGCATTTTCTTTAAGTTTTGCAGCAAGTAAATCCTGATCTGAAACCAAAAAACGGTTTCTAAGTACAATTATCTTAAATTCTTCTAGGCGAGTATTTACCAATTCTTTTTCATTAGAATTAAACTTGTTCCAATCAATTACCTCATGGACAAAACGTTTACAACCCTTACAAACACTATCACCATAGGTAGTGGAGCATATTCCAAGACAAGGAGTTGTTGATCGAGACATAGACATAATATTTTTCAAATAATACCTTATTTTTAACTAGATTAGTGGCTAGTATTTCATTAGAGGAGTAAAATAGCGTCGGAGACTCGTATGCTTAAAGAATACAAATCACATGTAGCTGAAAGAGCTACTCAAAATATACCACCGCTTCCTTTAGATGCCGAACAGACAGCTGGACTAATTGATCTTCTTAAAAAAGATCATGCAGAAAGCGACTTGCTGCTTGAGCTCTTAAAAGAAAGAGTACCTGCAGGTGTTGATCAGTCTGCCTATGTTAAGGCTGGTTTTTTGGCAGATATTACTAATGGAAAAGCTTCTAGTCCCTATATTAGTAAATTAGATGCAGTGCAAATATTGGGTACTATGCTTGGTGGATATAATATACAACCACTTATTGCATGTTTATCAATTGAAGAGTTAGGTGATGAAGCTGCAAATGCTTTAAGTAAAACCCTGTTAATATTTGATGCTTTTAATGAAGTATTTGAGTTATCAAAAACCAATCCTCATGCTAAGAAGGTAATAGATTCATGGGCAGAAGGTGAATGGTTTACCGATAAGCCTGAAGTCCCTGAACAGATAAAACTTACTGTATATAAAGTTCCTGGCGAGATAAATACTGATGACCTATCTCCTGCTACTGATGCCTGGTCAAGGCCTGATATTCCTTTACACGCATTAGCAATGTTTAAAATGCCTCGTGAGGGTTTAGATAAGCCGCTTGAGACAATTGAAGAATTAAAAGCAAAGGGTAATCCTTTAGCTTTTGTAGGTGATGTTGTTGGTACCGGCTCATCAAGAAAATCTGCAACCAATTCAGTTCTTTGGCATATGGGTGATGATATTCCTGCCATACCAAATAAAAAAGAAGGCGGTTACTGTTTTGGCGGCAAAATAGCGCCAATTTTCTTTAACACGCTTGAGGATTCAGGAGCTTTTCCTATTGAATGCGATGTGTCGCAACTAACAATGGGGCAAGAAATTATTCTAGAACCTATGAAAGGACAAATAACTGATGCTGACTCAGGTGAAGTTATAACTTCTTTTAAACTAAAGACAGATGTATTGCTTGATGAAGTTAGAGCTAATGGTCGAATTCCATTAATTATAGGCAGGCAATTAACTGACAAAACTAGAGAAGCTTTAGATTTAGAGCCAACAAATATATTCAAACGACCAGATGATTCTGATAACTCTAAAGCTGGTTATACCTTGGCACAAAAAATGGTTGGTAAGGCTTGTGGTATTGATGGTGTTAGGCCTGGAACTTATTGTGAGCCTAGAATGACCACAGTAGGCTCTCAAGATACTACTGGGCCTATGACAAGAGATGAATTGAAAGAGTTAGCATGTTTAGGTTTTTCAGCTGATCTGGTAATGCAGTCTTTTTGTCATACAGCTGCCTATCCAAAACCAGTAGATATAGAAACTCAACATAACTTGCCTGATTTTATTATGAATAGAGGTGGAGTATCTCTGAAACCAGGTGATGGAATTATCCACTCATGGCTCAATAGAATGTTATTACCAGATGGGGTTGGAACTGGAGGTGATAGTCATACGCGTTTCCCACTTGGTATTAGCTTCCCTGCTGGATCAGGTTTGGTTGCTTTTGCAGCAACACTTGGAGTTATGCCCTTAGATATGCCTGAATCTGTTTTAGTAAGATTTAAAGGTGAAATGCAACCTGGAATTACCTTAAGAGATTTAGTAAATGCAATTCCATATGCAGCTATCCAAAAAGGCTTATTAACAGTTGCCAAAGAAGGCAAGAAAAACATCTTCTCAGGCAAATGTCTTGAGATAGAAGGATTGCCTGATATGAAAGTTGAGCAAGCTTTTGAACTATCAGATGCGTCTGCAGAAAGATCTGCTTCTGGTTGTACTGTTAGATTAAATAAAGAGCCAATTATTGAATATCTTAATTCTAATATAGTTATGCTGCGATGGATGATTGCAAGTGGCTATGGTGATCCAAAAACTTTAGAAAGACGTGCGCAAGCAATGGAAGAATGGATAAGAAACCCTGAATTACTTGAACCAGATGCGGATGCTGAGTATGCCGAAATAATTGAAATTGATTTAAATGAAATAACAGAACCACTTTTAGCCTGTCCAAATGATCCAGATGATATTAAGCCTTTATCAGAAGTTTGTGATACTAAAATTGAAGAGGTTTTTATAGGCTCATGTATGACAAATATTGGTCATTTTAGAGCTGCTGGTCATCTTTTAAAGAAATATAATGGAACTAAGGCCAGACTATGGGTTGTACCACCAACAAAAATGGATGAAAAGCAGCTTATGGAAGAAGGTATTTATAATGTCTTTGGAACCTCTGGTGCCAGAACTGAAATTCCAGGTTGCTCATTATGTATGGGAAATCAAGCCAGGGTTCTAGCTAATTCAACTGTGGTATCAACATCAACTAGAAACTTTCCTAACAGATTAGGAGATGGAGCAAATGTATTCTTGGCCTCTGCTGAACTTTCAGCTATTGCAGCTATTTTAGGTAAATTGCCAACACCAGCAGAGTATCAAAAGTATATGGAAGAAATAAATCCTGTAGCAGATGATTTATATAAATATCTTAACTTTAATGAAATAGATACTTATGTTGCGAGCGCTAAATCTGCAGATATTCCAGCAATTAATATTGTGAGTCCTTCTTAATATATGAAGCGAGCTTTTGTTGTTTCTTTTGTTATTGTTTTTGTATTAAGTCTTTGGATTTTAAACTCAGGTTCAAACCAACCCAACAGTCTTAAACAAAGTCTTCTGCACAATGGAATAGAAAGAGATTATGTTTTGTATGTTCCAGAAGGTTTACCAGAAAATGCTCCTTTAGTAGTTGTTGCTCACGGTTATACTTCAAGTGCAGAAATTATTATGGCTTATTCTGGCATGAATAAGATTGCTGATGAAGAAAAATTCCTTGTGGTTTATCCGCAAGGGACAACTGATCTTAGAGGCAATAATTTTTTTAATGTAGGTTACAGCTTTCATGCCTCATCGAAGGTTGATGATCTTGATTTTATTAAAACCCTAGTTACAAATTTGATTGAGGAATACAAAATAAATTCAGATCATGTTTTTGCAACTGGTATGTCTAATGGTGGTGATTTAAGTTACTTTTTAGCCTGCTATGCCTCAGATATTTTTACTGCAGTTGCTCCTATCGCAGGAACTATGATGCAAACAACTATTGAAAACTGTTCGCCAAATAAGCCAATGCCTATTTTTGAAATTCATGGTGATGCTGATGATGTTACTTTGTTTGATGGAGATATGGCAGACAAAGATGGCTGGGGGCCTTATCCAGACAATCAAACTATTATTGATTTTTGGGTTAAGCAAAATAATTTAGAGCTTTATGATGCCTATAAGTTTAGTGATATTAATCCAAATGATGATAGCTCAATTACTTTTCATAAATACTGGTCAAAGGTATCAGCCAACGAAGTTTGGTTTTATGTTATTGAAAATGGTGAGCACGATTGGCCATTATTAAAATCACCATTCACATTTTGGGAAAGCCCCTTGGGTTGGTGGTATTTTAGTTCAAGTAATATGGATATAGATACGAGCGCAGAAATTTGGAATTTTTTTAAGAAGTATTCTGACTAGCTTCTATTCTTACTATCTTAGAATCATCGTCTCTGGTATTTTCTAAATTCTCTAAATAGCCTTCATTTAAATGTGTGATGTATTTGCCAGTAAATACTGAACATTCAAATTCTTTAATGCTGGGATTGCCCTCTTGGACTGAAACAATAAGATCTTCAAGATCTTGGTAAATCAACCAATCAGCGCCAATTTCTTGACATACTTCTTCATCAGTTTTATTAGAAGCAATAAGTTCTTTGGTTGCTGGCATATCAATACCATATAAATTTTGATATTTAACAGCTGGTGCAGCAGAAGCAAAATAAACTTTTTTAGCACCCGCCTCCTTAGCCATTTCAATAATCTTCCTACTAGTGGTACCTCTGACAATTGAATCATCTACTAACAATACATTTTTATTTTTAAACTCTAGATCAAGAATATTTAATTTTCTTCTAACTGATTTTCTTCTTTCTTCTTGATGCGGCATGATAAAGGTTCTTCCTATATATCTATTCTTAACAAAACCCTCTCTGTAGGGAATTTTTAACTCATCAGCTAGTTGAAGTGCAGCAGTTGTAGAACTATCAGGAATTGGAATAACAACATCTATATCATGATCTGGTCTAATTTTAGTTATTTTGTTAGCAAGCTTCTTGCCCATTCTCATTCTAGATTTATAAACTGAAATTTGATCTAAAGTTGAGTCTGGTCTTGAAAAATAAACATATTCAAAAATACATGGTCTTTGCTGATAAGTCTCAGCGCATTGCTGAGTAAATAGTGTGCCATTGTTATCAATAAAAATAGCTTCGCCTGGCTCAATATCTCTTAGTGTTTCAAAGCCTAATGAGGTAAATGCAGAGTTTTCTGAGGCAATCATGTATTCATCTCTTGTTTTACCTTTTCTAATACCTATTATCAGAGGTCGAATACCATTTGGATCTCTAAATGCAACTAACCCAAAACCTGTGATTAGGCCTATAACGGCATAAGCTCCATCACAACGCCTATGTGTTTTCTTGATGGCTTTAAAAATATGTCTAGCTTCAGGATATATTTCACGCTGCTTTCCTAGCTCATGTGCAAATATATTCAATAAGACTTCAGAATCAGAGTCTGTATTTATATGTCGCATCTCAGCATGAAATAATTCATTGGCTAGTGATTCTGAGTTTGTAAGATTACCGTTATGTGCCAGACTTATACCATATGGCGAATTAACATACATAGGTTGTGCAAATTCCTTACCAGCACCGCCTGCTGTTGGGTATCTAACATGGCCAACTCCATAGTTACCCACTAGTTTATCCATATGTCTTTGAACAAAAACATCTCTAACATAACCGATAGATTTTCTTGAATTGAGTTTACCTTCAGCATCGCAAACAACCATACCTGCTGAATCTTGACCGCGATGTTGAAGCATGAGCAGAGCGTCATAAATATCGCCAGCTACATTAGCTTCAGCAGATATACCAATTATTCCACACATTAGGCTTCCTCTTGGGGAGGCATTACTAAATCTTCAACCTCCTCTAGGACTTCATTATCTAATAAATCACGAATATATGCTTCTATTTCTGGTGCAATTTTTTCAATAAAAGGTGAGATTTTTGAATTGCCCATTAAATCTGAATCTTTTAAGCCTGCAGGCATTAATAAAAATATTACGAAAATAACAATGAGCCCTCGCATCATTCCAAAGATGACGCCTAGGAACTTATCAAAACCAGAAACCCCTGACCACTTAATAAGTTTACTAATCATATTTATAACAATGCCGCCTATAAAAATAGATGCAACAAAAATAACTATATATGCGCCAATTTTTGATATTTCAGGATTGCCTATGTAATCAACAATAAAAGGAGAAACTAAATACTCAAAACTAATAGCCGCTAAGAATGAAAAAACCCATAGAAATAATGATAAAAATTCTTTTGTAAAACCGCGAAATAAAGAAATAATACCTGATGCTATTACTATGACTAGAATAGCCCAATCTGTAATATTTAAACCTAAGGCATCCATGGTGTTATGACTCCTGTTTCAATTCCAGCTAGAGCATCAATTTTACTCTTATTTTTATTAATTTCCTCTTCTGAAAAGAAAATAACATAAACAGCATGCTTACTCGCATCATTTTCTAATGGCTTTATTTCGCCCATATATCCATTTTGATTAATCTTAAGTAATAATTCAGAAGCTTTTTCAAACGATGAAAAGATTCCAATCCTATATAGACTCATTGAGAAATCTTCTAATTTAATAGCTGCTGCTTCTTTGCCTATATTCTTAGGCACATCAATAGATTCAAAACTAGCATCAATATCCTCTACAGATTCTGCTATTAATGAAGTATCAAAAACTGGCTGCTCAATGTCAGGAATTTCAACTGTTAATGGTTTTGCATATTTAGGTTGGGGTGTAAGCAAGTAGAGCAAGGTGAAGAGCAAAACTGATGTTAAAAACAAAATGCCTGTAAATCTTTCGTAAGTCATTATTTTTTATATAATTTTTTAAGTAGTCCTGCTACTTTTGAGCGAAGATTACTTCTGTGTACAATCATATCAATTGCTCCATGTTCAAGGAGAAATTCTGCCTTTTGAAAATCTTCTGGTAACTCGACTCTTACAGTATCCTCGATAACCCTTCTTCCTGCAAAACCAACATAAGCCTTAGGCTCAGCTATATTGATATCACCAAGCATTGCTAAACTTGCTGAAACCCCGCCAAAAATAGGATCAACCATAATTGAGATATAAGGTAATCTTTTAGCTTTTAATTTTTGGATAGCTGCTGAAGTTTTACCCATTTGCATTAATGAAATCATTGACTCTTGCATTCTGGCGCCTCCGCTTGTTGAAAAACATACAAAAGGTACGTTGTCTTTAATCGACTGGTTGATGCCTGCAACAAATTTTTCACCTACAACCCCACCCATTGATCCACCCATAAACCTAAATTCAAATGCAGCTACGACCACTGGAATGTCTTCTAAATGACCTTGTCCAATTAAAATAGCTTCATTTTCGCCTGTATTTTTTATGGCTTCTTTTACCCTTGATGAGTAATATTTAGTATCTTTAAATTTTAAAGGGTCTTTGCTTTTTAAGTCTGCCGCTATTTCTTTATATACAGCATTATCTAAAAACTGTTCTAGCCTAATTCTAGCGCCAATACGCAGGTGATGATCGCATTTAGGACAAACATAGAGTGATTTCTCTAATTCAGGTTTATATAAAGTAGATTCGCATGAAGGGCATGATATCCATAATCCATCTGGTACCTTGCTTTTTTTGGTTGCAGTGTTTATTCCAATTGTTGGAATAAGTCTTGTTAACCAGTTCATTTAATTAATTGCCTTATGTAAATCCTTTAAATAGTTTTCTATTTCACTAAAATCTTTTGTAGTTTTAGCACTATCAATCATCTCTACGATAGATGAACCAACAATAACACCATCAGCAGACTTTGCAAGAATCTTGGCATCTTCAGGTGACTTAATACCAAAACCAGCAAGTGTGGGTATATCTGTATATTGACGAATTTTGTTAATATTTTTCTCTATTTCATTTACATCTAAATTAGATGATCCGGTAACACCTCTTAGATTTACGTAATAAATAAACCCTGAGCTATTTTGAGTAATTTGTTGAATCCTTTCGTTGCTAGTTGTTGGAGAGATAAGAGAAATAGTATCAATATTAGAATTAGTAATACCGTAGTTGGTTAATTTTAGCTCGCCAGGAATATCTACAACTAAAATTGCATCAACACCAAGCTCATCTGATGAATTTAGAAGTTTAGAATAAGAAATAAAAGTATTTAAATAACCCATTAATACTATAGGTGTTTCAGAATCGGTTTTTCTAAATTCTACAACCATATCAATAATTAAATCTAAAGAGATATTGAGTTTTAGTGCTCTATCATGAGCTTTTTGAATAATAGGTCCCTCGGCTATTGGATCTGTAAAAGGCACCCCTATTTCTATAATATCAACACCTGATTTTACAAATAAATGCATTAACTCAAGAGTTGAATCAAGATCAGGATCTCCAGCAACCAAATAGGCAACTAGGGCTTTTTTATTATTAGTTTTGAGTTCAGTTAATTTAGCTTGAAGTTTATTCAAAATTCAATTCCATCTATTTCAGCAACTGTATTGATGTCCTTATCCCCTCTGCCAGAAACATTTACAACAATATTAGATTTGTTATCTAATTCTGATAACAATTTAGGTAAATAAGCAAAAGCATGCGCTGTTTCTAATGCTGGCATGATGCCTTCAAATTCAGTTAATTGATGAAATGCTGCTAGAGCCTCATCATCACTTACAGCGACATATTCAGCACGGTTAGTGTCTTTTAACCATGAATGTTCAGGACCTACACCAGGGTAGTCTAAGCCTGCAGAAACAGATTTAGTATCTTTAACCTGTCCTGCTTCATCTTGCATTAAATAACTTCTTGCTCCATGTAAAACTCCTGGAGTGCCGTCATTTAATGGTGCAGCATGTTCGCCTGTCTCGACGCCCTTACCTCCAGCCTCAACACCTATTAATCTCACGTCTTTTTCATTGATAAATGGATAAAAAGCTCCCATAGCATTTGAACCACCTCCAACACAGGCAACAACCGCATCAGGTAGCTGTTGAAATAATTCTTGCGATTGCTTAATAATTTCTTGACCTACTACTGCATTAAAGTCTCTAACAATCATAGGATATGGATGGGGTCCTGTAACGCTTCCAATAATATAATAAGTATCATCAACATTAGTTACCCAATCGCGCAGCGCTTCATTAAGAGCATCTTTAAGAGTTGCTGAGCCTGA
>QOPI01000014.1:0-23000 GCA_003331645.1 SAR86 cluster bacterium | reverse complement strand
AAAGCCCCTACTGTATTGTTGGGTACCGGAGAGGCTATATCAGGAAGGATTATATTAACTTCTGGCTTTAGCCCAGCTGAAAACTTAATTTTTTATGGAACAGAAACTTTAACTACTGGATGGCAACTCATATCATCTAAGGTTGGTGAAGAAGTTACCTTGGTTTATGCAAAAAATGGAAGATTTGCTACTATTTACATCGCTCCTAGGGGAACTTTCCAAGGATTTATAACTGGAGATTATGGAAGCGATATAGATATTTCTGTTGTTCATCCGGATGCCATTGCAGCTCAGAATCCATACAATGATCTAAATTACGAAAATTTACCTGAGTCGCCCTAAACTAATTAGCTTGAGTAATTGATTGATAGGTTAGTGATAGCCTTGATATATCAAAAGGCGGTCTAAAAAATCCAACAAACCTGCCCTCAGGATTTATAAGAATAATATTATTTACATGGTCATCAAGATGTTCATGACTTTTCATATCATTGTTCATTGGTGGCATTTTATTGTTCACAGCTAGTTGTGTTGAAAGGTTTAATAGCATGGGCCTACTTGCACTTAAGCCAATAAAATCAGCATCAAATCCTTTTGCATAATTATCTATAATTTCTGGGGTATCTCTTTCTGGGTCTATAGTAATTAATATCCATTGTTTATCTTCTAAATAATATTCTTTTTCCCTCAATACATTTATTAATTTTGATATTTCATACATTGCAACTGGGCATTCATCTGGACATCTAGAGAAACCAAAATATATCAATGACCACTTACCAATTAAATCATATTTTGTAAATTTTTTACTGTCACTTGAATCAAAAACAAAGTCTGATATTTCTTTAGGCTCTTGAAAAAGAAATAATCCATTTACCAATAGCTCTTGGTTTGAAAGCGATCGAGGGGTGGTTAAATTATTTATAAATAAGGTTAATACTACACAAATAAATAAAACTATAAGCGCTATATTTAATTTTATGTTTTTTTGCATTTATATATAAATAAAATGGTCAACAATGAGGGCTATAAATATTAAAAAGATATAGTAAATAGAATACCAAAAAGTTTGCATTGCATATTTATCATCATCACTCAGATACAGTCTTATAGAATAAAAAAGAAATAACGAACTTAGAATGATTGCTGATGTCAGGTATATGGTTCCTGACATAAGAACAATATAAGGAAATAGGCTTACCAAAAATAAAATAATTGTATACAGAACTATCTGTAGCTTTGTAAAAGCAACGCCATGCGTTACAGGCAACATAGGGATTGATTGTTTTGCGTAATCATCTTTTCTATATATTGCAAGTGCCCAAAAATGAGGCGGAGTCCAAATAAATATTATAAGCACTAAAATCAAAGCATTTGGTTCAATGGTATTAGTTACTGAGGCCCAGCCTAGAAGTGGCGGTGCTGCGCCCGCAAGACCCCCAATTACAATATTTTGTGGGGTGGCTCGCTTGAGAAAGATTGTATAGATAAATGCATAGCCGCCTAAGGCAAAAATGGTGAGAATTGCAGTTAAACTGTTAACAAAATATACAAGAATTAAAACGCCTAGCAAGCCTATAACAAATGCAAAAATTGAAGCGTTTGTTACAGAAATCTCTCCTTGTGGTATTGGTCTTTTGTCTGTCCTTGACATTTCAGCATCCGCTTCTCTATCTATAATTTGATTTATGGCTGCAGCTGAGCCTGAACATAATCCTATTCCAACTAAAGGTACAAGAATTTCAATAAGAGGTAGCAATGTATCACTAGCAAGAATTATTCCAACCAAAGCGCATAACAACATCATTAAAACAACATTTGGTTTGCAGAGTTCGTAATAATTCTTAATTAGGCTCATTTTTTCCAGGCTAAATAATTAATCATTAAAGTTGAGATTAAAAGCATTGCCGCTACTAGATTATGAGCTATAGCAATATATAACGGAAGCACGTATACGACATTCATGATTCCCAAAGATATTTGAGTCAATAAGATTACTCCAACAGTTGATGCTAGCGGTGCAGCAGCTGTAAACCATAGCCTTGATATGAGAATAAGATAGGCAAAAGTTAAAATAAGCGCAGTAACTCTATGGGAGTAATGAATGGCTACTCTTGAAGGATTATCTAAGAGGCCATATAGGTAGTTTGGTCCAACCTCTTGATCAAAACTAAATCCTGTCTTAAAGTCCATTTCTGGTGAAAAAGAGCCCTGGCATGTAGGAAAATCTGGGCATGCTAACGAAGCATAATTTGTACTAGTCCAGGCGCCTAAAAATATTTGTATTAGTAAAAGGACTAGGCAAGTTAAAGCAATATATTTAAGACTTTGAATGTTAAATCTATCAAGTAAATCAAAATTTCCAGCCCTTACAAAAATAAAAAAGAACAAAGAAACTGTGATAAAGCCTCCAAAAAGATGTCCAGTAACTATGATCGGCAATAGTTTTAAACTTACTGTTAAATACCCAAATAGACCCTGACAACATATAAAAACAAGCAAGCCTAGGCACCAATATCTAATATTGATATCTTCTCTTTGCTTAAATGAAATGTAAGAAAGCATTATTGCAACCAAGCCTAGGGTTGCTGCAAAATATCTGTGGACCACCTCAGGAATAGCTTTATTTATATCATATGGAAATTGTGGGAATCTAGCTTCAGCTATTGCCACCTCAGCCTCGCTTGTAGGAAAAACTACAAATCCATAACAGCCTGGCCAATCTGGACAGCCCAACCCTGCATCAACTAGTCTAGTCCAAGCTCCAAGAGCAACAACTACAAAACCAAATAAAACACCAAACAAAGATAAATTTCTAATAGCTATCATTAAATTAACACCTTTAAGTCTTTGAGAATCTTTTTAGGATCAAGATTCGGATCAAAATACATAACGACCCTTCCATATGGATCTATTACAAAGATTGGATTATTAAGCTGAAAATCTAAGGCAGAGTTAGTTTGTAAGACATCAAAGAGTGCGTTATTTGAATCTTTATATATTTCTATTCTTGGATACTCCTTCTTTACCTCTTGTGTAATATCATCTTCATATGTACCGCTAAAGAAGGCAGCTCTTTTAATTCTAAAAATGTCTCTATTCAAAGCAACATTTAATTGCCGCATAAGATACAAAGAATTTTCTGCTTTTTTTGCCTCTGTAATATAAACACCGAGAACCCACTTGCCGTCTTGGAATTCTATTTTGGTATTACCGTCATATATTGCCATATCTGATACATCAACATATTCATTGAAAAATACACCTTCATTCTTAGTTCCTTCTGGTGCATATCCCATTGTGAAATAGATAGATGAAAGTGCTACGATAAATATTGGTGTCAATAATATAAAAAGAAGTGCTATTTTATTTTTCATAAGTTTTATTTTTTAGTCCAAAATATATATACATCCCGCATAAAACAAGGAACATGGTAAACCACTGTAATGCATATCCATAGTGTTTCACTGGCAACATATTAGTAGGTATTACCTCCATATAGGTTAATGAATCTTTATAAGTTGGTTCGGCAACAAGAATAAATGGGTATAGCTCATTATTATATGCTTTTGAAAGATAATCTAAAGACTGTGTCTGGCTTATTTTAGGCCATAGCTCTGATATTAGGTCATCAGATAAGACAAATCCCAGCTCTGGTTGCACTAACAATCCACTTAGTTCATTAAAACTATTTCCAATAGAAATATCTGGTATATCTTCTCTAAGAGATCCTTTTGCAATCCAACCCCTATCAACTAATAATAATCGTGCATCGTTTTGAATGCGTAAAGGAGTAAAAACTTTAAAGCCTACTCTGCCTCGATAAATAACATTATCAATTAATATTTGTTGAGACTCATCAAAGCTGCCATTGGTATATACCCTTTGCCATTTATAAGAGTCTTTGTTAAATATTGAGGGCTTTGCTTTTATAGAAGAATCAAATAAATCTATAACCTCTTGTTTATTCTGCCCTCTCTCAATCTGCCATAGTCCTAAGAAAAAAAATAATATAGAAAAAAATATAAAGAAAATTGTTACCTTTATTCCGGGATTAAAAGATTTTTGTTTAATCATATCTAAAAAAAATACTATGTTTTACAATACCTGTAATATGTTATTAAAAACAGCAATATTCATTGTAATCGCTTTAATTCTCTTAAGTTTAGGTGGGAGCTTGTTCTTTTTATTGAAAGATCAAGGGCAAACCCAAAGCAAAAGAACTGTTTATGGTTTAGGTATGAGAGTTAGTCTCGGTGTTGTTTTAATAATTCTAATTACTTATGGTCTTTATTCAGGTCAACTAGGAAATAGTGTGCCCTGGGACCAGGTAAATTAGATTATATAAACAAAGAAAAATAACATTACCCAAACGACATCAACAAAATGCCAATACCAAGATGCAGCTTCAAATCCGAAGTGATCATGAGTTTCAAAATGATTAAAAAACACTGATCTAACCAACATTACTGATAACATACAGCATCCTAGAAAAACATGAAAACCATGAAATCCAGTTAACATGAAAAATGTTGATCCATATATGCCTGAATTTAGAGTTAAGCCATAATGAGCATAGGCCTCATAGTATTCTGCAGCTTGTAAAGCTAAAAAGATAACTGCCAATCCAACAGTTGCTCCTAGCCATCTGTTAAAAGATTTTCTACTGCCATTTTTTAAACCTAAGTGGGCAAAATGAACTGTAACACTTGAACTTAAAAGAATAATTGTATTCCATAATGGTAGCCATGCGAGCACATGCGACCAGCCTGGAAATGCCATAGTCTTATCGGCTATTACATATTCTGATCCATTATCAGGAGTTGCTATAACTGGCCAGGTGTTTTCAAATCCTGTCCAGAAATCTACTCCCATCTCTTGAACAAATTCTATGGGAGCACCTTTTTCCCCTTCGCCTGCTAACCATGGAACTGCAAAAGTGCGAACATAAAATAGAGCTCCAAAAAATGCAGCAAAAAACATTACTTCAGAAAAAATAAACCAAGCCATTCCAAAAACATATGATTTTTTTAATTGTGCGCTATCCAGTCCAGCAAGATGCTCTTGAACAACCGTTCTAAACCAAAAGAACATGGTTAGAGTCATGCAAATGAATCCTAGATATAAAACTGTTGTTCCATTATCTGTTCCATTTATCGTTCCAC
Source organism: SAR86 cluster bacterium (assembly GCA_003331645.1). GTDB lineage: Bacteria > Pseudomonadota > Gammaproteobacteria > Magnimaribacterales > D2472 > MED-G78. The sequence goes on along the minus strand of QOPI01000014.1, from coordinate 17,835 downwards.
CAGCACCCATGACCAAAAAGAACAATGATGTTGCTGCAAAAATCGGGTATCTGCTAGAATCAGGTACGTAATAGTTTCCGCCGCTCATATTTTATGACCCCGCATGATCACCATCATGATCCATAATTATCTTTTTTTCTAAGTTACTATCAAAAATAGTATAAGAAAGCACAATGTTTTTAATATTACTTGGAAGCTCATTATCAACCACCATCTTGATAGGCAGTAATATTTCTTCACCTGGCATAAGCTCGATGCCCTCAGCGAAGCAAAAGCACTCTATTTTTTTTATATAATCCTTTGCATTTGTTGGAGCAACACTATTTACTGCTCTTCCTACCATCATTTCGTTAGTAGTATTTTTCGCATAAAAAGTTGCTTCATACATGGTTCCAGTTTTTATTTTTGTTACCTCTTTGGAAGGCTTAAATGTCCAGGGCATCCCAGCGTTGTTATGGGAAATAAATTGAAGTCCTATTTCTCTTCCCTCAATTGATATCGAAGATTCTGCATTTGTTGTTTGTGTGACTTTTCCATTTAACCCAGTTATATCGCAAAAAACATCATACAAAGGTACAAGCAAAAAAGAAAAAAGGTACATTGCAGCAACAGCACCTGAAAGTTTTAGAATTGTCTTTTTTCTGCTTCCCATTTTTTAACTTACTTTCGGAGGTATACTAAATGTGTGATAAGGAGCTGGTGAATCAACGGTCCATTCAAGGCCTCTCGCTCCTTCCCAAACTTGATCGGTTGCTTGTTTGCCTCCCATTACTGTTTTAATAACAATAAATAAGAAAAATACCTGAGAAAATCCAAAGAGAAATGCTCCTGCGGTAGAAACCATATTCCAATCTGCAAATTGTAATGCATAATCAGGAACTCTTCTTGGCATTCCTGCTAAACCAATAAAGTGTTGTGGGAAAAATGTAACATTTACACCAATAAACGATAACCAAAAATGCAGTCTGCCTAATCTTTCGTCATACATATTACCGGTCCACTTAGGTATCCAATAATAGACCGCAGCCATAATTGAGAATATGGCTCCTGGAACTAAAACATAATGAAAGTGTGCAACAACAAAATAAGTATCATGGTATTGAAAGTCAGCCGGAGTAATAGCAAGCATTAAGCCTGAAAACCCACCAAGAGTGAAAAGGACAACGAATGCGCAAGCAAATAACATAGGGGTTTCAAATGTTATTGAGCCTTTGAACATTGTGGCGATCCAATTAAAAACCTTAACGCCAGTTGGAACAGCTATAAGCATAGTTGACCACATGAAAAATAGCTCTGCCGCTAAAGGCATTCCTACTGTAAACATATGATGAGCCCAAACTACAAATGATAATATTGCTATAGACAACATTGCCCAAACCATAGAAGAATATCCAAACAGTTGCTTTCTTGAGAAAGTTTCAATGATATGAGAAACAATTCCAAAAGCAGGCAAAATCATAATATACACTTCTGGATGTCCAAAAAACCAGAAAATATGTTGGAATAAAACTGGATCTCCTCCACCTGCCGCATTAAAAAAACTGGTGCCAAAGTGGATATCCATTAACATCATGGTTACTGCGCCTGCCAAAACAGGCATTACAGCTATTAACAAGTATGCAGTAATTAGCCATGACCATACAAATAAAGGCATCTTCATAAGACCCATTCCTGGAGCTCTCATATTCATAATGGTAACAATAACGTTGATGGAGCCCATTATTGATGATGCTCCCATAATATGAACAGAGAAAATAAAAAATGTAGTGCTTGGAGGTGCATAGGTAGTAGATAAAGGAGCATAGAAAGTCCAACCAAAATTAGGTGCCCCACCTTCCATAAACAAAGATGACAATAATACAAAGAATGCAAAAGGAAGAATCCAAAAACTTAAGTTATTCATTCTTGGTAATGCCATATCTGGTGCGCCGATCATCATTGGGACTAGCCAGTTTGCAAGACCAACAAAAGCTGGCATTACTCCACCGAAAATCATTATTAATCCATGAAGAGTAATCATTTGATTGTAAAATTCAGGTTCTACTATTTGCATGCCTGGCTGAAAAAGCTCAGCTCTTATAATCATCGCCATAGCGCCACCGATTAAGAACATAGCAAAACTAAACCATAAATATAAAGTTCCTATATCTTTATGATTAGTTGTATAGAACCATCTCTTAAGCCCTTTAGCTGGGCCATGATGGTCGTGTTCATTATGGTGATTTTCAATTACAGCACTCATATATACCCTCTTTATGTATTAAATCTTATTTTTCTTATATTCAACAATATCCTTAGGTGCGACTATTTCTCCATCGCCATTTTGCGCATTGCCCCAAGATTGTCTTGTGTAGGTTATCACAGAAGCCATTTCAACCTCTGAAAGATAACTAAATGAATTCATAGCTGCTCCTTGCACGCCCTCCATCAAAATTTCAATATTTCTTGCTTTATCATTCATTACGATTCCACTTCCAGCTAAAGCAGGAAAAATTCCAGTTATTCCTTGTCCATTTACTTGATGGCAAGCAACACAATTTGTTGTGTATAAAGCTTCTCCACGAGCAACTAATTCTTCAGCAGTCCAGTCTTTTTCTGTTAATTCTGCCATTGCAATTGCTGCGGCTTGTTTTTCTGCTATCCATGAGTCATATTCATCTTGTTCAACTGCTTTAACAACTATGGGCATAAAGCCATGATTCTTGCCACATAACTCAGTACATTTTCCTCTATATAATCCTGGCTCTTCGACAATCGTCCATGCAGTATTTATAAATCCTGGTATTGCATCTTGCTTAATAGCAAATGCTGGAACCCACCATGAATGAATAACATCATTGGCGGTTATTAAAAATCTTACTTTTTTTCCTACTGGTATTACTACCATTTCATCAACCTCTTGTAGGTAGTTTTCGCCTTTGGGAACTTTATTATAAATTTCGTCTAAATCAGTTGTTAAATTGGCAAAAAAATTGACATCATCTTCTAAGTATCTGTATTGCCATTTCCATTGGTAGCCCACTACTTGAATATTGATATCTCCAGCTTCGTCGTTATACATTGTCTGAAGAGTTTTAGACGCCGGGACTGCCATCGCAATGAGAATTAGAAAAGGAATTATTGTCCAAGCAATTTCTACTTTGGTGCTCTCATGAAATGTAGCAGCAACTGGGTTTTTCTTTTTTGTATAGGCATACATGGAATAGAACATGACACCAAAAACTAAAACTCCAATAGCTACACATATCCAAAAAATAAGCATATGAAGGTCATAGACTTCTCTGCTTATTTCAGTAGCGCCTTTAGTCATATTTAATGCATCCCATTCAGCCGATAACTGGCTTGATAGTGCAAATGCTATAACTATAAATTGTGTTTTAAATGTACAAATTAGATTTCTAACATTAGTCATGTATATCCCTTATAACTAGTCTTTATAGAACTTTTTTGATGCCGTTAAAAGTAATGTTTTTTTTACAGCTAATTTTGCGTGTATTCTATAATTTTTGCAGTGAAATTACTACTCTTTAATGCCATTAAAATTGGTTATATCTACCACATTAACTGCTCTTGATTTCACGCTTTTAATAGGGTCTTTTTTTGACCCAGGTCGATACTCCTTATAAGAGCATTTTACACAATAGATCTCATCATTATCTTTGTGAATTGCTATAGAGTCTTTTTCTGAACAGCTTGGACATATAGCTCCTGCAATAAATTGAGTAAATTTTTTTGACATTAAAGATCACTTATCTCATTAGCAATTTTTTTTGTATCAGGCATTACTCCAAACCACTCGTAAAACGATAAGGCAGCTTGTGCAATTAGCATTCCAGTTCCGTCATAAGAATTTTCAGAAATATTTTCAGCCCAATTGCAGAAACTTGTTCCATTCAACGAATAGTTTAAATCATAAAAAATTGTATCATTGTTAAAAAGATTTTTATCTGGGGGGCTAAATTCACCCGTTAATCCAGCAGATGATCCATTAATAACAAGATCGTAGATGCTTGATTCAATTCTAGTTGAAATATTTATCATAGGCATATACTTTGCTTGAAGTATTTCTGCTTTCTCTATTGTTCGATTAAGAATTGAAATGGTCGCTGGCTTTGCATTGATGATTTTGTAAAGTACGCTTTCAATTGCTGCGCCTGCACCAATAATCAGAATTCTTTTATCTTTAATATTAATATTTTTCTCATTTAAGTCTTTAATTAATCCATCTCCATCTGTTGAATGGCCATAAAGTATATTAGCTTTTCGATTAATAGTATTAATCGCTTCTAAAAATGATGCCTCTTCTGATAATTTATCAACAGCAGCCACTGCATTTTTTTTATGCGGCAAGGTTATATTTAAGCCTTTAGCAGATTTGGATGAAAAAAATTCATCTATGAAGCTCTTAAGCTCAATATTACTTACTTTATAGGCTCTATAATCTAAACTTATATTTTCCTGCCTGCCAAACCTGGAATGGATAAAAGGGGATAATGAGTGATCAATTGGGGCTCCAATAACTCCTAATTTGTATATTTTTGACATTGCTCTAGGATTTTAACCTCTCCACCTCTTTTTAAGGATAAATAGTAAATTTTCCTCATATTTTTTAAATTTATTGTCTTTGTTATAAATCCATGAGGTCATTGGGGGCAAAGATGCAAGAATAGACTCTATTCTTCCTCCAGATTGAAGCCCAAATGAGGTGCCTCTATCATATAAGAGGTTAAACTCAGCATATCTTCCTCTTCTATATTCCTGAAAAGCCTTATTTGATAAGGAAAAACTTCGATTTTGCCTAAGTTTTATAATCTTTATATAGCTTTGTAGGTATGTGTTTGCAACACTCTCAAGCATTTTCACAGATTTATCTATAGATAAATCATTAAAATTATCAAAAAATATGCCTCCTATGCCTCTTTTTTCGTCTCTGTGTGGTAAATAGAAGTATTCATCACAATTTTTCGCAAATTTTTTATAATAAGATTTGTTAAAGGTATCTAGATTTGTTTTAGCGGCTTTGTGCCAAAATATGCAGTCTTTTTCATATGCAAAATAAGGCGTAAGGTCATACCCGCCTCCTACCCACCAATTGATTACCTCTTTCTTCTTATTTAGTAATAAGAATAATCTTACGTTCATATGACTTGTGGGTATAAAAGGATTTTTGGGATGAGTTATTACTGAAACACCCATTGCTTGATATGAATTTGCATTATCTTTCTCAATATTATCTAGTGCAGGTCTTGGCAATTTTTTGCCAGATATTGATGAAAAATTAATAGCTGCTTTATCAAAAAATTTCCCTTTTTCAATTATGAATGTTCTTCCGCCGCCGCCCTTTTTACGTATCCAATTATCATCTGAAATAACACATGATTTACTTGGCTCAAGGTTGCAATATTTTTCAATAATTTGAGTTTGTATCTTAGAAAATTGATCTTCAAAAGTCTTAATCATTATGGTCGTATAATTTCCTTTGTATGTAAGTCTATTATGGGGGTTGGTTTATTTAAGTGGCCTAATGGTTTGTTATAAAATGCAACATCTTCAAAGTCAAATTCTTTTATTATTTCATCAATATTTGAGGATATTTTTTTTCCTGATATATTGGCTGATGTAGATGTAATAGGCTTATTAAATGTTTTTAATAATGCATTTATATGATAGTGGGTACTTACTCTTATAGCTAGCTTGCCGGATTTATTTTTTAAATGATTTGGTATATATGCTGGGTTATATTTGTATAAAAAAGTAACGGGCTCCTGATCCATTTCATCAATAAAATTTAACTCTTCTTTCGATAATGGCATTAAGAATTTGTTCAAAGTATTAATATTGTTGCATAAAATTATAAAGCTCTTATCAAGGGGTCTTTTTTTAAGCTGATATATCCTTGATACCGATTTTTTATTTAGTGCATCACAACCAATTCCCCATACACCTTCATTAGGATGTATTAAAATATTTCCTTTTTTTAGCCACTCAGAGGCATCTATCTGAGTTGAAAGATCTAACACAGATTAAGAGTTTAACTTCTTGTTTTTTTCCAAGACTTCATTTGTCATATTTTGTCTAAAATCACTCATTTTTTCTGCAAGCACTTCATCTGATATGGCTAGCATTTGAATAGCTAATATTGCGCTGTTTTTTGCTCCAGCTTTTCCTACTGCAACAGTTGCCACTGGGATTCCAGGAGGCATTTGAGCAGTAGATAATAGAGAGTCTAATCCTCCTAAACCACCAGACTCGATTGGTATACCAATTACAGGCTTTAAACTATGTGCTGCAACTGCTCCAGCAAGGTGTGCTGCCATGCCGGCTGCTGCAATAAAGAGCTTACAGCCATTAGATTCCGAGTTTTTAATAAGCTCTATCACTTGGTGAGGCGTTCTATGGGCAGATAACACGCTTTTTGAGTATTTCACGCCAAAATCATCAAAAATTTTAAAAACTTCGTTAACAATAGGCAAATCTGAGTCTGAACCCATTAAAACCGCTACATCGACATTATTTTCTGCCATATATTCCTTATTTTATTAATTAATGCAGATTATAAATTAAGAGATTATAATATAGCAATATGTCTATTCTAAAAATACTTAAATATCCTGATCCTCGTCTGAGGACTGTAGCAAAGGAAGTGACAAAATTCGACAAAAGTCTAGATAATTTGTCTAAAGATATGCTTGAAACTATGTATGCTGAAAATGGTATAGGTCTTGCAGCCACTCAGATTGATGTTCATACTCGGCTAGTTGTAATAGATATTAGTGAAGATAGAGACATGCCTTTAATATTTGTTAATCCAGAAGTAACAGTATTAGACGACAAAAGTCTAGTTCCATGTGAAGAAGGCTGTTTATCAATACCCGGAGCAAATGTTGAGGTCTCTCGTCCAGACAAAATAGAACTTCATTGGTTAGACATAAAGGGCAAAAAACATAAATCTAACCCGGAAGGCCTGCTTGCTGTATGCATTCAGCATGAAATAGATCATCTTGAAGGCAGATTATTGGTTGATTACCTGAGTCCTCTTAAGCGATCAAGACTTAAAAATAAGACTAGTAGGTAACTTTTTATTATTTTATCTACTTTTATAAGAATTTAACGGAATTTAGAAGAATTTAAAGGATTTTAGTAAAAAATGAATATTGCCTTTGTTGGAAGTCCCCAGATATCTGCAAAAATACTGGAAGAGCTTCATAAAGATGGTTTTAACATACCGCTAGTAATTTCACAGCCTGACAAAAGGAAAAAAAGGGGTCAATCTGTTGATTTAAGCGAAGTCTCAACAATGGCACGAAATCTTGGCCTTAATACACTTAAACCATTAGATTTAAATGATAGTGCATTTAGAAAAAAAGTTGAGGCAATAGATATAGATTTTCTTGTCGTTTCTGCATATGGAAAAATATTGCCAGGTTGGATGTTAAATGTTGCACATAAAATGTGTATTAATATTCATTATTCTTTACTCCCAAAATATAGAGGTGCGTCTCCTATACAAACCTCTTTAATTAATGGTGACTCTGAAACAGGGATTAGTTTTATTAAAATGAATGAAAAGATGGATGAGGGTGATCTTATTAAAACATTAGTTCTAGATATTAAAAAAACTGATGACAAGATCTCACTCGAAAACAGATTATCAACTTTGGCTGCTAACAATATTGCAGGTGTTTTAAATAGTGTAAATATAAATAGTTTTAACTTAAATAAACAGAATCATAAAGATGCATCCTATTGTATTAAGGTTAACAAGTCTGATGGGAGGATAGATTTCGGTGATAGTTCAAATAACATCATTAATAAATTTAGGGCATATAAAGGCTGGCCAGACTCATATTTTTTATATAAAGATACCGTAATAAAAATTCATGAAATGCATGAATTAAAAGATGCTGAGAGTGGAATCAGTGGAGAAATTATTAATTTTGATAGTAATGGTATTGTTGTAAAAACAAGTGATACAGCAATAGTAATCACTCACTTACAATTTCCTAATAAAAAAATTATTAGCGCTCAAGATGCAAATAATTCCTATTCTGATTTTTTTCTTAAATCGTAAAAATTCCGATAGGGGTTTTAATTGTGTTAAAAGAGGTTTAATTTAAGAGGCTATGAAAGTTATTATTTTGGGTGCGGGCAAAGTTGGAGAGAGTTTAGCAAGAAACTTGTCTCAGGATGGCTATGATATTTCTATTGTTGATCTTAATAAAAATAAAGTTGATGAGCTCCAAGATAGATTAGATATTGCGGCTATTATTGGCCATGCAGCACATCCTTCAACTTTCAAAAAAGCAGGTGCCGATGAAGAAACTATTCTTCTCGCAGTAACAAATAACGATGAAGTAAATATAGCTGCTTGCCAAATAGCGAAAAATAAATTTTCAGTTAAAAAAACTATTTGTAGGTTTAAAGATAGCACATACCTTGATTGTCTTGATTCATTTGGGGAAAGTATTATAGATATTCCTATCAGTCCTGAAAATGAAGTAACTTCTCACTTAAAAGAACTCATTGATCATCCAGGGGCTGAACAAATTGAAGAGTTTGCTGATGGAAAGGTCAAGCTGGTCTCAGTAAAAGTTAAAAAAACAGGAAGGTTGGTTGATAAAGCCCTTCGTACTATTGAAGATGATATGCCAGGAGTTGATAGCTATATTCCAACGATCTATAGAAAAGGAAAACCCTTTATTCCTAATGGAGATACTATCGTAAAAGAAGGTGACGAGGTCTATTTTGTTACAGCAAGTGAAAATGTTGATGCTGTTGTTAATGAAATGCGACTTGAGCAAGAAGCTTATTCAAGGATTATGATTATAGGCGGTGGGAAAATTGGCTTTAACTTAGCAAAACAATTAGAGGACTCATACAAAGTAAAAATAATTGAGCCTAATGAAGAAAGATGTGAGGAAATATCAAGATCATTAGAAAAAACAATTGTATTAAGAGGAAAAGGCGCTGATCAAGAACTCCTTAAGAGTGAAAATATTTCACAAGTTGACGTATTCTGCTCATTAACAAATGATGACGAAGCCAATATCATGGCATCATTATTGGCTAAGAAACTGGGGGCTACCAAAACAATGGTTATCCTTAACAACCCTTCTTATGTAAATATATTGCCAGGATTTGTTGATAGTTGTATAGCTCCGCATAGATTAACTGTTTCATCTGTTCTTCAACATCTTAGAGAAAGTGATGTTGCTCAAGATGTAATCTTAAAAATGCACTCTGGCGCTGAAGCAATAGAAGGCATTGTCCATGCAAATGAGTACACAAGTGACTATTTTGGAAAACCTATAAAAAGTTTGCCTATGCCAGAAGAAGCTTCGATTGGAGCAATAGTTAGGAAGGGAGTTGTGGTGATGCCTTCTTCAAGTATTGAGCTTTGTATTGAAGATCATTTAATTATTTTCTTATCAAATAAAGAAAAGGTTAAAGAGGTAGAAAAGTTATTTACTAAAAGCTAATGAATCTAAAAGCTATTTTAAATCTTTTTGGCATCTTGTTAGTTCTATTTAGTTTTTCATTTATGGTCCCAATAGGAGTTTCTTTGTTATACAAAGACACTAGTCTTAATATTTTTATTACTACATTTCTTATTGTTGCTTTTCTTGGTTTAATTTTTTGGTATTTTTCAAAAGGTCACAAGCAAGAATTAAATACCAATGATGGTTTTATAATAATTACTCTTTTTTGGTTGGTTCTTGCGGCAGCAGGATCGATACCTTTCTTTCTTAGTGGCATGACTCCAATAGACTCTTTTTTTGAAGCAATGTCTGGCATTACCACAACTGGCGCAACCGTTATTACAAACATTTCATCATTAGATGAGTCATTATTAATTTATAGACAGCTTCTGCAATGGATGGGTGGCATGGGGTTAATAGTCTTAGCTATAGCTGTGATGCCAATTTTAGGCATAGGTGGAGGGCAATTATATAAAACCGATATTCCTGGAGCCATGAATGATCAAAAGCTTACTCCCAGAATAACTGAAACCGCTAAAGCTTTATGGATAATATATTTTGGTCTAACTGTTTTATGTGCAACTTTATATTGGCTAGCTGGTATGAATAGCTTTGATGCGATAGCTCATAGCTTAAGCACGGTATCCATTGGTGGTTTTTCTACTTATGATGAAAGCATTGGCCACTTTAATAGTCTAAGTATTGAAATGGTTTGTATTTTTTTTATGGTTGTTTCTGCGTCTAGTTTTGCACTTCATTATTCTGCAATATTTAAAGGAAGGGCTTTGAGATATTTTTATGATCCAGAATTCAAATTTTTTATTAGCGTAATGGGATTAATATTTTTTCTAAGCTCTATAATTCTTTTTATTAACTTAGGGAATTTTGAATCTCAAAGAAATATCCTATTTCAGGTAGTTTCAATAGTATCAACAACTGGTTTTACAACAACAGATTATTCTGCTTGGCCAACTGTAATAGGCTTCTTGCTTTTAATTGGTGCTTTTATAGGAGGCTGCTCTGGCTCAGTTGGTGGTGGTATAAAGTCTTGGCGGATTCTTATTATGCTTAATCATGCGAAAAAGCAACTTATTAAAATAATACATCCTAGCGCTGTTGTTTCAGTAAAAATTGGAACAAAGGTTGTTGATAGCTCGGTAGCAGAATCTGTTTGGGGCTTCTTCTCTATTTATGTAATTAGCTTTATGCTTCTGCTTTTTGCTCTTTTAGCTACTGGGCTTGATTTTACTTCGGCTTTTTCTGCTATTGGTGCATGCCTTAATAATTTAGGGCCTGGGCTAGGAGAGGTCTCTAGCAATTACTCTTCTGTGACTTCGATTGGTAAAGGGGTTTTAGCTTTTGGCATGATTCTTGGAAGACTAGAGATTTTTACTGTCTTGGTTCTATTTATGCCTTTATTTTGGAGACGTTAATTCCTATAAGGATCTTCTAACCCTTTGGGTGGTTTTTTAAACCTTTTGTATTCCCAAGAATAATCTTGAGGATTGATCTTTATTATTTCAGCCATAGTAGAGTTCATTGATTCAACAGTTTTTATCTTTGGGGCATCTTTGAAAACTATTTTAATTTCATTATCTCTTGTTCCTAATAGACCTATGTATATAAGAGGTTTCGTTGTTTTGTTTGCTAAAGATGTAATTAAGGTTGTTGTATATGCCTCTCTATTAAAAAACTTAGCATATTCACCCATTCCGTCTTTTGGTACTTGATCAGAGGCCATAATAACGATTTCATTTTTTTTGATAGCTTTAAATAATTCTTTTACGCCTTTAAAGCTTGTTGTAAAAACTTTGTTGTTATTTTGTTCTCTATGTTTTTTGACATAAACATCTAGCAACTTAATTTTGGGTGGCTTGTAAAGCCCAACAGTTGGAGTTTGTCCATTCACCCATTGAAGAGCCACATCAACACTTCTATTGTGAATACCTGAAATTATGAGTCCGTTATTAGCTCTAATATTGCTTGCTAATAAATATTTATTATCAATTCGCTTAATATTCTTTGAGATAGTCTTTGTTGATCTAGAAAGAGCATAGAATGTTTCATATAAGCTACAAATTGTTTCTATTATGCTATTTCTTGCAAGCAATTCTTTCTCAGCCACAGATAGATGCTTAAAACAAATATTTATATTTGTTAGAGTTGTTTTATAAGAATCTAAAATTGTTAGCGGAAAAATTCTTATAGTTTGTCTAATTAATGCCTTCGCTGGCTTTAATGGCAGGATAGAAAATAGAAATAGTATTAATCGCATTTCATGTTTAATTAAAAAAAAATGTTTTTAAATATACAATTGTTATTTTACAGTAATATACTGAGATCTATAATCTAGATCAGTTTTATAAATATAAGGAAAAGATTTGGCTGCTAAAACAATGGAAGAGCTTGTGGCGCTTTGTAAAAGAAGGGGCTTCATTTTTCAATCTAATGAAATCTATGGGGGCATGCAGGGTCTATATGACTATGGTCCGTTAGGTGTAGAGCTAAAAAATAATCTAAAACAGTCTTGGTGGACATCCATGGTTTATGACAGGGATGATGTAGAAGGATTGGATGCTTCTATTTTAACTGCACCAAATGTTCTAAAACACTCTGGTCATGAAGATACTTTTTCAGACCCAATGGTTGACTGTAAGTCTTGCAATTTAAGATTTAGAGTTGATCAAGTGCCTGAGCACTGTAAACCAGAGGACTTAACTGAACCCAGGCAGTTCAACTTAATGTTCAAAACAAATGTAGGCCCAATCGAAGATGATAAATCTTTTGCATATCTAAGACCGGAAACTGCGCAGAACATATTCACAAACTTTAAAAATGTTGTTGACTCAACTGCGAGAAAACTTCCTTTTGGCATAGCGCAAATTGGTAAAGCTTTTAGGAATGAAATAACTCCAAGAAATTTTATTTTTAGAGTTCGTGAGTTTGAGCAAATGGAATTAGAGTTTTTTTGTGAAGCGGGCTCTGATGAAGATTGGCATAATAAATGGGTGGAATTAAGATTAGATTGGTGGGAGAGGCAAGGTATAAAAAGGAAAGCAATAGAACTATATCATGTCCCGGCTGATGAATTAGCACATTATTCTAAGGCAACAGTGGATATTATGTATAAATTTCCTCATGGTTTAGAAGAATTAGAAGGTATAGCCAATAGAACTGACTTTGATCTTGGTTCACATAGTAAAAATCAAGCAGAACTAGATATAAAAGCTAAAGTTATTGAAAATAAGGCCTCAAATGCCAAACTAGCAATGCAAGATCTTGATACAAAAAAATGGAAAGTTCCATTTGTAATTGAACCATCAGCAGGTGTTGATAGGGGTGTTTTAGCAGTACTAAATGAAGCATATAAAATTGAGTCTCTTGAAGGTGGTAAAGAGAGAGTTGTATTAAGTCTTAAGCCGCATCTTTCTCCAATAAAAGCAGCTGTAATACCTTTAAAAAGAAATCATGAGGGTTTGGTTAGTTTGGCTGCTAAAATAAAATCTGAGCTACAGAATTTAAGACTGGGCCGAATATTAATTGAAAATTCCGGCAATATAGGCAAAAGCTATAGAAGACATGACGAAGTTGGAACTCCGCTTTGCATAACTGTTGATTTTGACTCTTTAGAAGATGGCACTGTTACTTTAAGAGATAGGGACACAATGAAGCAAAAAAGGGTTTCAATAGAAGAAGTGAAAGAAAATTTACAAAAAATGCTAAATAAAGGAACAAATGTCTAATAATGAGATAGTAAGATATTTATAATATCTAGAATATGAGTTTCTTACGGAGTCTGCTCTTCAATATACTCTTTTATAGCAGCCTCCCCCTTATAAGCTGCATCATAATACTTGCCTATCCCTTCATATCTGCAAAAAAATTATCAAAAATAGCATCTGTATGGATTATAACTGTATTATATCTCTTAAAAATAATCTGTGGTCTAGCTTGGGAAGTGCATGGTGAAGAAAATATCCCAGACCACCCTGTTATTCTTGTAGCTAATCATCAAGGGCAGTGGGAGTCTTTATATCTTCAAACAGTAATTCATCCTATTTCTAGCATAATTAAGCAGGAATTATTACTTATTCCATTTTTTGGCTGGGCTCTAGCTTTTATGAGTCCAATTCCAATAAATAGAAAAAATAAACTACAAAGCCTTAAAAAAGTTATAAATCAGGCAAATGCTAGAATAAAAGCTAATTTTTCAGTATTAATTTTTCCAGAAGGAACAAGAATAAAGCCTAATAGAGGAATTGCGCCATTTGGAAATAGTTGTGGCCTTTTGGCAGCTAAGAATAATATTCCAATACTTCCAATTTGTCATAATTCAGGAAAATACTGGAAAAATAAACAATTTATTAAGCATCCTGGAAACATTGCAGTAACTATAGGCCCCCTATTTCGTGGCAGTGATCCAAAAAAATTAACTGAAGAGGTTAGATTGTGGATGAATGATGAATATAAAAAAATGAATTAAATATCTAAATTAGATACTGATAAGGCGTTTTTATCTATAAATTCTCTTCTTGGTTCTACCTGATCTCCCATAAGAATTTCAAACTGTTGATCTGCCTCTGTTGCATCGTTGATAGTAACTTGCATCATTTTTCTATTTTCAGGCTCCATTGTGGTAGTCCATAATTGATCTGGATTCATCTCTCCTAGTCCTTTGTATCTTTGAACTTCAAGCCCTCTAGTCCCGCCTTCTGACATTCTTTTAATAGCAGCATCTTTTTCAGATTCATCAGAAACATACTCATATTGTTTACCTTTGGTAATCTTATATAGGGGTGGCAGGGCTATATATACATGGCCTCTATCTAAAATATCATAAAATTGTCTGTAAAAAAGGGTTAAAAGCAGAGTACGGATGTGAGAGCCATCAACATCGGCATCGGTCATAATTATTATTCTATGGTATCTAAGCTTTTCTATATCAAATTCCTCGCCAATACCACAACCCAAAGCTTTAATAAGGGTGCCTACCTCTTGAGACCCTAAAACCTTATCTATTCTGGCTTTTTCTACGTTTATAATCTTTCCTTTTAGTGGTAAAATTGCTTGATTTTTCCTGTTTCTGCCTTGTTTTGCTGATCCTCCAGCTGAATCTCCCTCAACAATATATATTTCAGACAGCGCTGGATCTTTTTCTTGACAATCTGCCAGCTTCCCTGGCAATCCCGCTATTTCTAAAACTCCTTTTCTTCGAGTCATCTCTCTAGCTTTTCTAGCAGCCTCTCTTGCAAGCGCTGCCTCTGCAACTTTTGAGAATATGTTAAGGGCATCTTTGGGGTTTTCTAAAAGATACTCATTAAAATACTTGCTAAATACTGTGCTTACAACACTTTCAACCTCTGAAGAAACTAATTTTTCTTTTGTTTGAGAAGAAAACTTTGGATCTGGTACTTTAACTGAAACGATAGCAATTAAGCCTTCTCTAACATCTTCTCCAAGAAGATCTGAAGGTATTTTTTTGTTATTTTCTTTTTTGATAAAAGCTTTAAGCACTCTTGTTAAACTGCCTCTAAATCCTGCTAAATGAGTACCTCCGTCTTTTTGTGGGATATTGTTTGTATAGCATAAAACATTTTCTGAATATGAATCAGTCCACTGTAAGGCTATCTCAACACCAACATCATTATGTTGCGATGAGCATTCAAATACATCTGAAACTGTTTGTTTTTTTCCACGTAAATGTGTGACATAACTAGAAAGGCCACCGGTGTTCTTAAATTTTTTAGATTTACCAGTTCTTGCGTCGGTTACGTTAATCGAAACGCCTGCATTTAAAAAAGATAACTCTTGGATCCTTTTATGTATTCTATCTGTTTCAAAATTTACTGAGGTAAAAATTTTATCAGAAGGCATAAAGGTTATCTCAGTTCCAGTTAGTTTAGATGCTTTGACCTTCTTTAGTTTTGCTACAGCTTTACCTTCCTTATATTTTTGAATAAATTCCCCGCCGTCTCTCCATACTTTTAAAGTTAGGTCTTTTGATAGGGCGTTTACAACTGAAACTCCCACACCATGAAGACCGCCGGACACCTTGTATGAATTATCATCAAACTTACCGCCAGAATGAAGCGTTGTAAGTATTAATTCAGCAGCTGAAATTCCTTCTTTTTTGTGAACATCTACCGGGATACCTCTTCCATCATCTTTAACTGTTACCGAGCCGTTTTTATTAATAATTACATTAATATCACTACAATGGCCTGCCATAGCCTCATCAATACAATTGTCTAAAACTTCAAATACCATGTGATGTAATCCAGACCCATCATCTGTATCACCTATATACATTCCAGGCCTTTTCTTTACAGCCTCTAAACCCTTTAAAACTTGAATATTTGATGAATCGTACTTTGCTTTATCTTCTTTTTTTGGCATTTTATTTCTAGCTTAATTGTTCCACGTGGAACTTTTTTATAGTAATTAATTCAGCCTCTATTTTACTATTAATTTGGTCTTCAATGTTTGAAAAAATGATTTGATTTTGAATAAGCTTCAGAAGAGAAATGAATATATTGAAAGTATTATTATCAAGCTCTGATTTTACATCATCGATAAGCAGTGTTGGCTTGATCTTATATAGACTTCTTAAAGTCTCATGTTGGGCGCAAAGCCATATAATAGATAATAACTTTTGTTCACCTCTTGACAATATTTCTTTTGCTTCTGAGTTACTTATGATAACTTTTATATCAGACTTGTGAGGGCCTTTAGTTGTAACTCTTCTTCTAATATCGTTATCTTTTTCAAGCTCAAGAATTTCTTCAAGGCTAACCTTATCATCCCATCCTTTAAAATACTCAAAATGTAAATCTTTAATAAATTTCTTTTCTGAGGTTAGTCCTAAACTTTGAACTATGTTGTCATATGCATCTTTTGTTTGATTAAAAAAATGTTCTCTTTTTTCTGAGAGGGTTGTACCTAAAATTGATAGCTTGTTACTCCATGTGTCTAGCTCATTCAGCGCTCTATCTTTTAGAACTTTATTTCTTTGTTTTAGGGTTCTGTAATATGAAAACCATGCAGCTGAATAAGTGGCATCACTTAAGAAAATTGCTCTATCAAGTATTTTTCTTCTAAAGCCTGGCGATGCCTCTGTAAATGAAAATGTTTTATTATCGATTATTGTAGCTGGAAAGGCTTTTGCTGCTTCGCTTATTGTTATCTTCTTGTTATTAAGTTTTATTTGAATAGATTTTTTTCTTTCCTTGTAGGCTTCAATAATAAATCCTGATTCTTTGTCGAAGCCTTTTAGGTGAAAGCTGTCTTGATTGAGTGTTATAGCAGACTCAATATTGCTGCTTTTGAACGAGCGTCCACTGCAAACTAAATAGATGGCTTCTAGTATAGTTGTTTTACCACAACCATTTTTCCCATAAAAGAAATTTGCTCCATCAGCTAAATCAACCTTGGTAAGGTTAAAACATCTAAAATTGTTAAGAGTAATTGAGCTTAATGCCACTATATAAGTAAAGGCATTACAACATATTTAAGTTGCTGATTTTTTGGAGTAGTTATTAAACAACTCTTATCAGCTCCAAAAAAATGAATCTCACATTCATCATCGTCTATTGTTGATAGTATTTCCTGAAAGTAATTTACATTAAAAGCTATGTCTAGATTTTCTCCCTCATAAGCTGTGTTAAAAAACTCTTCGCCCTCTTCCTGATCTGGGTTGTTGGCTGAGATCATGACACCCTTGTCAGAGGTTACCATTCTAATCCCTCTATACTTGTCGCTTGAAAGAACACTTACCCTGCTCAAAGTTTCTGAAAACTGCTTAGTTGAAACCTTTAGCACAGAACTATCTCCTGAAGGTATGACTTGCTCATAGTCAGGGAATTTTCCCTCTATCAGCTTACTGACAAAAGATGCAGTTGGTGTACTTGTTTTTATTGAATTATTACTTAAATTAATTTCAACAATACCCTCAACCTCGCCAACTAACTTCGCAATCTCATTAATTGATTTTCTTGGTATTATTCCACTTGTATTATTGTCTGCTTTGGCATCTAAATCTGATGATGCTATTGCAAGCCTATGAGCATCTGAGGCTACGGCCAAGATATCTGATTCTTCTATTGTTATAAACAGGCCATTAAGATAATGTCTCCAATCTTGGTTGCCCATTGCAAATGAGGTTTTGTTAATTAGGTTTTTTAATTTTTGTGAATCTATCTTTATTGCTTGGCCATCTGATTCATCTTCAAACACAGGAAAACCATCACTAGGAAGTGTTTTGAGGTTATATTTTCCAGTGCCCGCTTCAACTATTAGCTTGTCGCCATCCAGAGAAATATGAATTTCTGAATCATCTGGAAGAAGCCGGCACAACTCA
>QOPI01000013.1:0-23055 GCA_003331645.1 SAR86 cluster bacterium | reverse complement strand
AGCACAATGCGCTAGGTAGAGATTTATATTTAAGAATTGCACCTGAACTTTATTTAAAAAGATTACTTGTTGGCGGTTTTGATAAGGTTTATGAAATCAATAGAAGTTTTAGAAATGAGGGATTATCTACAAAACATAATCCTGAGTTTACTATGTTTGAGTGGTATGAAGCATATGCAACAATGCAAGGTCAAATGGATTTAACTAAAGACATAATATTAAATGCTGCTAAAGCTGCAGAGTGCGGTATGACTATCAATTGGGGTGATATTAAAATAGATTTAAACAAATTTAACCAAGCAACTCTTTCAGATTTAGTTTTAGGTGCAAATAAACAATTAAAATCAGATGATTTAAAAAATAAGAAAAATTTGGAGACTTATTTAAAGTCTTTAGAAGTAAAAACAGAGAAGAGTTGGGGTGTCGGGAGAATGCTTTTAGAGATTTTTGAAGAAACTGTTGAAGAGAATCTTATTAACCCAACTTTTGTAACAGAATATCCTGTAGAGGTTTCACCATTATCAAGAAGAAATACAGAGAATCCTGATTTTACTGATAGATTTGAACTATTTATTGGTGGTAAGGAATTTGCTAATGGTTTTTGTGAGTTAAATGATCCGGATGATCAAGCTGAAAGATTTGCTGATCAGGTTGCTGCTAAAGATTCTGGAGATAAGGAGGCTATGGACTTCGACCAAGATTATATTACTGCTTTAGAGCATGGTATGCCTCCTGCTGTTGGAGTTGGTTTGGGTATAGATAGACTCGTTATGCTTTTAACTGAACAAACTTCTATTAGAGATGTTTTATTATTCCCTCAGATGAAATCATAATTCTTACCATCTGAATTTATTAAAGTTTTCAGGATTAGCCCACCCTTTAGGATTATTCCAATCTCTTTTATTGTTATAGGTTTTAAGATTATAGGTATAAAAGTGTAACCCATCTTTTTTGCTTTCAAACTCTTTCTGCAGACCTAGTTTAATCAAGTCTTTCGTATTTATATTATTTTTATTCTTAGATTGAAAGACAATGATCTTTTGACTTAAAAGGTTTTTAATAGTCCCAATGTCAGACACATTTAAATTAGCATCTTCTAGAACAATATATAAATCAGACTGAAGGCTTAATTCATTATTAATATCTGGGTAAATATTAATTTGATCGATATTTTTTTTACTTAAAAAATCTATTAAATTAGCAGCATTCTGTGAGGTAATAATACTTATTGTTTTTGGACACTCACTTAAAACAATATCTGCTAAAAATTCCTGTTTTAACTTTTCTTTAATGCTATTCACAAAAGATTTTTTACAGCTTCTCTTTCTGACTCAAGCTCGGCTATAGACAATAAAAATTTTTCTTTAGCAAATTTAGACAAGGTAATATCTCTAATTATTTCTACAGACCCATCCTCTAAAGTCATTAAAGGATATCCACATATTAAACCTTCTGGAACATCATAAGCTCCATCACTTGCAACTGCTGCACTAAAACAGTCACCAGGCTCAGTAACGTTTTCACAAGCAATTATTGTATCCAGCGCTGCTTTAGCAGCAGAAGTTGCAGAGGAAGCTCCTCTTGCATCAATTACAGCTTTACCCCTTTGTTGCACTGTAGGTAAGAAATTATTCTTTACCCAATCCATATCATCAATAATTGATCCTACAGACTTATCTCCGACTAAAGCATTTTCAACATCAGGATACATAGTAGGACTATGATTCCCCCAAATAATCATTTTTTTAACTTCCGCAATTGAGCATTGAACTTTTTTAGCTATTACTGATTTAGCTCTGCTTGAATCAAGCATTGTCATAGCCATCCAAAGTTGAGAAGTTACCCCTGAAGAATTTTTACCAATTAAGGCATTTGTATTTGCTGGATTCCCCACCACAAGAATTTTAGCACTAGCTTTTCCGTATTCACCTATAGCCTTACCTTGAGAAACAAAGATTCCACCATTAATTTTAAGTAAGTCAGATCTTTCTTCTATTTTTTTACCCTCATAAACAATTCCTCTTGGAATACTTCCAACCAATAAAAACCAGTCAGCATCTTTAGCAGCATCAGCAAAATTATCTGTGTATTCAACATTTCCCATATATGGAAATGAAGAATCTTCTAACTCCATAACAATACCCTCAAGCTTACTAACTACTTGAGGTATTTCAACCAAAACTAAATCAACAATTTTATTGCCAAATGTAACTCCATCTAACAATCTTGGGATAAGCGAGTATGCAATTTGACCTGCTGCTCCAGTTACAACAACCTTAACTCTTGAATTCATTTTTTGTCCTTATGCTAAGTACTAGTTATGCTGTAATTATAGTCCTAAATGTAAGATTTAACCTTGGCTGCATAGATTTTTTTGACTTTTTTATTGAATGCTTCCAATATTTTTGAGTTTCGCCGTCCATTACAATTACAGATCCGTGACTTTGATCAATATTAAAAGAAATAGCTTGATTCTTATGTTTAAAATGCAAAGGCCTATTTTCCCCAAGAGATAAAGATGCAATTGCAGAATCCTTTTTTAGCATACTTTCATCATCTGAATGCCACCCCATACTGTCGTTGCCATCCCTGTAATAATTAGCTAAAACAGAATTATATTTTTCAGATGTTATGGCTTCAATACTATTTTTAATTTCTATTAGAGTTGGATTCCAGGTATTTCTCTCTAGGAATTTCCCTGAATATTTATAATTACAGCCAGGATCAGCATACCAACTCTGCAATCTTGGAATTTTTATCACTTTACCAAATAATTTTATTTCTCCCTTGACCCAATTAAGTTCAGTTAATAAATTATTAAGCCAGATATCAGCAGCTGGTTTCGGAATACTTTTATCATAGTTTTTTAATGATAAATTAGGGTATGTAATTATATTTTTTTGCATTAATATAAAGTGAATTAAAAAACTAAAGTATATTTTATGAAGAAAAATTTTGATACTTCAATTGATAGGAAAAATACTTGGAGTACTAAATGGGATCTATATAAAAATAAAGATATTATTCCTCTTTGGGTTGCAGATATGGACTTTAAATCTCCGGATATAGTTCAAATGGCATTTAAAGAAAGGTTAGATCACGGTATATATGGTTATACAGAAATACCTGAAGAGCTAAATGCTGAAGTTGTAAGTCTATATAAAAAATCTTCGTGGCCTATTAAGGAAGATTGGATTGTATGGATTCCTGGCTTAGAGACCGTTATTCATCAGATATACGATTTTATTTCTGATACCCAGTCAGTCATTGTTCCTAAACCGATATACCCGCCGTTCTTAAATGCTGCAAAACACAGCAGTAAGAAAATAGTTTTTCATGATTTAGAAATTGTTGAAGGAAGACTTGTTTACAACCTTGAAAAACTAAAAGCAGATTCAGATAAAAATTCATGGCTGATGTTTATTAACCCCCATAATCCTGGAGGTACTATTTTTAGTCAAGAAGAGCTGAATGATATTGCCAAAATAGTTCTTGAAAAAGATATGTTTGTATTAGCAGACGAGATTCATTCAGACTTTATTCTCGATCAAAATGATTGCCATAACCATATAGCAAATATAGATGGGATGGCTGAAAGAGTTATAACTGTAAACTCTTTATCAAAAACTTTTAATATTGCAGGTTTAAATTGTGCATTTGCAATTATTCCTGATAAAAAATTAAGAACTCAATTTCAGAAAACTTTAAGAGGGCAGACCCCATCCCCAAGCTTGTTTGGGATAATTGCAACATTGGCATGCATTAAGGATGGAGATGATTGGAAAGGCGAACTCATAGACTATTTAAATATTAATAAATCCTTTTTACTTCATGAATTTTCTATGAGAGATGATATAGAAGTAGTAAACCCTAAAGGCACTTATTTACTTTGGTTTAAAGTTATTAACTCTAGCGGCGTAAATTTACAACAGCATTTTGAAAATTATGGAGTTGGTTTATCTGATGGCAAAGATTTTGGAAAGCCTGGTTGGATGAGATTGAATTTTGGAACAACTTTAGATCTTTTAAAGAAAGCTATTCCAAGACTTCATAAAGCACTGGACGCATTAGTGTTATGAAGGGAGTAGTAATAATAGGATCAGGTCATGCGGGCTGTAATACAGCAATCAATTTAAGGCGGGCAGGATTTTCAGAATCAATAAAAATATTTTCTAAAGAAAATTATTACCCTTATCACAGACCGCCATTGTCTAAAAAATTTTTTAAAGGCGACCTTACCGAAGAGAACATCTTGTTAAAAAACTCCACATTTTATGAAGATAACAATATTGAAATTCACTTAAATACTTTTATATCAGAAGTTGATATAAAAAATAATTTTATAAGGACAACTTCAGGAGATGATTATGAATTCTCGTATCTTGTTTTTGCTACCGGGACCTCATCAAGAGTTTTTGCAGATAATATGTTTCCTGGAATAGATATTTTTTATTTAAGAAATATTGATGATGTGAAAAGAATACAGACAGCCTTAACAGATAATTCAAAACCCTTATTAATAGGAGGAGGTTACATAGGCTTAGAGCTAGCTGCTTCTATGCAAGAAATGGGGCATACAGTATCAATAATTGAATTAGAGGATAGATTATTAAAACGAGTTACAGCTCCAATTATGTCAACTTTCTTTCAAGACTTGCATGAGTCAAAAGGTGTAAATGTTTTGTGCAACCAAAGCATTCAATCTATTAAAGTAGACAAAAAAGGTAATTATTTAGTTACAACAGATAATGGAACTATAATTGATACGAATATATTAATTGCTGGTATTGGCGCTATTCCTAATGATGATCTAGCTCAGAATGCAGGGATAAAATGCAAAAATGGTATTTTAATTGATGAGTATTGCAGAACCAATGTGCCACATGTATTTGCTGCTGGAGATTGTGCCAATGGATTTAATAATCTACTTGGATATTCTATTAGACTAGAAAGTGTTCCAAATGCTAACGCGCAAGCTAAGGTGGTAGCTTCATCTATTATTGGCAATGAAGATTTAAATAGAGAGCTCCCATGGTTTTGGTCTGATCAATATGATTTAAAATTACAAATGGCAGGCTTATCTAATGGATATGATGATGTTTATATTCAAGGCAAAATAGAAGATAATGCTTTTATAGTTTGTTATGGCAAAGAGGGTAATTTAATAGCAGTTGATTCTGTTAATATGCCTAAGATTTTTAATAATTATAAGAAGGCTTTATCAAACGGTATGAGACTTTCAATGGAATTGGTTAGTGATTCAAATTTTGATCCGGCTTCACTATTTTCAGCTTCATACTAAAAATACTTGGAGAAATATATGAGTATAAGATTCGATGGAAAAGTTGCAATTGTTACTGGTGCAGGTGGAGGCATTGGTAAGCAGCATGCATTAGAGCTTGCACGAAGAGGAGCAAAGGTTGTTGTTAATGACCTGGGTGGGAGTGTTGATGGAAGTGGCGCAAGTAATGCCGCTGAAGAGGTTGTAGAGCAAATTAAAGCTGATGGAGGAGAAGCTATTTCTAATGGAGCAAGTGTTACTGATTTAGATGCAGTAAAAGCTATGGTTGCTCAAACTATGAGTGAATGGGGAAGGGTTGATATCCTTGTTAACAATGCAGGCATTTTGAGAGATAAGAGTTTTCATAAGGTAACCCTTGAAGATTTTGACTTAGTTATGGACGTGCATTTTCAAGGAAGCTTAAATTGTACACATACAGTTTTTCCAATTATGCGAGAACAAGAATATGGACGTATTATTTTTACCAGCTCTTCTAGCGGTGTTTTTGGAAACTTCGGTCAAACCAATTATGGTGCTGCAAAGATGGCTATGGTTGGGCTAATGAATACTCTTAAAATTGAAGGTCAAAATAAGAATATTTATACAAACTCTATCACTCCTGTTGCATACACAAGAATGACAGAAGGTTTGATACCTGAAGATTTTGGTAAGAACCTTCAACCAGAATATGTAACACCTGCTGTAATATATTTAGCTAGTGAGCATGCACCAAATGGAGCTATTATGGCTGCTGGGGCCGGAGTTTTTACCAGAATATTTGTTCATGAAACTATGGGTGTTTCATTAGGGATGGGCGCTGATATGACTCCTGAGAATATCCATGCAAATTGGGATCAGATATCTGATATGACTGATGCAAGAGCTCTTCAAAATGGAGGAGAACAAACCTTAAAGTTTTTTGAATTAATAAATAAATAGTATTTATAGTGAAAAACTTGGACGACGCAATGTTTCTGCAACATATTGACTAAGATTCTGCCACTCTTCGAGATTGAGCCTATTTAACCGAACAAGGAATTTAAGAGTTGTTACGGCCTGAATATCAGCATAAGTAAATCTGTCACCAGCAATAAACTCTCTATTGGATATTAATCCTTCAAAGTAAGCTAATGATTTTTTTGCCACCTCTCTTTGCGCTAATCCAAATTCTTCATTCTGATTTTCAAGCTCTTTCATTCCTGGATGAGTATGTCTAAAACCATGAGCTAGAGGCAGCATTAACTCATTTGCAATTCGGGCATTCCACATCTCTATTGACGCCATTTCTAGTGGGCTCTCTCCAAATAAATTAGGTTCTGGATATAAACTTTCAAGATATCGACAGATTGCAGTTGTCTCTAAAATCATTGTTCCATCATCAAGCTGTAATGCAGGAACTTTTGCATTAGGTACTAAGGCTTTATATTCGCTGGTTTTATGTTCTAATTTCCCTAGATCAAGATCAATAACATCTATTTCTTTAATCTCTTTTTCTTTTATAAGTATTAGAACTTTCCATGGACTTACTGCATAAGCAGCTGAATATAATTTCAATAATTACTCCCAGTTAAGAGCACCACCAACCTGATATTCAGTTACTCTTGTTTCAAAGAAATTCTTTTCTTTTCTCAAATCAATAATTTCTGACATCCAAGGAAAAGGATTAGTAACACCCTTAAACTCTTCTTCTAAGCCAATTTGAGTTAAACGCCTATTTGCTATGAATTTTAAATATTCTTCCATCATTGCTGCATTCATACCTAAAACACCTCTAGGCATAGTATCTCTAGCATATTGAATTTCAAGCTCAGTGCCCTCAAGAATCATCTGTGCAGCTTCGGACTTCATTTCATCATCCCAAAGATGAGGATTTTCAATTTTAATTTGATTAATCACATCAATACCGAAGTTAACATGCATTGATTCATCTCTTAATATGTATTGGAACTGTTCTGAGGTTCCTGTCATTTTATTTCTTCTTCCCATGGACAATATTTGAGTAAAGCCACAATAAAAAAAGATGCCTTCAAGAACACAATAAAATGCTATTAAGTTTTTTAAGAGTTGTTTGTCTGTTTCTTCAGTTCCAGTCTGAAAATCAGGATCTGATATCTCTTGAGTATACTTTAAGCCCCATGAAGCTTTTCTTGCAACGCAAGGAATTTCCCTATACATATTAAAAATTTCTCCCTCATCCATTCCAAGAGACTCAATACAATATTGATATGCATGTGTATGGATAGCTTCTTCTAAACTTTGTCTTAGAATATATTGCCTGCATTCAGGATTAGTTATTAATCTATAAAGAGCTAAAACTAGGTTATTAGCAACAAGAGAATCCGCAGTAGAGAAAAAACCAAGATTTCTTTTAACTATAGTTCTTTCATCTTCTGTTAATCCATCTTCTGATTTCCATAATACAATATCATTAGTCATATTTATTTCTTGTGGCATCCAATGGTTTGCACTGCCATCAAGATATTTTTGCCATGCCCAGTCATATTTAAAAGGTACAAGCTGATTCAAGTCAGCTTTACAATTAATCATCATTTTTTGATCTACTTGAACTCTCCCACTCATCATTTCATCTAACTCTTCTATTCCAGCACTCTCATCAAGGTTTTTTACTGCCTCTCTTGCTTTCTCAGCTCTTGAGCCTTCTTCAATAGTTTTAGCTGTATACTCTTCTGCTTTTTGAGCTTCAGTCACTTGTGGTTCAGCTGCTGCTTTTTGCTCAGTAGGTGCTGGTGGTATATCTGTTGTTGCGCTTGGAGGAGCTACTTGTTCCTCTTTATTATATTCATCCCAATTTAACATTTTTCTTTATTCCTTTTATTAATAATTATTGACATGCCTCGCAATCTGGATCATCCAGAGAGCATGCATCAGGCACGGGAGCAGGCGCTCCTAGTTCTTGTTGAGGTGCTGAAGAGGCTTCTGCACTAACTGCATTGAGTTTCCCTTGCTGCACCGTTGATTTTTCTGTTGATGTTGCAGCTATAGATCTTAGGTAATAGGTTGTTTTTAAACCAGAATACCAAGCCATCCTGTAAGTGATATCTAGCTTCTTACCATCAGCATTACCAATATAGAGGTTTAGGGATTGGCCTTGATCTATCCACTTTTGTCGCCTACTTGCTGATTCAACAATATATCTTGGTTCTACCTCAAAAGCTGTTGAAAAGAGTTTTTTGATATCATCAGGAATCCTTGATATTTGAGATAAACTTCCTTCATAGTATTTAAGATCATTAATCATCACTTCATCCCATAGACCTAATTCCTTTAATTTATGCACTAAGTGAGGATTAACAATAGTAAATTCACCTGATAAATTAGATTTAACATACAAATTTTGATACGTAGGCTCGATAGACTGAGTTACACCTGTTATATTTGAAATAGTTGCTGTTGGTGCAATAGCCATAACATTTGAATTTCTCATCCCATCTGCAATAACTTTCTTCCTTAAGCTATCCCAATCAAGAGTTTCTGATCTGTCGACATTCAAGTATTCGTTGCCTCTATTTTCTGCAAGTATTTCGATTGAATCTTTTGGAAGTATTCCCTTACTCCATAAAGAACCTTCGTATGTTTCATAACTTCCTCTTTCTTTTGCAAGTTCTGTAGAAGCATGAATAGCATAATAACTAATTAATTCCATACTTTTATCTGCAAAATCTACTGCTTCATCGCTACAATATGCAATCTCTTGAATATATAAAGCATCTTGGAATCCCATCATACCAAGCCCAATAGGCCTATGCTTTAGATTAGAATTTTTTGCAGTATCAACAGAGTAATAATTAATATTGATAACATTATCAAGCATTCTTATTGCAGTAGAGACAGTTTGCTTTACTTTTTCTTCATCAAGAGCTCCATCTTTCATGTGTCTAGCAAGATTAACAGAGCCTAAATTACATACTGCAATCTCATCTGCACTTGTGTTTAAAGTAATTTCCGTACATAAATTTGATGAGTGAATTACGCCTGTATGTTGTTGCGGTGATCTAAGGTTGCATGAATCTTTAAATGTAATCCAAGGATGCCCAGTTTCAAAAAGCATTGTTAGCATCTTTCTCCATAATTCTTTTGCAGGAATAGATTTAGCCTGATCCATTTCTCCGGCCTCAGCTCTTTTTTCATATTCTTCATACTTCTCTTCAAAATCCTTTCCAATTAAGTCATGAAGGTCTGGGGTTTCACCGGGTGAGAACAGTGTCCAGTTTTTATCTTGTTCAACTCTTTTCATAAATAAATCAGGAACCCAGTTAGCTGTATTCATATCATGAGTTCTTCTTCTTTCATCACCAGTATTTTTTCTCAACTCTAAAAACTCTTCTATATCCAAATGCCAAGTTTCTAGATAAGCGCACATAGCACCCTTTCTTTTCCCGCCCTGGTTAACTGCAACAGCAGTATCATTTGCTACTTTCAAGAAAGGTACCACTCCTTGACTTTTCCCATTTGTACCTTTGATGTATGAGTTCATAGCTCTTACAGAAGTCCAATCATTACCTAAGCCGCCTGCCCATTTTGATAATAGTGCATTATCTTTCATTGCTCCAAAGATACCATCTAAGTCATCAGGTATTGTAGTTAAGTAACATGATGATAGTTGTGGTCTTTTTGTTCCTGAGTTAAATAGAGTAGGGGTCGAGCTCATATAATCAAAGCTTGATAATAAATTGTAAAATTCAATAGCTCTTTCTTCTCTGTTGTCCTCTTCTATTGCAAGTCCCATTGCAACTCTCATAAAAAATACTTGAGGCAACTCGTATCTCACATCATCACTATGTATAAAATACCTGTCATATAATGTTTGAAGCCCTAAATATGTAAATTGATTATCTCGTGTATAGTCTATAGCCTTACCTAAAGCCTTAAGATCATATGTTTTTAACTCTGGATTCAATATATCTAACTCAATTCCTTTATCTATGTATGCATTAAGTGCTTTTGGGTAATATTTTTCCATTTCCTGATAGGTTGCTTCATCTGCAACACCAAGAAAACCTAAAGCTTCACTTCTAATTTGATCCATTAGGATTCGTGCAGTAACAAATGAGTAGTTCGGCTCTTTTTCTACCTTTGTTCTTGCTGACATAACAAGACTTGTTCGCATATCAGATATTGAAACCCCATCATAGAGGTTTTTAAGAGCTTCATCTAAAACCTCATTCATTGATACCTCTTCAAGGTCTTCGCATGCATCGTTTATTAATGCTGCGACCTTATCAATATCTAGTGGCACCAAAGTTCCATCAGCTTTTGTTATATTTATTTCGGGTTTATTTTCTATTTCAATAACTGGCGCTTCTTTTTTTCTTTCCTGAGTTCTTTCCTCTCTATATAAGATGTATGTTCTTGCTGCTTTGTATTCCTCACTTCTCATTAATTGAAGCTCTACTTGATCTTGTATTTCTTCGATATGTAATGTCCCACCTGATGGCATTCTTCTCTCAAAGACCTCCATTACTTCTTGCGTAGTTTTATTGACTTTTTCATGAATCCTATCACTCGCAGCAGCATTACCTGATTCAATTGCTAAAAAGGCTTTGGTAATAGCAACTTTAATCTTATCAACTTCAAAGCTTACGACTTTGCCATTTCTTTTAATGACTCTAATTTTTCCTGGAGCATTAATTGTTAGCTCATTAGCTTGCTGTTGTGCTGCTTGTGTTTTCGGTGTTTCTTGCGTTGTTTCATTCAATGACATTTTTATTTTTCCTTACGCCTATTTTTTACTATCTTTATTCGTTAAACTCTTTTGCGTTTATTTCGTTTTTTTTGAGCTTTTGTTTTAAGCTTTAGAGAAGACGCTTCTTCTATCCCCAGAGTTAATATTACTCACTGTGGATAAAGAAGCAAGCAAAAAACACAATATATAGTATATTTTTTTTATTTATACTCTATATAGTGTATATAGCATGTTATTGACTTGTTAATAAAATGTGGATAATTTTTTGTTTTTTGAGGTTTTTATGAAAGAAATTCTTACTATAGATCAAGGTACTACGAGCTCACGTTCTATTATTTTTAATGAGTCTCTTGAAATGTTGAGGGTATCTCAAGAAGATTATGACTTAATGTATCCAAACGACGGTTGGGTGGAAGCTGATGCTGATAAGATATTAAAATCTGTACAAAATACTCTTAATGATGTTTTAAAACATCATAAGGATATTTCAAATATAGCAAGTTGCGGCATTACTAATCAGAGAGAATCGACAGTTATCTGGGATAAATTATCTGGGAAAGCAATATATCCTGTAATTATTTGGCAGGACAGGCGAACCGCAGCATTATGCAATAATCTAAAAGAAGACCAGAAACTTGCTGAAATGGTTTCTAAAAAGACCGGTTTAATATTAGACCCTTACTTTTCTGCTACAAAGATTAAATGGATTTTAGATAATGTTGAAGGAGCGAGAACGAAAGCTAATGCTGGCGAACTTGCTTTTGGAACTATCGACAGTTTTTTAATATGGAATTTAACTAAAGAAAAAAATCATCTTACCGATATTACAAATGCTTCACGTACTTTGCTTTTCAATATTAATGATCTTACTTGGGATAAAGATTTATTATCTTTATTCGATATACCTTTAAATTTATTACCAGATGTTGTTTCATCAGACTATAAGTTCGGAAATATTGAGATTGAAAATATAAAAATTCCAGTTCACGGAGTTTTGGGTGACCAGCAGAGCGCATTAGTTGGTCAAAACTGTTTTAGCAAAAACAGCATGAAAACAACATACGGAACAGGTTGCTTTTTAATGGTTAATACAAAAGATAGGATCATACATTCTAAATCAGGACTTCTTTCAACTATAGGTTATAAGATTCAAGATGAGGTAAATTATGCTTTGGAAGGAAGTATTTTTTCAGCCGGAACAATCATTCAGTGGTTGCGAGATGAAATGGAGTTTTTTAAAGACTCAAAAGATAGCGAAAGTTTTTTAGATAAAGATGGCGACGCTAATAATCTTTTGTTTATTCCTGCTTTTACAGGCCTTGGCGCTCCTCAATGGAATCCAGATATAAGGGCAAGTTTCTATGGAATTACAAGAGATTCATCGAAAAAAGACTTCGTAACAGCAGCATTTAATTCATTATGTTATCAAACTAAAGAAGTTCTAGATGCAATTTCAGATGATGGACTTAATATAAAAGAAATGTATATTGATGGAGGCATGGCAAACAATAAAACCTTTGCACAGTTATTAGCAAATATTACAGATACAAACATATCAATTCCTAAAAACACAGAAGCAACAGCAATTGGAGCAGCAAAAGTTGCTGCAGTTGGCTGCGGCCTTGTTAAAAACATTGAATTTTTTAATACTCTGAAAAAAGAAAGTAAATTCAATGCAAACCAACATACGGACTACCTAAGTGATTTCACTTTTTGGAAACAATATTTAGATGTGATTCTCAGGTTTAGTAAGAAAATAAAAGTTAACTCCAAGGACAACTAATATGAAATATTTAATTTTTCTCTTATCATTTCTACCTGCTATAACTCTTGCTGCTTTTAATGATTATTCGAATATCAATTCATTTCTTTTAAATAGTGATATTAACAATAAAAAAGTTTATGTTCTTTTAAATGACAAAAGGCTTTTTTCAAAAGATTATCATCCCTCATCTTTTAAGCGAGCCAGAGATGAATATCCTAGATACCCTTCGTCAATGATTAAAAAAGGGATTGAGGGTTATGTAGAGATCGGTTTCAGAGTAAATACTGATGGATCTACTTCAGATCATAGAATAATTAAATCAATGCCTTCAAACTATTTTGATGAAAATTCCTTAAAAGAAGCTAAAGGACTTCGATACACTAAAGATCCTTCATCCACTTATTCAAGTGATACTGAGAATAATCATAAACACAGATTTACTTTTAATTTACCAGAAGGAGCAAGAAAAGTTCCTAATGGAGTATTTTCATGTATGGAGCTTATATATCAAGATAAATTTGATCAAGCAAAGAATTGTTCGGAAAATAAGCTTGAAATTCATTCAGGCTATACTATTCCTTTTGCAATGAGCCTCTATTATGCAAATGAAAAAAAAGAAGCAATTAATTTGCTTAATAATCTTATTAAAGATCCAAATGAGGAAAGTTTTTATGTCAAGGCTTTAAGTGCTTCGGCTTTAACTATTTTTTTATTTGAGAGTGAATTATATGATGAGATTATTAAATTAGAGCCATTTCTAATTGATATTAGAAAAGTTGGTTATGAAGAGCCAATGCTTAACGCTTTTTACTTTTTAGGCGTTTCCCTTTTTTATGCCGATAAAATAATAGACTCTTTATTTTATTTAAAACTTACTCAACAGGATTCAAATTGTAAAATTTCAGTTATGAATAGTAACGATGATATTAAAGCCACCAAAGCTCAAAGTTTATATAGACTCCTTCCAGAAAAGAATTGTTATATAGATTTGTTTAATAGAACTGAAAATACTTTAAAGGCAATTAATAATATTATCTAAACTATATTTTTAGAATATTTTTATCAACCAGCTCTTCTAGATGCTCAAGACTATGAGTAACAATAACAGCAGGTATATTGAGTGTTTTTACAGAGATATTTATTAGTTTTTGTACATTTTTTATATTTTCTTTATCCAATGCTGAAAAAGGCTCATCCATCAATAATAATTTTGGATGCATGAGTATTGCGCGAGCAATAGCAACTCTTTGTTGTTGGCCACCAGACAATTGATGTGGATATTTATTAATATGATCATTTAGCTGCAATTCATTAAAAACAAATTCTTTTGTCAACTTGTTGTCTCTATTTTCTTCGTATGCATAAACAGCATTATCTTTGGCATTTAAATGAGGAAATAAAGCAAAATCCTGAAAAACATATCCAATATTTCTTGATTCTGGTGGAATATTTTGCTTATCTAAAAAAAAGATAGCATTACCATTTTTAATTAAACCTTCAGATGGTTCTAACAAACCGGCTAATATATTTAAAAGAGTAGTCTTACCGCATCCACTGTCGCCCTGAATTATCAAAAGATCACTTTTCTTAATTTCAATATTAATATTATTAAGCAAAAGCTCATTGTTAGTCTTTTTATAGGCCAAATCTTTAATTAATAAGCTCATTTTTAAATTATCTGTTTCTTCTTATAAAAGTATGTAATAGAATGATTTTCATAATTTCTTCTTTGATAATAACAAACTCTTTCTATTACTAATACATGTATAAATATAAAATTTTTAATAATATTGCCGAAGCTGGGATAAGAATTTTTTTAGATAATAACTTTATCTTAGATGAAGCCAACCCAGATGCCTTAATGCTAAGAAGTAAAGTCTTATCAAATCAAGACCTTGCTGATTCGCTTTATTGCATTGGTAGAGCAGGAGCGGGCACAAATAATATTCCTATTGAAGAAGCTACAAAGAAAGGGATAGTTGTATTCAATACGCCTGGGGCAAATGCAAATGCTGTTAAGGAATTGGTTGTTTGCGGCATGTTGCTTGCTTCAAGAGGAATTATTCAAGGAAATATCTACTCACAATCACTCTCAGGACAAGATTCTGAAGAGCTTAATAAGTCAATGGAAGCCCAAAAGAAAAGCTTTAAAGGAAATGAGCTTAAAGGTAAGACATTAGGAATCATTGGTTTAGGTTCTATTGGATCTTTGCTAGCTCAAACAGCAGAAGTTATGGGTATGAAGATAATTGGATATGATCCATATATTTCAATTGATGCAGCATGGCGACTACCAAAAGATGTTGAGAAAGCTGATTCAATGAAAATGCTTTTAAGTAATTCTGATTATATTTCTATTCACGTGCCTCTAGTTAAAGATACTAAAGACCTAATTAATAAAGAATCATTAAAATTTTTTAAAAAGGGTTCTAAATTAATCAATTTATCAAGGGGTGGTATCGTTAACAATGAAGATATTGTAGAAGCTCTCAATTCTAAAATTATTGAAAAATTTGTAACAGATTTTCCAACACCTGAATTAGTCTCAAGATCAAATGATTTTCAAGATGTTATTCTTTTGCCACACCTAGGAGCAAGCACAAATGAAGCCGAAGAGAATTGCGCTGTAATGGCAGCGGAACAAATTTCTAATTTTCTTAACAACGGCATAATTGTCAATTCAGTAAATTTTCCAGCAATTAAGTTAGGACGAAAAGCTGAATATAGATTGGTGATAATTAATAAAAATGAGCCAGGAATGATTGGTAAAATAACTGACGAAATTGGATATAAAAACATTAATATTGCTGACATGACTCACAAGAGTAGAGACTCTATTGGCATCAATCTTATTGATTTAGAAGAGATGCCCTCAGAAGATTTAATAGATGGCATTAGAGAAATTGACCATGTAATAAGCGTCAGACTCTGTTGCTAATTATTAATTTATTTAACTAAAATAACCAGAATTTATAAAAAAGTATTCTAGAAATTTATTTTATTGCCATTTAATTAAAAAAATACTTGCCCACAAGAAAAAAAAATGATATTAGCGGCTCTCTATATCTAGGGTGCAATTCTATATGTATTAGCACTAATTTTTATAAACTACTGAAATGCGGTAATATATACTAGAACTGTATAAAAATTATACAATCACTTCAAAAGCCTTATTTTATAGGATTTAAGGTGTAGAATAGAAAGTTATCCATAAAGTTATCCACAGATTCTGTGGATAAGAATTTGTTAATTTATGCAGTATAAAATTGAAAAAAATATAAAACATGAGTGGAAACTTTTGTTGCAAAAAAATACAAAATTAAACAACCTTAATGCTATTAATAATTTTTTAATAACTTCTAGCAAATCAGAAAAAAATATTTTTCCAAAGATGGATGATATTTTTCGTTCTTTAAGCTTTTCTGCACCAAAAGACATTAATGTTGTTATCGTTGGTCAAGATCCATATCATTCTTATGGTCAAGCAAATGGACTGGCATTTTCAGTAAATGAAGGAACTACATTACCCCCATCTCTTAAAAATATTTATAAAGAATTAGAAAGTGATTTGGGTATTATAGAATCAGAAAATGGAAATTTAGAATCATGGGCAAAGCAAGGAGTGCTCCTTTTAAATACTATTTTAACTGTAGAAGAGTCTAGGCCTGGATCACATCAGGGAATTGGATGGGAGGAAATCACTGATTGTTTTTTAAATAATATTGGGAATAATGGAGCAGTAGTTTTTATATTGTGGGGCGCTAAAGCTCAAGATAAAGAAAATGTGATCGTTAAAAAAAATAATTTAATTATTAAAAGTCCACATCCATCTCCACTTTCTGCTTACAAAGGATTTTTTAACTCTAAACCATTCTCAAAAACTAACAAATTTTTAGAATCACAAGGAAAAAAAGCAATTAACTGGAATATTCCATCCTAATTATCTCTAGTGAACTTGGCAAATTGCTATTTTCTAGATCATCACGTTTAAGATGAGTATTAAATATTTGATGATTAAGAAATTCTATAATTTCTCCATGTATTTTAAAATTTGAATCAATAGATTGATCAGATGGAGTAATTATAGTAACGAACTCTCTTCTGTTTACACCTAAATGATGAACTCTTGCAACTATCTCTTGTCCTCTGTAACAACCTTTAGAAAAAGACACTCTAGACTTATCATAATTAATTTCATTTGGCCTATATTGATTAATATCTTCACTCGTAAAAAGATAATTAACTAGTAGCTTATTAGCAACCTTCCAATGCAATAAACTTAATTCCTTTTCTATTGATGAATTTTCAGATATTGATAACAAAATTGACAGCCTATATTCTTTATTTTTAAAGAAAGTTAAACCTTCACTTTTTTCATCATTTATATTGTTAATCATGCCTTTTACAGCAAGCTTGCATGAGTTAATCGTTACTCTGTAAAACTTAAGAAACTCTTCTAACTGATTATTGAAGTTGTTAACCAAAGACTCTTCAATGACACAATATATTTCATCATTTAATTTTACCAATATAAAATCAGCTTGGATGAAACCTTTATGGTCTAATAGGCATGATAATTGAGCATTATTATTAGCTAATTCTGAAATATCTGATGTGATTTGCCCTTGCAAAAGCGACTCTACATTTTCAATAGCCCCTTCAAATTTAAGGGTTTTATAAGTATTTAAACTTAATGATCCAGTTTTAATTAAATTCAATTGCGTCAATTTCTTGTAAAATAAATAATTAAATAACATTTTAACCAATGAATGCACAAATAAATAGATTGAGATGGAAATGCAGACGAGGCATGCGTGAGCTAGACTTATTACTAAAAGAGTTTTCTGAAAAAGGCATGCTCGATTTATCAGAATCTGAAATATCTATTTTTAATGCTGTATTGGATTATGACGATCAAACTTTATATGACTTTATATTTAAAAAGCATGCATTAGGAAATATCGAACATGAAGATTTTATAAACATAAAATTAAAAAAATTTACTAAATTAGAGAACTTTTAGGCAATTGAGCGGTCATATTGATAAGGAAATAACGTTTAAGATGAAAAAAGAAAATATTAACGATGATTCCTATTTAATTGAAAAGGTAAAAGAAAGGGACCAGGATGCTTTTAAAATGTTAATGATTAAATACCAACCGCGGATTTATAGTGCGCTTTATGGGTATGTTAAATCTAAAGAAGATGCTGAGGATCTGACGCAACAAGTTTTTATTAGAACTTGGAACAAAATAGATTCATTTCGAGGAGAAAGTGCTTTTTTTACCTGGCTTTATAGGGTTGCTATTAATATTGCAAAAAATCATGTGACCAGCGCCTCTTTTAAAAAACAAAAGCTTAATACTTCTGATGATATTTTAGATTTTGATTACCCACACTTTGATTCACCAGAATTAAGCATAGAAAGCAAAGAAACATCAGAAAAAATAAAAGAGTTTATTTCTAACCTGCCCGAAATACTTAAAACTCCATTTATATTAAGGGAGTATGAAGGTAAGAGCTACCAGGAGATAGCAAATATAATTGATTGCCCTGTGGGCACAGTGAGATCAAGAATCTTTAGGGCTAGAGAGGCCATATTAGATTTTATTAAAGAGGAATTATCAAATGAATGATATTAATGAAAAACTTTCAGCATTATATGATGGTGAGCTTACTGATGCTGAGATAGACAATCTTTTATTGCAAATTAGTGATAATGATATAGATAGTAAGTTAAATGATTATGCATTACTCAGCAAAGCTCTAGTTAGCAATTCTGAAACAGACGTTAATAAAACAAATGTAACTTTTGTTAAATTTCCACATTTTCTTCAATATCGACCTTGGCTATCAAATGGAATGTCTGCAGCTGCAGCAATTATGCTCACAGTTTTCCTAATAAACCCTTCGGATAATAATAGGCTTGGTTTTAATAGTGAAGCGCAATTACAGATTCAAGCTGCTATTAATAGTGATGAGGCCAAGGACAACATTATAAGAATAGAAGAGGGTTTATTAGAACATATGTTGAATGTTTTAAATCAAAGCAACGAAATCAGAAGTAATCAATTTAACCCTAATCTAATGAATGTTGGTTTTAGAAATACATCAAATAGACCAGGTCACTATACTAATGGCTCAGAAAATTTTTATATGCATATTGCAAAAAAAGATTTAGGCCTTAAAAATGTAAGATATTGGAGATCAGGTAAGAATATGGTTTATTTATATCCATTACCAGACGGAAAGGTTATAACGTTGTATGGTAATCTCTCTTTAGAGGAAGCAAATAGAATTATTAGTTCTATAAATTTTAAATAGGAATCTCAATGAAAAGTTTTTTTAACATTATATTTATTTCTTTTTTTGCTATATGTATAAATGCCCAAGCTTCTGGCTTACCGCAAAATATAGCTAATCTTGTTGAAGATTCTGCATCAGCAGTAGTAAATATTACTTCTAGGAAGGAAGTCAGCTCTCAAAATTCATATAGAAATATGCCGCCTGAATTAGAAAGGTTCTTTGGTATACCAAGAGGTTATGAAGAGAGTCCGCAGCAGAAAAGAAAAGCCGAAGCCTATGGTTCTGGTTTTATATTTGACAATAATTACATACTTACTAACTTTCACGTTGTAGATGGCGCTACAGAAGTTATTGTCTCCTTAGTAGATAGAAGAGAATATGTAGCTGAAATTATTGGAGTTGATGCTCTTTCCGATCTTGCTGTTTTAAAAATAGATGGCGATAAACTACCAAAAGTTAAAGTCGGTGATAGTGATTCATTAAGAGTTGGGGATTGGGTTGTAGCAATTGGATCTCCTTTTAGTTTTGATTTCTCTGTAACTGCAGGGATAGTTAGTGCCAAAGGAAGAAGCATTCAAAATAATAATATTGGAAACTATGTTCCTTTTTTACAAACAGATGTTGCTATTAACCCTGGTAATTCTGGCGGACCATTATTTGATTTAAAAGGAAATGTCATAGGTATAAATTCACAAATTTATTCTAGAAGTGGTGGCTATCAAGGATTAGCATTTGCAATACCAATTAATGTTGCTATTGATGTTGCTGAACAAATTATTGACTCAGGTTCTGTTGCTAGAGGATATTTGGGTGTTAGAGTTGGCGAGGTAGATAATGATCTGGCTGAAGCCTTAGGAATGGAAAAGCCATATGGCGCGCTAATAAGTGATCTTGAAGAGGGAGAGTCCGGAGATAATGCAGGCCTTTTACCTGGCGATGTAATAATTGATTTTGATGGTAAAGAAATAAAATTTAGCTCTGATTTACCACATGTAGTTGGACAGATCAGACCTGATACAGAATCTGAAGCTACTATTATTAGAGATGGCGAGGAAATCACTTTAACTTTTAAGCTTGGAGAGTTACCTACTAGCAATAAACCATTCATACCAGCAAAAAATGATGGAAATCCTGATATGCTAGGCCTTCAGGTAGAAGATATAGACCGTGATAATCCTCAAATGGCAAATTTAACCGATGGGGTAGTTGTTACCAGAGTTCTTTCCGGTTCGCCTGCTCTAGGTAAAATTCAAAGAGGTGATATCATTTCCCATATTCAGCACAAGAAGTACAAATATAAAATAGACACTGTTGAGTCTTTCTCTTCAACTATTGATAAGCTTGAATCTGGCTCAAATGTTGCCGTTTTTGGTAAAAGAAACGGTTCTCGTTTCATTGTTCCTATTAGATTAAATTAAAAAATTTATAAATAGACACTAGGAAAGCTAATAACTCTTTAGCTTTCCTTGTAAAATAATACAAGTATGAAGAATATTAGAAATTTTTCCGTAATTGCCCATATTGATCATGGTAAATCTACTTTGTCTGATAGATTAATTGAGTATTGTGGAGGTCTTTCAGCCAGAGAGATGTCTGAACAAATACTGGACTCAATGGATATTGAAAGAGAAAGGGGCATTACCATAAAAGCACAGGCTGTAACTCTTAATTATGAAAAGGATGGCGAGTCATATCAATTAAATTTTATTGATACTCCTGGCCATGTTGATTTTTCTTATGAGGTTTCAAGATCTTTATCTGCTTGCGAAGGAGCTTTACTTGTAGTTGATGGATCTCAGGGAGTTGAAGCGCAAACTTTAGCAAATTGTTATACGGCTGTTGATCAAGGTTTAGAAGTTGTTCCAGTTATTAATAAAATTGATTTACCTCAAGCTGATCCAGATAGAGTTAAAAAAGAAATTGAAGATATGATTGGAATTAATTCTATGAATGCTCCACTAGTAAGTGCAAAAACAGGAGAAGGAACTGAGGAGTTGTTGAATATGCTTATTAAGGACATTCCTGCTCCAGCTGGCAGCAAGGAAGATCCCCTTCAGGCATTAATTATTGATTCTTGGTTTGATTCATACTTAGGAGTTGTATCCCTTATACGAATAATGAATGGAACTTTGAAAACTGGTCAAAAATTTAAAATATTTTCAACAGGTCAAAATTATATAGCAGATGAAATAGGTATATTTTCTCCAAAAAAAAATAGAACAGATATGTTATCTGCAGGAGAGGTTGGTTATCTAGTGGCTGGAATTAAAGATATTAAAGGCGCTCCTGTTGGCGATACCGTTCTTGCTCATAATGATGAAAGCACTAAAGCT
This sequence comes from SAR86 cluster bacterium, assembly GCA_003331645.1. Classification (GTDB taxonomy): domain Bacteria; phylum Pseudomonadota; class Gammaproteobacteria; order Magnimaribacterales; family D2472; genus MED-G78. The sequence continues at coordinate 1,666 of QOPI01000013.1, read as the reverse complement.
CTTCCAGGATTTCAAAAAGTAAATCCTAAAGTTTTTGCATCACTTTTTACTGTTAGCTCGGAGGAGTATGAAAAATTTAGAGATGCTTTATCAAAATTAATTTTAAATGATTCATCTTTGGTATACGAACCTGAAGTTTCAGATGCATTAGGTTTTGGATTTAGGTGTGGTTTTTTAGGAACTTTGCACATGGAAGTTATTAGTGAAAGGCTCGAAAGAGAATATGATTTGGATCTAATATCAACAGCACCTTCAGTAGAATATGAGATCTTAAAAACGGATGGCAGTGTTTTTAAATGTGATAATCCATCTCAAATGCCAGCTCCTAATGATATAGATGAAATTAGAGAGCCTATGGTGCTTGTAAATGTATTAACACCAAATGATTATGTGGGAAGCGTTATTACATTATGTACCGCAAAAAGAGGCATTCAAAAAGAAATGAATTATTTTGGAACTCAGGTATCAATAATATTTGAGATGCCGCTTTCAGGAGTAATTGTTGATTTTTTTGATCAAATAAAATCATCAACAAAAGGATTCGCTTCCATTGAATATAGCTCAATTGGTTTCAAAGCTTCTGATTTAACAAAAATAGATATTTTAATAAATGACCAAAAAGTTGATGCCTTATCAATGATAGTTCATAAATCATTCTCGATGATGAAAGCTCGAGAAATTGCTAAAAATTTACAAAAATTAATACCAAGACAAATGTTTGATGTGCCTATTCAGGTAGCATTAGGTTCAAAAATTATATCTAGAGAAACTGTTAAAGCCTTAAGAAAAAATGTGACTGCTAAGTGTTATGGAGGAGATATTACTAGAAAGAAAAAACTTTTAGAGAAACAGAAAAAAGGTAAAAAGAAGATGAAGCAACTTGGCAGAGTGTCTATTCCTCAAGAAGCATTTTTAAATTATTTTAGTTCAGGAGAATAATATGTTTTCAGATCCTATTTTTTTACTTGCTTTAATGGGTGTAGCTATATGTTTACTAGTTTGGATTTTTGAAGCAGTAAAAATAGATTCTCAGATCAAAGATGAAATGCAAACCCCAAATCAAGGACTGATATCAAAAATAGGTTTCGCTTTGGGCCTAGTAATACTTTATAGAATTTTTATTAATGCAGGCGATCTAAGCATTATCTTATTAATAGGAACAATTGTTAGTTTACTAATATGGTTAACTGGTAAATTTATTAAAAATACTTTCTTAAGAATTTCAGGTAGAAGTTGGTTTATTCCCATTTTCTTAATATTCATTTTAAGAACATTTGTCTATGAGCCATATCAGATTCCTTCAGGCTCTATGATTCCTGGACTAAAAGTTGGAGATTTTATATTAGTCAATAAACATTCTTATGGTTTAAAGCTTGAAAGAACAGGCAAAGCTTTTGCTTTTGATAAAAGTCCTGAATATGGCGATGTTGTGGTATTCATTCCTCCACATAAACCTGTACCTTTTGTTAAAAGGTTAATTGGAAAACCGGGAGATAAAATTAGCTATATTAATAAAAAGCTATATATCAACGGCAATCCAATTCCTCAAACTTTTTATAAATCTGAATCAGATTTAGTTTTCTATATTGAAAATATAAATAATAAAGAAATTCCAGTTCAGCATATGAAATCAAGACCTTCAAGTGCGCCATCTGAATGGATTGTT
>QOPI01000012.1:0-24940 GCA_003331645.1 SAR86 cluster bacterium | reverse complement strand
TGGGTAATCATTTTCTATAGTTGCATTTGAAATGCTGCTTGGGCTTAGGGTTAAATTAAATATTTTTTCAATTCTTTCTTCACTTGGCGTTTTATTAACAATAGATTGATTTTTAGATGGATTTTCTGAATAACTAGTTGATGAAGATTGATAATTAAACCAGTTAATCTTATAAGAAGCTCCCATTGAACAACACAATTCACCGTATAGGTACTGATCTTGATCTGATATATCAACTGTATCATCATAATTATAACTACCTGAACTTGAATACCATTCCCAAGAACCAACATATGGATTAAGAGAAGCAATTGGAGTTAGATTTGGATCACTTTGGTAATAATAATTTCTTTCCCAATACGATTCATAAAAATCTAAGGGATCATTTGGATCATTGGGTGCGATTAAGGACCCTGTAAGGTCCTCAACAACCCAAGAATAGGATACTGATCTATTATCGGTTGGCCTCTCAAAGGATACAGTTGTATTATTTTCTAGTGAAGATTGCTCTACTCCATCAACCAACCATTTTAATACTAACTTAGTTTGATCATAGACAGCATCAATTTCAAAAGTTATAACATCTCCTAATCCTGATGGGTTAGTAAGAACATTGGGTCCATTTTCTGAATTGATTTTATAATTTGAGAAGCCTTGATTCATAATAGATCCAACTGCAAAACCTTCAACATTTACCTTGCCATATTCAAGGAAACAGCACCACATTACACTTATCCAACGAGGTCTATATGTTTCAATCTCACCATAATATGTGCCTTCTAAAAGACCTATTTTAGTTTTACAACTATCATCCTCATTAGTACCGGGATAATCTTCAGAATCAGGATATTGATTATAATAACATTCACATTCTTCATAAGTTAATTCGTCTCTATAATAAATAGAACCATCAGAATAGTTATAACAAACGTCATAATCTACACCAGGGACATAGCTCATATCATCAATATGATGACTCCATTTAACTAGTTGAGGATCCTGAACAGTTGTTGTATTCATTGGGAAATCAGCATAATAATCTGGAAAAGTTCTTTCTCCACCTGAATCATATTCATCACCCATAAAACCATGAGAGTGACCAAGTTCATGCATTACAACTTCTCTTGTTCTGCTAGATAAACCTTGAATATTTACTGAACCTTGAGCAACGCCTCTGCCAGATATTGTTGTTAAAAATGATGCAACGGTCCATGTGGGCATAATTTCTGTGATAAGCCCCCTATCAACTTCACCAATACAATAAATATTAGGATCCCAGTCAGAGTAACAACCAATAGCAATATCAAAGATTGAAACACCACTTAAATCAACTTCTTCTAAAACTATGATATTAAAGTAACCATTAACAACATCTACTGCATCCGTTTCAACTAATAAATTGACTGATTCAGCTAATCTTAATCTAAATTCATCTCTGTCTTCGGCTCCAGTTAACTGGTCTCCAATAAATATATAATTTGTTCTAGCTGATGAATCAGGACTGCCAACTAAATAATATAAATGTTGATTAGATTGAGAGCAGTTCTCTCCGCTATCATCGCAATTGTAATCAACTGTTTGAATTTGTTTATTGGATACAAAATAAGACTCTATACTTCCGGCACAAGTTTCAATTGCACCATCTGAAACACACATACTCATGGTTTGAAGCCCTGCATTATTTAGATTGCTAAAATCAATAGTTACATAATCAGAATTCACACCACTACCATGTGTACCATTAACAGTTTCAGTATCAAATTTTCCATAAAAATCTAATTCATTAATTGAATTATCAACATCTGAAACACTTATGTTTACATTCATCAAATCATCAAAAATAATATTGGTATTATTAAAATCTGTAAATTCATCAAGTAAGGTTAATACAGGCGCATCATTAACAGGATTAATAGTAATATTTATTGACTGCGTCTTATTAATAGGTGTTCCAACAGTATTATTATTTGAATCTTTTCGTGTTGCAGTTACTCTTATGACAAATGAATCTGAGCCAAAATAATCTTGATTAGGTACATATTCAAATGATCCATTAGTTGATACTAAAGCCTGTCCGTTTGATGGCGATGATGAAATTGTGTAACTAATTTCAGAGTTATAATTTGTTGATGCTGATAGATTCCCGTTTAATGTAGTATCTTCATTTGTTGAAAGGTTCCCAAGCTCACCGATTAATAGGGCAAAAGCTGCTGCGCCACCACCTCCACCACAACCAGAAATAAAGATTAAGCATAAAGTTAAGTAGAGTTTATTTTTCATAATTAAATTGTATCAAAAAAACATCTAAATCATGTAGAATACAACACATGGCTAAAGAAGATAATTTAGAATTTGAGGGCGAAGTAATTGAAACTCTCCCTAATACAACATTTAAAGTAAAACTTGAAAATGATCATATTATAACTGCGCATATTTCAGGAAAAATGCGTAAACACTATATTCGTATATTAACTGGTGACAAAGTTAAAGTTGAAATGACGCCATATGATTTAACAAAAGGTAGAATTACGTTTAGAGGCAGGTAGTTAAGCTTTTACCTTTGACTTTTTCTCAATAAATTTTAAAGACCCGTTTACCATATCTATTTTTATCAAACCTCCAGCCTTTAAGTCGCCAAAAAGAAGTTTATCTACTAGTGGCTTTTTAATATTAGATGCAATAAACCTTTCCATAGGCCTTGCCCCCATATCTTTATCATAGCCATTTTCTGCTATCCAATTAATAACAGCTTTTGATATTTCTAATTCAACATTTCTTTTATCTAATTGAGCTTGAAGTCTTATAAGGAATTTATCAACAACAGATAATATTATTTCTTTATTTAAATAATCAAATTGGATAATCTCATCTAGTCTATTTCTAAACTCAGGTGAGAATAACCTATTAAGACTATTCATAGCATCAGATTCATTAGATTGATCACTAAACCCAATATTTCTTTTTGAGAGCATCTCAGCTCCAACATTGGTAGTCATAATAAGTATTACGTTTCTGAAATCAGCTTTTCTACCGTTATTATCAGTAAGAACACCAGCATCCATTACTTGTAATAGAATATTAAAAATATCAGGATGAGCTTTCTCTATTTCATCAAGCAAAACAACTGAATAAGGTTGCTTAACAACTGCTTCAGTTAAAAGCCCTCCCTGGTCAAATCCAACATAACCAGGAGGTGCACCAATAAGTCTTGATACGGTATGTCGTTCCATATATTCAGACATATCAAATCTAATTAATTCAACACCTAGAACATTTGCTAATTGCTTAGAAATTTCAGTTTTTCCTACACCTGTAGGACCGGTAAATAAAAATGAGCCTATAGTTTTATTATCATCTCTTAGTCCAACCCTTGATAGTTTAATTGCACTACTAAGTGTTTCCACAGCAATATCTTGACCAAAGATAACTCTCTTTAAATCTTGCTCTATATTTTTTAAATTCTTTTTATCGGTTGTTGTAATTGACTGTTCTGGGATCTTTGTAATTTTTGAAATTGTTTCTTCTATATCCTTTTGTTTTACAGTAATTTTTTTATCATTTTTTCTTGCTATATTTAAAGATGCACCAGTTTCATCTATTACATCTATAGCCTTGTCAGGAAGGAATTTATCATTTATATATTTTGAAGATAATTCAACAGCAGATTTAATTGATTCATCTGAAAACTTAACATTATGATAATCTTCATAATTAGGCTTTATACCGTTTAATATCTCTACACATTCATCAAAAGATGGTTCTGTGACATCAATTTTTTGAAATCTTCTTGATAAGGCTTGGTTTTGATTAAATATTCCTCTAAATTCTTGAAATGTTGTTGATCCTATACATCTAATAGTCCCTTTAGCTAAAGCAGGTTTAAGAAGATTAGAAACATCCATAGATCCACCAGATGCTGATCCAGCTCCAATAATTGTATGAATCTCATCAATAAATAAAATAGATTTATCGTCATTGTCTAAAAAATTTAAAACACTTTTTAATCTTTTTTCAAAATCTCCACGATATTTAGTGCCAGCAATTAGTGCAGCAATATCTAATGCATAAACTATTGAATTATGTAGTATTTCAGGAACTTGTTTTGAAATAATCTGTAAGGCAACACCTTCCGCTATTGCAGTTTTTCCGACTCCTGATTCACCTACCAATAAGGGGTTATTTTTCGTACGTCTTGCTAAAATTTGGATCATCCTAGCAATCTCATTTTCTCTTCCAATTAGTTTTTCTATTTTATTATCTATAGCAAGATTATTTAAATTTATAAGAAATTCATTTGAATCGGTTTTTGAATTCTCATCTTTTATCTCAGAATCATTATTATCAGATGATTTGTTTGGGGTTTCTGTATTATCTGGGCCGTGAGATATATAAGAAACAATATCTAATCTAGAAACTCCGCTTTTAGATAATAGAAATACAGCATGGCTTTCTTTTTCAGAAAATATTGCAACAAGAATATTAATAGGTTTTACAACACCTTTTCCTGACGATTGAATATGGAAAACAGCTCTTTGAAGAACTCGTTGAAATCCTAAAGTTGGTTGTACAGGTTTAGTCTCGTCTGTTTTTAAAATAGTTGTATCTTGAAGATACTCTTCTATATCATTTTTTAACTTATCCTTATTAACTTTTAAGCTTTGCAGTGAATCGGATACATCAAAATCATTTAAAATCATTAAAAGTAGATGCTCAATTGTTATATATTGAATATTTTTTTCTTGAGCTTGATCAAAGAGGGATGCTATTGATTGTTCTAATTCCTTGCTAAACATAATTAATCAGTTAAAGGTTCAATTTCACTCATAAGAGGATGTTCGTGGGCTTGGGCCATTTTAATAATTTCATGTGATTTCATTTCTGCTATCTCTTTAGGGAATATACCACAAACACCCTTTCCTCTTGAATGAACCGCCATCATTATTTGTGTTGCTTTTTCATGTTCATGATTAAATATATATTGAAGTATGTAAACAACAAATTCCATCGGTGTGTAATCATCGTTTAATAAAACAACTTGGTACATTGGTGGTTCTTTTACTTGCGGATCTTCTTCTAGAACTAAAGTCCCACTTGAGTGATCTAGTTCATTATCTTTTGATGAATTAAGCTTAATCACATCCTTTTAATCATTTCATTAGCAAATTCAGAACAGGATTTTAAATTTGCTTTATCCATTAATCTTTCAAAATCATATGTAACCATTCTGTCGCCTATAGCCCCTTCCATAGATTTTATAATTAAATCTGCTGCTTCAGTCCAGCCTAGATGCCTCAACATCATCTCGGCAGAAAGAATCAAAGAACCAGGATTTACTTTATCTTGTCCCGCATATTTAGGAGCTGTTCCATGAGTAGCTTCAAAAACTGCACACTCATCACCTATATTTGCACCTGGAGCAATTCCAATACCTCCAACACATGCAGCTAATGCATCAGAAATATAATCTCCATTAAGGTTCATTGTTGCAATTACATCATATTCTTTTGGTCTAGTAAGTATTTGCTGAAGAAAAGCATCACAAATAACATCTTTTATAATAATTGTTTTTCCATTATTTGGATTTTTAATAGCATGCCAAGGTCCACCATCAAGTTCATTGCCAGCATAATCTGTTTGTGCCAACTCATAACCCCATTCCATAAAAGCACCCTCGGTATATTTCATAATATTACCTTTATGAACAAGCGTTACAGAAGATCTATCATTTGTTATAGCATAATCAAAAGCTTGTTTTACAAGTCTTTTAGTACCCTCTTCGGATATTGGCTTAACTCCAAGCCCGGCTGTATCAGGAAAACGTATCTGTGTAGTTTTAAACTGATCTTGAAGAATTTTTATTAGCTGTTTTGCTTCATCGCTTTGTGACTGAAATTCTATTCCTGCGTATATATCTTCAGAATTTTCTCTAAAAATAACCATATCAACATCAGCAGGATTCTTTACTGGGCTAGGTACTCCAGAAAAATATCGAATTGGTCTTAAGCATACATATAAATCTAATATTTGTCTTAAAGAAACATTTAAAGATCTAATACCTCCACCGATTGGTGTTGTTAAAGGACCTTTTATACTCACAACGTACTCTCTTAACGCTTCAATAGTTTCATCAGGTAGCCAAGTATCTTTTGAGTACACATTTGTTGATTTTTCACCACAGTAGACTTCCATCCACTCAATTTTTTTATCGCCTTTATAAGCTTTTTCTACCGCATTATTAACTACATCTATCATTGCTGGAGTTATATCTACACCTATACCATCACCTTCTATAAATGGAATAATAGGATTATCTGGAACAGTTAAAATGCCATCTTTAATGGAAATTTTTGAACCTGTTTTAGGTACTTTGATATTTTTATATGCCATTTATAGTTCCTTATTTTATTAAAGCTTTATAATAGATAAGCGGGTGATGATTATACTCTAATTGAAATATTTTTTTTACCTTATCATGCAAAATATGAATACAAATAAAACAATAATAGTAGGTATGTCAGGAGGTGTTGATTCATCTGTGGCTGCTCTACTTTTAAAAGAGCAAGGATATAAAGTAAAAGGTTTGTTCATGCAAAATTGGCAAACAGAAGCTGGTGAAGAATGTACTTCGGAAATTGATTTTAAGGACGCATCTAAAGTATGTGATTTGTTAGATATTCCTCTCCATAGAGCAAATTTTGCAGATGAGTATTGGGATAGAGTCTTTAAAGAATTTTTAAGTGAGCATGAAAAAGGCAGAACGCCTAATCCTGATATTTTATGTAATAGAGAAATTAAGTTTAAATCATTTCTAGATTATGCAATAAAAATTGGAGCTGATTTAATTGCAACTGGTCACTATGCTAATTTAAAAATAATAAATGATTCTACATATTTAACTAGAGCGATTGATCTTGACAAGGATCAAACATATTTCTTACATGAAGTTAAGGAGAACGAATTTAAAAAATGCATCTTTCCTCTTTCAAAATATACAAAAAATGAAGTTAGGAAGATTGCGAAACAGCATAAATTACCTATTGCGGATAAAAAAGATTCGGTAGGAATATGTTTTATTGGTGAAAGAAATTTAAAAGATTTTTTAAATAAATTTATAACATTTAGAAAGGGTAAAATTAAAGATGAAAATGGATGCGTTATTGGTGAACATCAAGGATCAATTTTATATACTGAAGGTCAAAGACAAGGTTTAAATATTGGAGGTGTTAAGGGTCGAGATGAACTACCTTGGTATGTCTTTAAAAAGGACATTAAGAATAATGAAATAAGCGTTTGTCAGGGTGTAAACAATAGTTTGCTTATGAATTCTTCACTTTGGCTTGAGGAAATCAATTATATAAATAATAAAGAGCCTGCATATCCATATGATTGCTTTGTTCAAGTTAGACATCAACATAAACCTGTTCAATGCTCCGTTGCTAAAAATAATAATGGATTTTTAATTAATTTTTCAAAAAAAATAAGAGCTATTGCACCAGGACAGTCGGCTGTACTTTATAATAACGATATATGTCTTGGCGGTGGAATTATTGCTAAAACATTTAAATAAATATACATATACTATGACAAAACTGCATGACAATATTTCTCCTTTAGATAGTAGATATGCAGCTAAGATTGAATCTACTAGGCTTATTTTTTCAGAAGCAAACTTAATTAAAATAAGATTTGAAATTGAAATTGATTGGTTAATTTATTTATGTAAAAAGCTTCCAAAAAAATTTCCGAATATTTCAAATAACTCCTTAAAGAAAATTTTAAATTTTAAAAACAGTTTTAATGAAAAATCTGTATTAGCCATTAAAAAGATAGAGTTAAAAACAAACCATGATGTTAAAGCTGTTGAATACTATATACGAGATTTTTTTCTAAAAGATAGGATTTTAAGTAAATACATTAACTTAATTCATTTTGGACTAACTAGTGAGGATCTAAATTCGTTAAGTTATGCTGTAATTATAAAAAGTGGAATTAACGACCATTTAAATAATCTAAAATCATTACAAGCTTTATTAGCGAAAAAATCTAAACAGTGGTCTGTTATTCCTCTATTAGCTAGAACTCATGGTCAACCAGCCTCTCCTTCAACTTTAGGTAAAGAAATAAAAGTTTTCCATTCTCGTATAGATGCGCAAATCAATTCCTTAAAATTAATATATCCCTTAGCAAAATGGTCTGGCGCAACTGGTAATTTTCATACTTTTAATTTAGTGGATGATTCTATTAATTGGCCAAAAGTATCTAATCAATTTATAAAACAATATGGTGTAAAGCAAAATCTATTAACAACTCAAATTGAGCCCCATGATTGGATAGCTGAGCTTTGTCATAATATATCTAGAATCAATAATATAATGATTGATTTAGATCAAGATATTTGGATGTATATAACAAACGATATTTTTAAACTTAAACTTCTTAAAGGTGAAGTTGGTTCATCAACTATGCCTCATAAAGTTAATCCGATTGATTTTGAGAATTCAGAAGGCAATCTTGGCATTGCAAATAGTTTATTAGAGTTTTTTGCATCAAAACTTCAAAAATCTAGAATGCAAAGAGATCTATCTGATTCGACAGTTCTAAGAAATGTTGGTCTTGGTTTTGGTTATTCAGCACTTGCAATTTCAAGTCTTATAAAGGGTTTAAATAAACTAACTCCTAATTTAGATAAATTGGAAAGTGAACTGAATCAAAATTGGGAAGTTCTAACCGAAGCAGTTCAAACAATAATGAGATATGAAGGTATTCCAGATGCATATGAACAATTAAAAGATCTCTCAAGAGGTTCTTCAATTACCAAAGATGAATATATAGACTTTGTTAAGTCATTAAATATAACCTCTGATTCAAAAGAAAAGCTTTTGAAACTGTCGCCATATACATATACTGGATTAGCAAATTTTTTAGCTAAATCATAAAATAATAAATTTTTTGTAGTAAAACTACATAATAACTCTTTAAAAAATACTTTAACTGAAGTGTTTTTAAATAGATTTGACAATTAATTACAATTAAATTTAACTACACTACATATTAATAAGTGGGAGTTAATTAATCATGTCTAATCTTAATAATGAAGTTAATAAAGCAAAGGATGTTTCTTCAATGAATAATGATTCATGGAGTGCCATCGATCCAAATTATGTAGCACGTATGCGACTTCAAAACCGTTTTAAAACAGGTATTGATATAGCAAAATATACATCGTCTATTATGCGTAAAGATATGGATCAATATGATAATGATTCAAGCTTATATACACAGTCGCTTGGTTGTTGGCATGGATTTATAGGTCAGCAAAAAATGATTTCAATTAAAAAACATTTTGGTACAAATAATAAAAAATATCTTTACCTATCAGGATGGATGATTGCAGCTTTAAGATCAGATTTTGGGCCACTTCCAGATCAATCTATGCATGAAAAAACTTCAGTAGCTAGCCTAATTGAAGAACTTTATACTTTTCTAAGACAGGCTGATGCAAGAGAGTTAGGCGGTCTTTTTAGAGAATTGGATGCTGCTGAAGGAGATGCAAAGGCTGATGTTCAAAATAAAATTGATAGTTTTGAAACTCATGTTGTGCCAATTATTGCAGATATCGATGCAGGATTTGGTAATGCTGAAGCAACTTATCTTATGGCAAAACAAATGATTGAAGCTGGTGCTTGTTGTATACAAATTGAAAATCAAGTCTCTGATGAAAAACAGTGCGGCCATCAAGATGGAAAGGTAACTGTTCCACACGCTGATTTTTTAGCAAAAATTAATGCCGTTAGATATGCGTTCTTGGAGCTTGGTGTTGATGATGGAGTTATTGTTGCAAGAACTGACTCACTTGGTGCAGGTCTTACAAAGCAAATTGCAGTTACCAGAGAAAAAGGTGATTTGGGAGATCAATATAACTCCTTTTTAGATGTTGAAGAAGTCTCTAATAATGATATGAATCATGGTGATGTACTTATAAATCAAGATGGAAAATTAGTTAGACCAAAAAGACTTCCAAGTAATCTCTATAGATTTAAAGATGGAACCGGTGAAGCAAGATGTATATTGGACTCTATAACCAGTCTTCAAAATGGAGCTGATTTAATATGGATAGAAACTGAAAAACCACATATTGATCAAATTGGCTCTATGATGAAAGAAATAAAAAAAGTTATTCCTAATGCTAAATTAGTCTATAACAATAGCCCTTCATTTAATTGGACATTAAATTTTAGACAACAGGTCTATGATGTATGGGAAAGTGAAGGTAAAGATTTATCTAATTATGATAGAGCCGATCTTATGAATGAAAGCTATGATAATTCAGATCTTTCTATAGAAGCTGATAATAAAATTAGAACTTTTCAAGCAGATGCTGCAAGGGAGGCAGGAATATTCCACCATCTAATTACATTACCTACTTATCATACAGCTGCGCTATCAACTGATAATCTTGCAAAAGAATATTTTGGTGATCAAGGTATGTTAGGTTATGTAGCTGGTGTGCAAAGGAAAGAAATTAGGGAAGGTATTGCATGTGTAAAACATCAGAATATGGCTGGTTCAGATATGGGAGATGACCATAAAGAATATTTTGCTGGTGAAGCTGCTTTAAAAGCTTCCGGTAAAGATAATACTATGAATCAATTTTAACTAATTTAAAAATAGATTAACTTTTACAGGTGTTTTCAGTTCTGCCGCATATTTGACATGGAGTACCATCATCCATATTAGCTATGCCGCCACAAGAGCCTGCGATAGGCTTATTGTTAGCAATTACACCAATCGCCAGTAAAGCAAAAGAGGTAAATAATAATAAGACTCCTAATATTATCTCAATCATAATTGCAGATCATACCACTTCTGAGATTTAATTAACTTTAATTCATCATTATTATTTATTATGTACATTGCAGGTATTTCGTATTTATTTGCAAATTTCATTCCCTCCTTGTAACCCATAACATTTAAAGCGGTTGCATATGCATCTGCTCGAGTTGCAGAATTAATTGAAATTACGGTGATAGATTTATGAGTTATATCAATAGACTTATTAGTGTTTGGATTTATTGTATGAGTAATAATTTCGCCATTAACATATCTATAATTTCTATATTCACCAGATGTGGCAATAGCTATAAATGGAAGATCTCTATTTGAAATAGTAGTAATAATGTTATTGTTAGGTTTATCTGGATTTTGTATACCCACCTTCCAAGGATCGCCTCTATTCATTCCACTTATAATTATTTCGCCACCTATATCAATGAGATGATTATTTAAATTTTGTTTTTTTAAATAATCATGAATTTTTTGAACTGCATAACCCTTAGCAATTGAAGATAGATCAAACCAAAAATCTTCATATTTAATTAAGTTATTATTTTCAATATCAAATTTATTATCTAATTGACTTAAGTTAGTAGTAAGATCTTCATCAAAATTTGGAGCAAAACCTTTGGATGCAGATATTTTTCCTAGAGTAATATCATATAAACCATTAGTTTGTTTTGAGATTGTATTTGCAGTACTAATCAAAAATTCTAAATCTGATGAGATTTTAAGTTTTGTATTTAAAGGCTTTTTATTTATATGTGCTACTTCAGAGTCATCTTTATAATTAGAGGCAATATAATCAATAGAATTTAAAATTTCTTTAATCTTGGTAAGGTGATGATCAGCAATATAATCTGATGAAGTTATATTCCAGCTAGTTCCATAGATACTTCCATTTAAAACTGTATTAGATTTTGAATTGAATTCATATGCTGTATAAACACATAATAGACCTATAGCAAATGCAAATATCTTCGATATAAATTGTCTACTTAACAAAAGTAATTAGCCACCAAAATCATCAAGAGCAATATTTTCAGGCTCAACACCAAGATTTAATAATAAATCAATTACTGCTTTATTCATCATTGGAGGGCCACACATGTAATATTCACAATCCTCAGGTGCTTCATGTTCCTTTAGATAATTCTCATATAGAACTTGATGAATAAATCCAGTTTCTCCATCCCAATCGTCTTCAGGTTGAGGATCAGACAAGGCAACATGCCATTCAAAGTTATCATTTTCTTCTGCAAGCCTATTAAATTCATCTACATAGAACATTTCTTTTAGGCTTCTTGCTCCATACCAAAATGTTATTTTTCTATCTGAATTAATTCTTAATAATTGATCAAAGATATGAGAACGCATTGGTGCCATACCTGCACCTCCGCCAACAAATACCATTTCATTTGTTGTCTCTTTAGCAAAGAACTCCCCAAATGGACCAAAAACCTTAACTTTATCGCCAGGTTTTAAGTTAAATGTCCATGATGACATAACTCCTGGTGGAAAATCCGTGCCAGGAGGTGGGGATGCAATACGTATATTAAATTTAATAATGCCCTTCTCTTCTGGGTAATTTGCCATTGAATATGCTCTTATTACAGGCTCATTATTTATTGCTTTATTATCCCAAATTTTAAATTTATCCCAATCTTCATGATATTCCTTGTCAATATTAAAATCTTTATAATCAATTTCATACTCAGGAGCTTCAAGCTGCACATATCCACCAGCTTTAAAATCAACAGATTCACCATCAGGTAATTTTAGAATTAACTCCTTAATGAAAGTTGCAACATTGTCATTAGATATAACTTCACATTCCCACTCCTTCACACCAAAAATTTCTTCAGGAACATTAATCTTTAAATCATTTTTAACTGCTACTTGACATGAAAGTCTCCACCCATCATTACGTTCACGAGTATTAAAGTGTGATTCTTCAGTTGGAAGTATTGAACCACCACCTTCAAGAACTTGGCATTTACATTGACTACAAGTTCCACCTCCACCACACGCAGATGATAAAAATATTTTATTTTCTGCTAGGGTTTGAAGAAGTTTTGAGCCAGCTGCAACCTTTATTGGGTTGGCAGAATCACCATTAATTTCTATAGAAACAGAGCCAGTACTAACAAGCTGTGATCTAGCAGCAAGTATTATTAAAACTAATATCAAGACAACACTAGTAAAACCAACTACGCCTAAAAATAAATCAAGAAAGTCCATAAAATCTACCTTTAATTAAAGAGAAATACCGCCAAATGACATAAAACCAAAACTCATTAAACCTACAATTATAAATGTTGCGCCTAGACCTTGAAGGCCTTCAGGAATATCTGAATATTTTAACTTTTCTCTTATTCCAGCAAGAATAACAATTGCTAAAGCCCAACCAAAACCTGCACCTAAGCCATAAACTACACTCTCACCAAACATGAGATCTTTTTCAACCATAAATAAAGATGCGCCTAAAATAGCACAATTAACAGTAATTAATGGTAAAAATACTCCTAAAGCATTATATAAAGCTGGTACATATCTATCCAAAAACATTTCGAGAATTTGCACAACAGCAGCTATTACACCTATATAACTAATAAGCCCAATAAATTGTAAGTTTACATCAGCAAAATTTGGTCCTAACCATGACCCTAAAGCACCATCTCTAATAACAAAATTATAAAGAAAATTATTTAAAGGAACTGTGATAAGACACACAACGATTACAGCTATGCCAAGTCCAAATGCAGCATCAATCTTCTTTGAAATAGCAATAAAAGTACACATCCCTAAAAATACTGATAAAGCAATATTTTCAATAAAGACAGTAGTAACGAATAAACTCAGATAATGTTCAAACATTTAACTCTCTCTTGCTTAGATCTGGAGCTGTAGAATGTTTTGCTAATTTAAAGTCAGGTTCTTCAACTTGCTCAGGCCTAATTGAACGAATAGCCCATATAAATAAACCAATAATAATAAATGAGCTCGGTGGTAATAAGAGTAAATTATTGCCTACATACCAGCCACCATTTGAAACTAGAGGAAGTATTTCATATCCCATTAATGTACCTGAACCAAATAATTCTCTAATAATAGCAACGCCAATAAGAATAAGGCTGTAACCTAGGCCATTACCAAGACCATCAAAAAAACTTAATAATGGTTTTTCTTTCATAGCAAAAGCTTCAGCTCTTCCCATAACTATACAATTTGTAATTATTAAACCTACGAAAACTGAAAGTTTTTTACTAGTTTCATAATCATAAGCTTTTAAAATTTCATCAACTACCATTACAAGCGATGCAATAATTGTCATTTGGACAATTATCCTAATACTTGAGGGAATATGATTTCTAATAATAGAGATAAATAAATTTGAAAATGATACAACTGTAGTTAGTGCTAAACACATTACCAAAGTAACTGTAAGGTTATTTGTAACTGCTAATGCAGAACAGATACCAAGAATCTGTAAAGCTATTGGATTATCATCAATGAGCGGCTTAATTATTACTTCTTGATAGCGCTTAAGACTCATAATCTAACTCCTTTAACATATTAGAATATCCTGAATCACCAAACCAATATTCAATCATGTTTGAAACGCCTCTGCTAGTAAGGGTAGCTCCAGATAATCCATCTACCTTATAGGTACTCATAGGATCATCATTTTCAACTTTACCTTTAAGAACTTTGAGTGTGACTTTATTCTCTTGATAGATTTGTTTACCAGGCCACAAAGATTTCCATTTAGGGTTATCGACTTCTGCACCAAGCCCAGGAGTCTCTTTATGCTGATAGAACTCTATTCCTGCTACCGTATTAAAATCATTTTCTAAAGAAATGTAACCATACATAGTTCCCCATAAACCAAAACCTCTAATTGGTAATATTAATTTTGAAATTTCATCTAGATTGTCTCTAATGATGTATACCTTGCCGATGTTTTCTCGATTTTTAATAATTGCAATATCTTTATCTTGTGGAACCTTGGTGGAAAGATTTGAATCTTTTGTTGCAAGTATTTGATCATATGAGTCTAAAGAAAAATTTTGATATTCTGATAAAAGCTTGCCTGATTCAAAATCAATAAATTTAACTTCTAATGCTTCAAATTGGGTTTTAATTTCTAATTCTGGATTATAAATCTTTCCAGCTTGGAGTATTTTTAACCGTTGATCATTAAGCTTATTTTCAATTTGAATATCTCTTAAACCAACAGCAGCAAAAGACACAACAAGTGAACATATTAGACATATTGAAAATGAAACCAATAATGTTTTTATAACAGACTCATTCATTAGCTAATACCTTTTTTCTTTTATTTATATTAGATGTTACTACCATATGATCAATTACTGGAGCCATTAAATTTGCAAACAAAATAGCAAGCATCATTCCTTCAGGAAATGCAGGGTTAACTACTCTTATAAGCACCACTAATACACCAATAAGACCGCCATATATCCACCTACCAGTATTGGTGCCTGATCCTGAAACAGGTTCCGTTGCCATAAATACAAGTCCAAATGCAAAACTACCTATTACAAGATGCCAATACCATGGAACTAAGAACATGGGATTAGTATCTGATCCAATTATATTTAATAAAGAGCTCATGAGTATCATGCCAATAAGGGTACCAATAACTATTCTATAAGAAGCTACTTTAGTTATCATTAAAATTAATAAACCAATACCAATTGCTATAACTGATGTTTCACCAACAGATCCAGGTATATTGCCTATAAAAGCATCTAACCATGAATAACTTGAAGTAAGACCTGGGATACCTTGTTCAGCTGCAACTCCTAGAGGTGTTGCTCCACTATAACCAGTTGGTATAACTAAATTATCGCTTATACCTGCAACCCAAACTTTATCACCAGATAATTGTGTTGGGTATGCAAAGTATATAAAAGCTCTACCAGTTAAAGCTGGATTTAAGAAATTTTTACCAGTTCCACCAAATATTTCTTTACCTATTACAATACCAAAAGTAATACCCATAGCAGCTTGCCATAAAGGAATATCAGGAGGACAAGTTAAAGAAAATAAGATAGTAGTTACAAATGCGCCTTCATTTATTTCATGATTCCGAATACTGGCAAAAAGAGTTTCCCAGGCTATAGCAACAATAAAAACAACAGCATATATAGGAAGAAAGTAAACAGCTCCAAACCAAATCTTATTTACAAAACTTGTATGATCATAGCCAACTAAAGCAACAAAATAATGATGCCAATCTCCAGTATTGCTTACCTCAATCTGATTTAAATAATCAAGAGATTGATTTCCTAAATTGTACATACCAAAGAACATTGCAGGAAATGTTGCCAGCCATACTGTGACCATTAGTTTCTGAATATCTATCGCGTCTCTTACATGAATAGGATTTTTAGTTTTACCCCAATTAGTAAAAAATAAATTTTCCAACGCATCAAATAAAGGGAACCATCGAGCATATTTACCATCACCAATAAAATTAGGTTTTATGTTATTTATATATGTACGTAAAAATTTCATTACATTTCGTTGTATATCATTTCAAGATTTTCTGCTAGCAGGCTTGAGTAATCATACTTACTTGGACATACATAACTACAAAGAGCTAGATCTTCTTCGACTAACTCTAAAACACCAAGGTCCACTAGCATTTCAAGATCATAGGTAGCTAAAGCTTTTAAAAGCTGGGTTACAAGAATATTCATTGGCATTACTTCTTCATAAGAACCAATAGGTACTATTGCCCTATCACTTCCATTCATTGCTGTATTAAATGTAAATTTTTTAGGTTTAAAAAAAGCAGATAAAAAAACATTTAATTTAGAGTGTATTTTTGTACCTGGTATTATCCAACTCATAAATGGTTCTTCATATTCATTAGGAATTACTGATATTTGATTATGAAAAGCGCCCAAAAAATTCATTGCAGATTTAGCAGAATGGCCATGTATAACTGATCCAGAAATTATTCTTGAAGCATCATCTATTTTACCAGCAGTTAAAGAGCTAATATTGGCACCAATACTTGTACGTATAAGTTTAGGTTCACGGACATTTTCACCGCACAAAGCAATTGTTTTAGATGATCTGATTTTATTATTTCTAATTAAATAACCTAAGGATATGCAATCTTGATAATCGATTGACCATACTAGTCTATCTTTTCCAACAGGATATATATGGTGAATATGAGTTGAAGTTAATCCCGCAGGATGAGGACCAGAAAATTTATGATAATTAATTGATTCAATTGCTTGATCAAAACCATCATTTTGATATGAACAATGAATTGGTATATTAAAAGTTTCAGATAAAGTTAACAAGCCTAAATTAAATAACTCTTGATCAACCTTAATAATATTATAGGGATCCATAGCTAATGGATTTGTATCGCATGCATTTATAAAAATAGCATCTGGAATTGTATCTACCTTCGGAGTTCTATTAAATGGACGAGTTTTAAAAGTGCTCCAAATTCCTGATTCTTTTAATAAAGATATAGTTTCATTCTTAGTTGTTGGTGTGTCAAAGTTGATTGGCTGCTTCTCATTTGAACAATCTATTTCTAAGGAGATAAATCTTCTTTTTTCACCTCTATTAATAGCTGATATAACACCACATGTTGGCGATGTTATAAATATACCAGGGTTCTTTTTATCTTCTATAACCTTTTGTCCAGTTTTAACATCATCACCTAACTTAACCATCATTGTTGGTTTTAAACCAATATAGTCTGAACCTAGAATTGCAACACTAGAAATTTTAGACGAGTTCTCTATTTCAGTTGATGGAACACCTGAAATTGGTAAATCTAGTCCTTTTTTTATCTTGTACACAAGTCCCTTGTTTAATGCTATAAAAACACTCTAAAAACGTGGTAATTATAAACTAAAAAAAGTATGTTTCTAGCGCTAATTGTCTTTTGGTAAAGGCAGTCTTTGTAGTTTTATATTAGAAACTTTTTTAGCTATATTGACGACTTGCTTTGAGTATCCATACTCATTGTCATACCAACAATACAAGGTAATTCTATTACCAGCAGCTATGGTAGCTTGTGAGTCAATTATTGATGCAAATGGACTTGAATAAAAATCTGTCGATACCACTTCAGGTGAATTAACAAAGCCAATTATCTCTCTATATTTTGAATGGAATGCACTCTCTCTTAAAAAGTTGTTAATTGATTCTTTTGTAACTTCCTCATTAATTGCAAGAGACATAACAGCAAGACTGACATTTGGTGTTGGAACCCTAATGGCATTGCCAGTTAATATTCCTTCCAATTCAGGAATAGCTTTAGCAACTGCCTTAACAGCTCCTGTACTAGTGATAACCATGTTTAAAGCAGCACTTCTTCCTCGCCTATCTCCCTTATGATAGTTGTCTATTAGATTTTGATCGTTGGTATAAGCATGCACGGTTTCAACATGACCAGATGTTATTTTAAATTTGTCGTGGATAAGCTTAAGAACTGGCACAATTGCATTAGTAGTACATGATGCAGCGGATATAATTTTATCTTTAGCTTCCAATTCATCATCATTTATACCAAAAACAATATTTTTAATATTATCTTTTCCAGGTGCTGTTAATATAACTTTACTAGCTCCACCGTTAATATGTCTACCAAGGCCTTTTTCATCTCTCCAAATTCCAGTGTTATCAATAACTAAAGGGTTATTTATACCATGCTCATTATATTTAAAATCATTTGGTCCAGATGCATATATAAACTTAATTGGATTACCATTTACTACCAAGGAATTATTAGCCTCATCAACCCGAATAGTCCCACTAAATCGTCCATGTACTGAATCTCTTTGTAATAAACTTGCTCGTTTAACCAGATCATCTGAATTAGTTTTTCTAACCACAACAGCTCTTAATCTAAAGTAATTACCAGGACCTGTATTTTCTACAAGCATTCTCGTTACAAGCCTACCGACTCTACCAAATCCATACAAAACAATATCTTGAGGTATTTCTGGTCTTGCTTCATTTTTGTCAATTACTGATTTAAGTTCTTTATTTAGATATGTATCTAGGCTTGTTGTATCTTCAGGAAGCTTAGCAAAGTCTGGATAATTAACAGTCAATTCACCAAGATCGATTTCGCAATCAGATAAATTTAATTTAGTAAGACTTTCTAAGATCGGATATGTTTCAGATTCACTCAATTCATTACCATCTATTTGTCTAATAAACCTGTGAGCTTGCATTATTCCAAGGGGATTTTCGTTAACTAAAGATTTTCCATACATAAGAATACGGACACCATTTCTAAACATTGAGCCAACAATGGGAACCATTAATTCTGCAAGAGCTTCACGCCATCTCCAGTCACCAAATGAATCTAATGGCAAATCTCTATCTTGTCTTTTGGTAGAATTAAAAGTTGTATCTTTTTCAGACATTTAAATAACTTTTTAAAGTTGACTATATTTAGTTAAATGATAATTCGAATTTCCAAATAATGCATCAATAGCAATAAGTTTTTTTAGATAGTGGCCTATAGACATTTCGTCACTAACACCCATACCTCCATGAAGTTGAACAGCATCTTGAGCAACTGCTTTACCAGATTTCCCAATTTGGGCTTTTAATGCTGATACACTTTTAAATTTAGTTTCTGCATCAGATTCACATTCAAGCATAGCTTTAAAAAGTAAAGATTTACAAACTTCACTTTCAATAAACATATCAACCATTTTATGTTGGAGAACCTGAAAATTACTAATTGGTTGGCCAAATTGTTCACGTCCTTTGGTATATTCAACTGTTTTTAAATAACACGCTGTCATACAACCTATACTTTCCGCGCTTATGCACAAAGTTGCCAAACTAATTGTATTATCAAGCAACTCAACAGCCTCTAATCCAGAAGCTATTATATTAGATTCAGCAATATCAACATTTTCAAATGTTATTTCTGCGCATGATTGACCATCAATTGTCGGATAAGTATTTACTGAGATACCTTTTGTATCAGCATCAACAATTAGAAGTGTTAGTTCAGCATCTTTTTTTGCTGAAACTATAAAACGATCTGCATTTCCGCCATTTAACACCAAGCCTTTGGTGCCATTTAAGACATAACCTATATCGGATTTAGATAAGTTTGAATTTGTTGAAGTATGATCATTTTTAGAGCCATCCTCAAGATAAGCTAGAGATATTTGTGATGATCCTGATGTAATTTCTTCTAATAATGATGCGCTGTTTGCATAATTTGATTTATCTAAAATAGTACCTGATAAAACTATCGTACTTAAATAAGGTTCAACTATTAATACTTTACCGAATTCTTCAAATAATACAGATAATTCAACCGGACCATATCCAAATCCACCATTTTTTTCTGAAAAAGGTAATGAGAGCCAACCCAGTTCAGAAAATAATTTCCATAAATCAGCATCATAACCTAGTTCAGATTTTAATATCTCTTCTCTTTTA
Source organism: SAR86 cluster bacterium (assembly GCA_003331645.1). GTDB lineage: Bacteria > Pseudomonadota > Gammaproteobacteria > Magnimaribacterales > D2472 > MED-G78. The sequence continues at coordinate 4,630 of QOPI01000012.1, read as the reverse complement.
TTAAAAGAGTAATCAGATTCACAGAATTTTTGAACTTGATCGCGAAGCATTTGTTGTTCATCTGAATAATTTAAATTCATTTCTAAACTCCTAATACATGTTTTGAGATAATATTTTTTTGAATTTCATTACTACCACCATAAATGGAAGTTTTTCTCATATTTAAATATTTTGATACTGATTGAGCTGCAAACTCAGGGCCTGCTGGTTTGGCATTATCACCATGACCATGAGGTCCTGGATAAATTAGTGCATATTCACCTGCAGCTTCTACAAATAGCTCAGTAAGCTCTTGTTGAATTTCAGTACCTCTTATTTTAAGTATTGATGATTCAGCTCCTGGATGTGCGCCATTTTCAAGTGCCGATAATAGTCTAAGCTCAGTAAATTCAAGTGAAGATAAATTAATCTCTAAATTTGCAACTTTCCTAGCTAATTCATCATTATCAAGCTCCTTAACAATTCCTTTCAAAGTATTGAGTGAGCGTTTTGAATTTGCAACTCCGGCAATACCGAATCTTTCATGAGCTAAAAGAAATTTCGCGTATGTCCACCCTTTGCCTTCTTCTCCTATTAAATTTTCAGCAGGAACTCTTACATCTGTAAAAAATACTGAATTAACTTCATGCTCGCCATCTATTGTGATAATAGGTTTAACTTCGATTCCAGGTGTCTTCATATCAATAAGAATAAATGAAATGCCCTCTTGCTTTATTTGTGTAGTTTCAGTTCTTACTAAACAAAAAATCCAATCAGCATTTTGAGCTAAAGTTGTCCATGTTTTAGATCCATTGATAATATAATCATCTCCATCTTTAACAGCTTTAGTTTTCAAAGAAGCGAGATCAGATCCGGAGCCTGGCTCTGAGTAACCTTGGCACCACCATGTATCAAAGTTTAAGATGTCAGGCAAATACTTAGCTTTTTGTTCATCATTGCCAAAAGTATAAATAACCGGACCAACCATACTCACGCCGAATGCTAATAATGGTGGACACCCTGCTAATCCAAATTCCGTTTGAAATATATATATTTGAGTTGATGACCAACCAGTTCCACCATACTCTTCGGGCCAGTTATACCCCATCCAACCTTTTGCAGAAATAGATTTATGATAATCAATCATATCTTGTTTAGTTAATTCAATACCATTATTTTGCTTGTCTCTAACGTGTGCAGGGTAATCATTTTTTAAATATGCTCTTACCTCATCTCTAAATTTAATATCTGCATCTGTGAAATTAATTTCCATATTCTTACCTTTTTTATAATTTGGGTTGCTAAAATGTGTGCGTATTATACAAGAAAGTAGATTAAATCTTAATAACTTTCTCAAAGTTAAAACCTTTATGGAATATTATATATTGTGACTAGTATTTCATGATTTTTATATAAAAATGATTAAACAAGAAAATCATATAACTGCTTCACTATTAGCAGATAGATTAAAAGTTAAGGACAAGTCTATTTGTTATGTTGCATCAACTAATGCAGAAGCATTGATGATAAGCAAAGAATTAAGTCTTTATCTGCATAATAATCAAATCCAATACTTTCCTGAAAAGGAAATACTTCCCTATGATCATTTTTCATCACCAGAATCAATTATTAAAAATAGATTTAGTATTCTTAATGAAACTAATAAAAATTCAAAGATATTAATTACAAGCGTTAAAAATCTCTTTGAGCGATTTCCACCAAAAAAATTTTTTAAATCATTAAAAAGTTATTCTATAAATGACCAGTTATCTTTAAGTGATTTCAAGGAGTTGCTAACCGATAATTGTTTTATAAATAATGACTATGTAGATGGGATTAATCAATTCTCATCAAGAGGTGGTGTGGTTGATTTTTGGCCGCCAATATATCAGAGTCCAATTAGAATAGAGTTCTTTGATCAAACTATTGAATCTATAAGAATGTTTGATCCTTCATCTCAATTAACTATCAAAAAAATAGATGAATTTAGTATCACTACTGGATCTTATTTACCAATGAATGATGTAGGATTGAAAACTTTTAGAGATAAATGGAGAGACTATTTTTCAAATTATGATGAAAGAACATGCGATTTATTTCAAGATCTTAATAATAATCACCTAGCTGAAGGCTATGAGGTATATTTGCCACTATTTTTCAATGAGACTAATTCTTTTTATGAGATTTTTTCTCATTATGAATTTTTTATTGAAGAAGGTATTAATAAATATATAGCATCTTATTGGAATGAAATTAACCAAAGATATACAGATGAAAATATAGACTCATCGAGGCCATTGCTCCATCCAAAAGATTTATTTTTTACAAAAAATGAGATTAACAATATTACTTTTAATTGGAAATTGTTAAATTCTGAGATGTTAGATATTACAGCTGTTAACAAAGACATAGGCTTCATAGATAATCTTGCTCTTGCAACTGATATGTTATGCAATGGTGTAATAGATAAAATTGTTATATCGACATTAATACCAAGTCAGTATGAAGCGCTCAAGAATGAGGTAAACTTAACTGAGATTGATATAAAGACAGATAAGATATTTAGAAATGGCGTTAATATAATTAACCTTGATATCTTTAGACCGTTAATTAATCTTTCTTCAAAAACAATATTTCTTCATAGAGAATTTTTTGAAAATGACTTACCAGCAAATATATTAGAAAAGCAAAATCAAAATATATCAATTGATACTAGGATAAATTTTGATTTTAATGACTATGTTATTCATGAAAACTATGGTTTAGGTATATATCAAGGTCTTGAAACTGTAGAAACTAATAAAATTACAAGTGAATACTTGAAGATAATGTATGCAAATAATGAAAATCTTTATGTTCCACTTGCTAAAACATTTCTAATATCTAAATATCACAAGAATAGTGAAAAAATCACAGCCTCACTTGATTCACTCTCTAGCAATAAATGGTCACAGAAAAAAAAACGTGCTGAAAAAAGAGCATATGATCATGCTGCTGAAATATTAGATATTGAATCTAGAAGACAGTCGTCTTATGCGCCTTCATTGAAAGTTGATAAGAGTAGCTATGAAGAATTTATACAAGAATTTCCTTACAAAGAAACGGATGATCAAAATATAGCTATAGAGGCTATTAAAAAGGATTTAGCATTAATTAAGCCGATGAATAGACTCCTTTGTGGAGATGTTGGTTTTGGAAAAACTGAAATTGCAATGCGTGCTGCATTTATTTGTGTAAATGCTAATAAACAAGCAGTGATTCTTGCTCCAAGTACTGTTTTAGTTTCACAACATTACCAATCTTTTATTGATAGGTTTAAAAAATTTGGAATTAATATTCAGGCTTTAAATAGATATACAAAATCCACAAATAAAAATAAATACATTAATGATTTTAATGATAAGAAAATTGATATTTTGATTGGTACTCATGCGTTATTTAATAATTCGTTAAATTACAAAGATATTGGTCTGTTAATTATTGATGAAGAGCATAGATTTGGAACTAAACAAAAAGACATTATTAAATCTAAAAAGCCTGATGTGCATATCTTATATTTATCAGCTACCCCAATTCCAAGAACTATGAACTTTATATTTGCCGGTTTGAAGGATTTCTCATTTTTACATACTCCTCCTGTTAATAGATTAAGTATCAAATCTTTTTTAAGAATTGAGAATGACAATTTGATATCTGAAGCTATTACAAGAGAAATATCAAGAAATGGACAATGCTTTATTATACAAAATGATATTAAGAAACTTATTTTTTTAAAAGAGCATTTACTTAGATTAATTCCAAATCTAAGTATAGGTATTGCGCATGGTCAACTTAATAAATCTGAAATAACAAAAACAATGAATCTTTTTCAACTTGGAAAAATAGATGTCCTTCTTTGCACAACTATTGTAGAAATGGGACTCGATATACCAAATGCTAATACGATGATAATACTTGATTCCTATAATTTTGGTCTTGCTCAATTACATCAACTTAGAGGAAGGGTTGGTCGTTCTGATAAGCAAGGCTATTGTTATTTTATAATTCCAACTCCTGATATTCCAAAAAGCGCTAAAGAAAGACTTGATTCTATAATTCGACTATCTGATTTAGGAGCTGGGTTTTTTATTGCTCAAGAAGATCTAGAATTAAGGGGTGGAGGTGAAATCCTAGGTAATAAACAAAGTGGTCATATTGATTCAATTGGAATATCTCTATATCTTTCAATGTTAAAGACAGCTATTAGTGACAATAATACAGAATCAAAAACTTCTCTAAAAAGTATAGAAATTAATTTTTATGATAATGCATATATACCTGAAAAATATTTACCCTCACCTACTGAGAGACTGAAGATTTATAGACGAATTAATGAAATTGACTCTAATGAAGAATTAATAAAACTAAAAATAGAATTAATAGATAGGTGTGGAAAATTTATTGAGGAAGTAAGTGCTTTATTTAAAAATGCTGAATTAAATTTAAAGTCTTCAAAATTAGGAATTCAAAAGATATCTTCTCATTATGAAAAAACTTTTATTCAGTTTTCATCTAAACTTGATGATGCTGTATTAGATAAAATATTAATAACTTTAAGGAATGGTCATGACATATATCAAATGGATCAAAGTGGAAAAATGATCATAAAAAC
>QOPI01000011.1:0-26212 GCA_003331645.1 SAR86 cluster bacterium | reverse complement strand
TAATTCTGTTCCCATTTATATAAAAAATTTATATTAAAATATATTAATAATTAATATCGTATCAGTAATTATACCAATTTTTTATAAAATTCGCTTATTAGCCCTAAATATTTATCTTTTAGGTAAGTATTTCTAAATCCTACAAAGGCTGGATTTAAAATAGAATCATCTTTCGTATAGGCCAAATGATCGCCAGAAGCCATTTGACAAACTCTGCCGCCGTTTTTAATAAGGCATGCATGACCCGCTGCTATATCCCACTCTGATGTTGGTCCAAATCGTGGATATATATCAGCCTCATTATCAGCAAGAGCGCATAATTTTAGCGAACTACCCTTTTCTACCAATGAATAAGCAATATCATTGCTGGATAAATAAGCTAAAAAGTCTTTATCTGTTTTGGTTTGATGATTCTTGCTCATAACGAGCCTGAGTGGTCCATCTTTATAAACTATTTTTCCATTAATCATTTCTTTTGTTTGAGAATAAGGTCCATAGTTTCTACTTTGAAGTATCCAAGGGATAATTGATAAGGGCCCTAAAAAAGCAAACAAAGCACCTAGTCTGTATCTCCTGCCAGGTCGTTCAAAAAATGAACCAAACCAGACTTTTCCAGATGCCGGAGCTTCAATTATGCCAAAGATGGGCATGCCGTTTTCAACAAGGGCAATGTTCACAGTAAAATTTCCATCTTTATTAATAAATCCCTTGGTCCCATCAAGAGGATCAACTAACCAATATGGTCCTGAGGGATTTTGATCACCTTTCTGGTATGTTTCTTCTGAAATGACTGGAATATCTGGTGTTATATTTTGAAGTGAGCTTGTAATAATATCATTAGCTTTATTATCAGCCTCTGTAACCGGCGAACCATCAGATTTAATTTCTGTATCAAAAGAATCTGAATCGTATACTTCCATAATTACTTTTGAAGCATCCATTACTGTTTCTTTTAAAGATGGGAGAATATTATTAATGAAGTCCTGGTCAATGATCATGCTTAAGTTAAGGTTTTAAGTTTTTTATTCTTAATTCTGTAGCAATAGTTTCATCCGTAGGATAGTCAAAATCATATATAGCAGCTTCCCAACCCCCATACATAGGGTTAGTGATCATAAACCATTTAGTACCCCACATATCTTTGTACTTTAAAGCTAATAATTTTCTTTCGTTTGGTTCCAAAGCTGTTTCAGCTCTTGGTAAAAAATCATTTAATTGATCCCCAACAATCATGACAATCCTATAATCATTTGCTATGAGACTTCTTCTTTTGGTTTTATCTGAACCCCACCCTGATTCTCCCTTCATCATCAAAACATCTCTATCAGTGTCTAAAGGCAAGCCTAATTCAAGCATATTTTTTCGAGTTGCTTCTTCAAGTTCTGCAACTCTATTAGTTACATAAAATATTTTTACTCCCTTTGATTGAGCCTCTAATAAAAAGTCCTTAACCCCTGCGACTGCCGGAGCTTCACCTTCATTTCCCCAGTCTATCCATCCATTAGGGTATGACAGACCAGTTAGAATAGTTCGTGCTTGAAATGCTGAGTTATCTAAAACAGTCTCATCTATATCTAGAATAATAGCAGGCGGTTTGTCTCCATAATTATCTTTTTGTTCAACAGCAGCAACCCACTCTTTATTATTAATGGCTTGTTCTAATTGAGAAGTAGCTGATGCAAAAGTTTGTATGTTATTTGCTACAAATTCGGTAGAAGTTTGAGTATATAAAACTCCCAATAATGATTGTTTTTGAAACTCATTATTATTTGAATCAGTAATGCATCCACTTAGTATTGTTAATAGAAAAACTAAATATAATGACTGACGTGCTTTCATGAGTTAGTCAGATTATAATGCTTTTAAAACATTTAAAGTAAAAATATGAACTTAGAACTTGTAGAAAATTTAAAGCAAATTGAGAACGGCTTGGTAAAGCTTAGTAAAGATAGGAAGGTTGTATTGCCGCATCATAAGACATTTGAATTAGTTGAACAGATGCGAGAATCAGTTAAAAAATCATTGGAGATTTTAAACAATGAGTAAATATAAATGTTTTGAACTTAAAGTTGATAATAATGTTGCTAATTTGGTCTTATCTCGTCCCAATGAACTAAATACAATGACAAGAGATTTTTGGGTTGAGCTTCCTGAAGTACTAGATGAAATTAATAGAAATTCTGAAATAAGGGCGGTTATTTTATCTTCTTCTGGTAAACACTTTTGTGCTGGCATGGACTTAAATGCATTTTCAAATGGAGTTGAAAATATCCCTGATGATAAGAAACCAGATCATGCAAGAGTTGGGGAGGCTTTGTACAGAGTTGCAAAAGAATTACAAGGATACATTAGCACTTTAGAAAAAATCCGAGCGCCTGTTATTGCTGCTGTACAAGGTGGCTGTGTTGGGGGTGCTTTAGATTTAATAACAGCTTGCGATATCCGATTAGCTTCTAAAGAAGCTTTCTTTTGCATACAAGAAGTTAATATAGGTATGGCAGCAGATGTAGGCACATTACAAAGATTGCCTAGACTTATTCCAGATTCAAAAATGCGAGAATTGGCTTATACGGGTAGAAAAATGCTTGCTGATGAAGCAAAAGAATCTGGATTAGTAAGTAGTGTTTTTGAATCTCAAGAAGATATGCTTAAAGCAGCTAATGAACTAGCTCTTGATATTGCAACTAAATCACCTGTTGCAATTTATGGTCTTAAAGCGTTAATGAACTATTCAAGGGATCATTCTATCGATGATAGTTTAGACTTTAATGCTTTATGGAGTGGTGCTATGTTGAGTCAAAAGGATATGGCTGAAGCTATGACTGCCCAAATGGAAAAACGAGATGCCGCTTTTAATAAAATGGTAGACGTTAAGAAATTTAACGAAAAGTAGTTAAGATTTTCTTAAGAAAACTGGATTTTCCGCAGTTGATTCAGCCTTAGAATATTTATAACCATCTAAATCAAAATTTATTAGGTCTTTTGTGTTCTTAACCCTATTTTGGATAATCCATCTTGCCATCAACCCTCTGGCTTTCTTTGCATAAAAACTAATAATTTTATATTTACCATTTTTATAATCTTTGAATACTGGGGAAATAACTTCTGCATCATTTTCTATGTCGCCAAGTGCTTTAAAGTATTCTACTGAAGCTAAATTTATAATTACTTTAGAATCTTTAAGAATTCCATCTCTAATATTGTTGCCCCAAAATTCGTACAGATTACTAGTATTACTAACTTTTAACTTAGTGCCCATCTCAAGCCGATATGGATTAATAACATCTAATGGTTTTAAGGATCCATAAAGACCAGACAAAATACGTAAATGTTTTTGAGCAAAATTCATATCCCCTTTAGTAAAATCTTCAGCATTCAAGCCTTGGTAAACGTCACCCTTAAAAACTAAAAGTGCAGGCTTTGCGGTATTACTTTCTTTTTTGGATGCTTTCCAGTTTTGATATCTATCAAAATTAAGTGTAGCTAATTTATCACTTAACCCCATTAAAGATGCTATATCTTTTGGTTCTTTTGTTTTTAAAGTTTTTATTAACTTACTTGATTGATTCAAAAATTGAGGCACTGTATATTTCTCATTTGCTGGAATTGAGTAATCTAGTGTTTTTGCAGGTGAAAGAACTATAATCATGTAAACAATTCTAACGAAATCTTGAAGAGACTTCTAATGAAAATTATAGAAAAGTATATAAATCTAATAGGTAAATGTATTTCTTACCTAATTCCAGTGATAACTATGCTTATGATTGTAATAATTGTAAGTCGTTATTTTTTTGGAACAGGAAGAACTGACCTTCAAGAGTTGGTTATGTATTTTCATTCACTTATCTTTTTAGGTTGTGCTGGATACGTCTTTAATCAAGATGAGCATGTTCGAGTAGATATCTTTTATCGTGATGCTGCAGATAAATATAAAGATATTATAAATCTAGTATGTGGAATAATTTTCTTATTGCCAGTCTGTGTGATAATTACTATCTATAGTTTTGATCTGATAAATATGTCTTGGGACATTAAAGAGACCTCAACTGAACCTGGCGGACTTAAGTATGTATATATTCAGAAAACGTTTATATATCTGTTTCCCTTAACTCTTATAGGCGCTTTTTTATATAAAGCTTCCCGAATCTTATGGAAATAATTCCTTTATTATTATTGGTGCTTATATGCTGCGCTTTATTGCTAGGCTATCCAGTTGCAATGACTCTTGCAGGGGTTTCAATTCTTTTTGCATTGATTTGTATACCTGCTGGAATATTTGATCCAAATATATTTAAAAGTATTCCTCTCAGGATTTTCGGCATTATGAATAATGTTACCTTGCTTGCCGTACCATTATTTATATTTATGGGCACCATTCTAGAAAGGTCTGGCATAGCTGCAAGAATGTTAAAGAATATGGCATCAGCTTTTAAAAATATAAAAGGTGGCTTAAGTATTTCAATTATTGTGGTTGGAGCTCTTCTTGCAGCAAGTACAGGAATAGTTGGTGCAACAGTTGTAACTATGGGACTTATGTCACTGCCAGCATTAATTCAACAAGGTTATAAGAAAGATTTTTCTGCAGGTTTAATTGCAGCTACAGGAACTTTAGGACAAATAATTCCGCCCTCTATTGCATTGGTGCTTCTGGGAGATGTAATGTCCAATGCCTATCAAAGGGCTCAGAACAATATGGGGATCTTTTCACAAAAAACTGTGACTGTGGGGGATCTTTTTGTTGGAGCAATTGTTCCAGGATTGCTTATCTGTGGTTCTTATTTGATCTATACCATTTATCAAAATAGCAAAAACTCAAATATACAATTCCTTCCTAATGCTGAACTACCAAAAAGTGTTGAAATAGTAAAAACACTAGCCCTTCCCTTGATACTTATCTTTTTGGTACTTGGTTCTATTATTGTTGGAATAGCTACCCCCACTGAGGCTGCCGCAATTGGAGCTTCAGGTGCAATGATTATTGCTCTAATAAATGGAAAGCTCACCTTAAGTTTCTTAAAAGAAACTAGCGAAAAAACTGCAATTGTCTCTACAATGATTTTTACTATTTTAATAGGTGCTTCAATTTTCTCTTTAATTTTTAGAGGTGTGGGTGGGGATGATTTGATAGAGCTTATATTTAGTTCTATTCCTGGTGGTCCTTATACAGCTCTAATATTTGTTCTGGTACTAGTCTTCTTGCTTGGCTTTATTTTAGACTTTATTGAAATTTGCTACGTAATTGTTCCTCTTGTAGCCCCGCCATTATTAATGATGGGTTTTGATCCAGTATGGCTTGCAATACTTTTAGCTATCAACTTACAAACATCTTTTTTGACTCCACCTTTTGGATTTTCTTTGTTTTATCTTAGAGGAGTTGCGGATACTAGCATTAAGACCCTTGAAATATATAAAGGCGTTATGCCATTTATTCTCATTCAACTATTTATACTTATAATGGTTTTAATATTTCCAATTATTGTCTTATGAAAAATTTAGGTCTTCTTATTATCTGCATACTAATCACTGCATGTGGTAAAGATGTAATTAATGAAAAATCTTCATTCAATATTTTTGAAAAACAAAGCATAAAATTTAAAGCCTCCTCTGAAGATACTGATAATCAAATTATTACATTAGGCTCTGGAAGATTAGTTTTAAAGAAAGTTAGATTACCCTTAGAAAATGATTACCTGAATGCTAATGCAAAGATAACACTTGTTTCAACTGGTGATCCTTGGGATAAATCAGGATCTTTTTTTATGATCCCTGCTCAATCAGATTACTTAATGCAAGACTTAGCAGATGATGATGCTGAATTTCCTGGCATAAAAAAATTCACAAATCATAAAAAAGCATTCTATCCGCCTTTGGAACTTTTAAGATTCATAACACCGTTTGGAGTTGGTTATTTTAATACTCAAGAATGTTGTGAAAAATTAAAGCCTGTTTATATTGCAAGATGGGAGGATGACATAAGTTGGAATGAAGATATATCTCATTTATTACCTCTACTAAAAGATGAAATCTTCTTTGGAGTTTTTATAGATACTTGGTCTGATAAAGGTTGGGAAATAGAGGTATCTATAGAATTTTCTGAGCCCGGTTATTATAAAAAACCTAAAAGTCAGAATATTGTTTCATTGATTAACACAACGCCATTTGCACCTGGGCAAAACGGTTATGATCAATTTGATGCAAAGCCTTTAACAGCCTCATTTGAATTGGAAGAAGATGCTGATGAAGTAATGCTTTACTATCTTACAACTGGCCATGGAGGGCATGGTACTGGAGATGAATTTGTTAAAAAAACCAATGTCATAAGTTTGAACAATCAAGTTATTAAAGAATTTATTCCATGGAGAGATGATTGCGCTTCATACAGGAGATTTAATCCAAGCTCTGGTGTTTGGACCGAAACTACTAAATGGAAAGGTGAAGAAATAGAGGAGCGAATCGCATCTTCAGATTATTCTAGGTCTGGCTGGTGTCCTGGAAGTAAAGTCACTCCTAAAAAGATTAGTTTAGGCAAGCTCCCTAAAGGAAGGCATGAGGTAACTGTTTATATTCCAAATGCACAAAAAACTACTGAGACAGAATTCAACTTTTGGAATGTTGCAGCTTATATAGTGTATTGAGCTCCAAAAATAGCTACAAATTAATCTAAACTTAATATAAATCTAAAGGGTTTGATCCGAATCTATTTTCTCCTTCATCTCCTTTCTTACAATACCAATACAACAGAGGAAGTACGCCAATAATTGTAAATATAATTAAGTACCACCATCCGGATTTATTTGTATCGTGAAGTCTTCTTACAACCAAAGCTAAGGATGCTATTGTCAAAAATAACGAAAATATCACTATCAATAGTAGTACTATTATTGCAACTATTGATGGTGATAAGCCCAAAAAGAGTGTAAGAATGTTTGTAAAAATACTTGTCAAAATAACGAAGAAAGTAGCCCACCAATATTCAGACCTAGAGCTTCTTCCATTAAAATCTTTCCATCTCGCAAAAAAACTACTAACAGCTTGTGAAAAATTCATTGTTTCCTTAAGTTATGTGAATGTAGATTGAATACTAACAGTAATATGTGTTTTTTTAAACTACATTAGGTAGCTAATGTTATCTAATAAATAACCTTTTACTAACTAACTTCTTTAATGAAGTCAGCTGTTTGTTTAATGCCGCCGATTGGGAAGAAGTGAACCTGCTCAATATTTAATTCTGGATCTTGTTTCTTGTGTTCTGCCAAGCCTTTTAATATTTCAGTGGGTTTATAGGGTAACAAGAGCTTGGTGATATCTTTAGCTCTTTTTGTAAGTACCTTCATTGAAGGACCTATTCCACATTCAATAGAAAATCTAAGAAGAGTTTGGAGTTTTGCAGGTCCTGCAATACCTATATGAATAGGTATATCGATGCCATTATTCTTAATATTAGTTGCCCATTGAGACACAGCATCAGCATCAAAACAAAATTGAGTCGCGATTGCCATTTGGGCATCAGTTCTCTTAGAAAATTCTTGTTTCCACGATAAAGCACTAGAAACATTTTTACTTCCACCATCAGGATCAATATCTTTACTACCTTCTGGATGGCCTGCAACATGCAATCTTTTAAAACCTGCTTGATCAAATAATCCTGTTTCAATTAGTTGCATGGAAGAATCAAACTCACCCAATACATCAGAAGATCCTCCTGCTAGCAAAAGCGCTTGATCTACATTAGCTTCATTTTTATACATAGATATCCATTCAGCTAACATAGCTTTATTCTTAATAATTCTAGCTGGGATATGCGGCATTACACTGAAACCTTCTTCATTAATCCTCTTTGCAGTAGCTACCATTGTTTTAATGTCTTCTTTTTCTGAAAGATGAGCAATGTAAACCCTTGTGCCATTTGGAAGTATTTCTGCAAAACTTTCAACTTTTGCGGCTGAATTAGGAACAACTTCTATTGAAAAACCTTCGATAAAATTTTTAACCAAAGCATCGGTCATTTTATTAAACTGCCTTGCCTAAACCGGCATTATTCTTATCTAATACTCTTTCAGCTCTATAACTAGATCTTACCATTGGGCCAGAAACGACTTCTAGAAAACCTTTTTCTATTCCAATTTCTCTATAGCGATCGAATTCTTCCGGCGTTACCCACCTTTTAACAGGAAGATGATTTAATGTTGGTCTTAAATACTGACCAAGGGTTAGAATATCTACATTATTTTCAATAAGATCATCCATTGTTTTTTCTATTTCATCATCTGTCTCACCTAGGCCAAGTATTAAACTAGTTTTTGTTAAAACAGAAGGATTGATTTTTTTTGATTCAGCTAAAACATTAAGAGTTTGTTGATAGCCTGCCCTGATATCTCTTACTGGATGCGTCAAGCGCTCAACTGTTTCCATATTTTGGGCAAATACTTCTATTCCAGAATTAACAATAGTTTCAATTGATGAAAATATACCTTTAAAATCAGGTGTTAAAGCCTCGACAGCTGTATTTGGATTCCTTGCCTTAATTGCCTTAACTGTATCAGCATAATGCTTGGCTCCACCATCTTCTAGATCATCTCTATTAACTGAGGTAAGAACTACATATTTTAAACCCATTACTGAGACTGCTTTGGCAGTGTTTTGAGGTTCATCATGATCAAGCCAACCTTTTGGATTGCCTGTATCTACCGAACAAAATTTACATGCCCTAGTGCATACTGAGCCCATTAACATAAATGTAGCTGTTCCATTTGACCAGCATTCTGAAATATTTGGACACATGCTTTCTTCACAAACAGTATTCAGACGCTTCTCTACAACTTGTTCTTTAACTTTATTATATCGAGGATCAAATGTAGCTTTAACTCTTATCCAGTCTGGTTTTCTTGTATTTGGAATATGCGAGAACTCATTAGCTTTCTGGCCATTCTTAACAGCCTTAATACCATCTCGATTTACAATTTTTACTGTTGGAATAAGTTCCATGATTACAATTTTTTACCTAGCATCTCTATTGCTAATGATTCAACACTTTTGATGTCTATGATATCAATAAAATCTTTCATTTGCGTCACTTTTAAACCCTCATAGCCACATGGATTTATTTGATTAAAGGGCTCTGTATCCATATCCACATTCAAACTTATCCCATGATAGGTTTTTCCTCGAGATATTCTAAGGCCTATGGAAGCAATTTTCTTTTCATCTACATAGACACCTGGAGCACCACCAATAATGTTAGTTTCAATATCATAATGTCTTAATAGGTCTTGAATAAAATTCTCTAAATTATTGACTAAAGCTTTTGGCCCCCATCCTAGTCTTTTTATATCTAATAGAAAATATAAAACTAGCTGGCCTGGACCATGATAAGTAACTTCTCCTCCTCTATCGCTTTGAATAATAGGTATTTCTTTAGCGTCGAGAATATGCTCCTTGCTGGCAGCAGTCCCAAGGGTAAATACTGGAGAGTGTTGGAGCAGCCAAACTTGATCTTCAAAACCTTCCTGCGCTATGTGGCTTTTCATAGCAGTGAAAGAGTCTTCGTAGTCAACTAAACCAAGCGACTTAAAAGTTATATTATTTCCCACTAATTATTTCGAGCCTCAATAAAAGCATCCTCAGAAATTGCATGGTAAGCAGAGACTTCTTCATGAAAATTTTTATAGGATTGATAGACTTTATTTATAGTTGGATCATTAGCAGCATTTTCTTCAAGGATCTGATTAGAGATAATTTTGAATTCTTCAATTACATCCTCAGGTAATTTTCTTAAATCTACTCCATGGGTATCTATCAATTCTCTTAAGGCTCTGTTATTTCTTGCAGTATATTCATCCAAAGTATCTTGATTAACTGCTTTTGCTGCTGTTTCGATAATAACTTGTAAGTGTTTTGGAAGAGAGTCCCAAGCATCCTTATTAATTATTAACTCTAACATTGAGCCTGGCTCATGCCAGCCAGGATAATAATAATATTTTGCAGCTTGCTGGAAGCCAAAAGTTAAATCATTGTATGGACCAACCCATTCAGTTGCATCAATTACTCCAGTTTGTAGAGCAGTAAAAAGTTCGCCTGCAGGAAGCGTAACTGGAATACCTCCAGCTCTTTTAAAGACTTCACCACCTACTCCTGGTATGCGCATCTTTAATCCCTTAATATCATCTAATGAATTAATCTCTTTATTAAACCAGCCAAACATTTGTGTTCCTGTATTGCCACCTGGCATAGGATAAAGATTAAATGGTTCGTAAATTTCTCTCCATATTTCTAGGCCGCCGCCTCTATAAACCCAAGCATTTATTTCATCAGAGGTAAATCCAAATGGGACACCTGAGAAAAATTGAGCTGCTGGAACCTTTCCCTTCCAAAAATAACTGCCGCTATGGCCCATTTGATGAGAGCCGCTTGAAACTGCATCAAAAACGCCGAATGCAGGAACCTGTTCACCAGCTCCATAAACAGTTATTTTCATTTGGCCGTTGCTCATTTCTTCAACTAATTGCGCTATTTTTTCAGGCGCCATACCTAAGCCTGGATAATTTTTTGGCCATGCAGTAACTAAACGCCAATTGTATGTCTGACTATAAATAGAATCTTCTTCATTGTTCTGAACTATTTCATTTGAACAAGAAGATATAAAGAAGATGCCAAAAATAAATAGGTATTTATGTTTCATTATATTTTCTCAAGTTTAGCAAAAGATAAAACCAACCATTTAGTTCCAGAGCCATCAAAATTTATTTGAACTCTTGCAGCCTCGCCTGTCCCTTCATAATTAAGCACTATGCCCTCTCCAAAAGAAGGGTGCAAGACCTTTTGGCCTAATGCATAACCAATTTCATCCTCAACTTTATATTTTGTTTCTTTGGCAGATGCAAAATCTCGCCTAGTGTAAGCAGTTGTTGTTTGAGCTCGTGGCCTTATTTCATCCATAAAATTTGTAGGGATCTCTTTTATAAACCTTGAAGGAGGATTAAATGTATCTGCGCCATGTAATCTTCTTGACTCCGCATAAGTAATATAAAGCTTTTGCATTGCTCTTGTTATTCCCACATAGCAAAGTCGCCTCTCCTCTTCTAATTGTGAAATGCTGTCCATTGACCTTCCATGCGGAAAGAGGCTCTCTTCTAGACCAGTCATAATTACTAATTTAAACTCTAAGCCTTTAGCTGAATGCAGTGTCATTAATTGAGCAGCATCATCATGCTCGCTTGCCTGCCTGTCTCCAGAATCTAATGAAATCATATCAAGATAATCTTCGGCTATTTCAATATTTTTCTTTGAATCAGCAACACTTTGTTCAAAGTTTTTAGTTGCAGATATTAATTCTTCTAAGTTTTCTGTTCGAGTTTTTCCTTTCTCACCAGGCTCTTTGCCATGATAAGCATAGAGTCCAGAGGTCTGAATAATATATTCCATCAATTCAGATAGCGTATTTGTTTCAGCTATCTCACGACAAGTGGTTATAAGTTCAAGATAAGATCTAAGGCCGCTGCCACCTCTGCCAGAAATAACTCCTTCATCTAAAAGTTTTGCTGAAGATTTAATGTATGAAATATTAAATTTCTTTGCAGCGCTTCTAATTTTATTTAATGTCTTCTCACCAACACCTCGAGTTGGATTTGAAATTGATCTCTCAAAAGCTGGATTATCAGAATGATTAAAGATAATTTTAAGATAGCTAATAGCATTTTTAATTTCTAATCTTTCATAAAATCTTTGTCCGCCATAAATTCTATATGGAATAGAGGATCTCAGCAGAGCCTCTTCTAGTGCTCGAGATTGTGCATTAGATCGGTATAAAACAGCAGCATCTTCATATAGCTCACCTTTGTTCATCCATTCTTTTAAAATATCTGCTGTAAAGCGAGCTTCATCTTGTTCGTTATACGCCTGATATAAAACAATATTTTCGCCTTCAAGTTGCTCAGTCCAAAGATTTTTGCCTAATCTATCATTATTGTTCTCTATAAGTGCATTGGCTGCTGAGAGGATCACATTAGTAGATCTATAGTTTTGCTCCAACCTAATAGTTTCTGAGCCTTTAAAAGTTTTGGTAAAAGTAGCAACGTTTTCAACTTTTGCGCCTCTCCAACCATAAATTGATTGATCATCATCACCAACAGCAGTTATAGATGCATCTTTTGAGGATATTTCTAATAACCATTTATATTGAATTGAGTTAGTATCTTGAAACTCATCTATCAGAACCGTTTTAAATCTTGTATGAAAATAAGATCTTACAACTTCATTTTTTTTAATTACCTCATAAGATTTTAATAATAATTCACCAAAATCTAGTAAGTTATCTTGAATGCAAACTTCTTCATATTGCTTATAGATATTTTTTATTGTCTCTTTAAAAAAATCTCCGTTATCTTTGACTTTAGATGACCTTAAACCATCATCTTTCCATGCATTAATTTGCCATTGGCTCTGCCTTGAAGGCCAAGCAGCCTCATCTAAATTGAGCTCTTTTGAAATACGCTTAATTATTCTTAACTGATCATCGGAATCCAAAATTGTAAAACCGCTAGCTAAATCTGCTTCTTTATTAAAACGTTTAAGCAATCTATGTGATAGGCCATGAAAAGTTCCACACCACAAATCCATAGCAGGGGATTGAAGCAATTCTTCAATTCTTGATCGCATTTCTGAAGCAGCTTTATTAGTAAAAGTAACTGCCATGATTGAAGATGGGCTCTTCCTTAAAGCTTCAACCTGCCAAGCTACTTTATGAACCAGTACCCTTGTTTTTCCTGAACCAGCACCAGCTAATACCATAAGATGTTGTTTTTCAGATGTTACAGCCTGTCGTTGTTCATCGTTCAAATTGTCTAGTATGTAAGATACATCCATTTAGGTATTCATTTTTTTGCTTAGGAAGGATATTCTAACCCTATGCCAACAAAATTATTGCGTCAGATCAAAAATACTCTCCCTGAATTAAGGAAATCGGAGAAGATTGTTGCTGAATATATACTAAATGATCCTAAATCTGTAATAACTCTTAAAACTGCCGAAGCTTCATCATTAATGGGTATAAGCGAACCTACGCTAATTAGATTTTGCAAAGCAATGGGATTTTCAGGTTATCAAGAAATGAAAATCAATCTATCACAGCAACTTGCTGCTGATGATTATTTTGAAATATATGAAATCTACCCTGATGATTCTATTCACGATTTATGTGAAAAAGTTTTTGATACTGCTGTTAGTGAAATTCTAAATGTTAGATCACAAATTGATCAATCAGTATTAGAGCAAGCAATCCAGACTCTAGCAAAAGCAAGACGAGTAGAGTTTTATGCATTTGGGGGTTCAGCTCCAGTGGCCATGGATGGGCAGCATAAATTCTTTAGATTAAAAATCCCATCTTCATGTATTTCAGATCCTCATATTCAATTTATGTCAGCTAACTCTTTAAATAAAGAAGATGTCGTGGTTGCTATTTCACAATCTGGAACTACTTCAGCTCTTGTAGATAGTGTTAAAACCGTAAGAGAGTCAGGTGTAAAAGTAATTGGCATCATGCCTGGCAATACTCCATTGGCAAATATATGTGATTTATCCTTAACCATTAATGTTGGAAGCAATGATAGATTAACTATGCCGCTTACTTCAAGATTAGCTTATACAGCTGTTATTGATGTTTTAACTATGGGAGTTGCCCAATTAAGACCAGAAGCTCAAGATCATCTCTATAATATAGCTGATAGTCAAAGATCTTTAAAAATTGATAATTAAGGAAGTGTAATGAATAGAGTCTTAAAACATCTAGGATCAAAATACCCGATTGTTCAAGCTCCAATGGGATGGATTGCACGCAGTCAACTTGCTTCAGCTGTCTCAAATGCAGGAGGTTTTGGAATTATTGAGACTTCCTCTGGTGAGGTTGAGAATTGTAAAGAAGAAATTAAAAAAATGGCTGAACTTACTGATAAGCCTTTTGGTATAAATTTACCTTTATTGTTTCTAAGAGATGACAGTATGGTCAATTTTATTGTTGAGCATGGTATTAAATTTGTAACAACCTCTGCTGGTGACCCTGCAAAATATATTGGGATCCTTAAGGATGCTGGCATCACTGTTTATCATGCTGTTCCAAATGTAGCAGGTGCAATGAAAGCTATTGCAGCTGGTGTGGACGGCTTGGTTGTTGAGGGAACTGAGGGCGGAGGCTTTAAAGGTGCTGAAGAAATTGGACTTCTTGTTTTAATCCAAGCAATAAGAAGGCAATCAGATATACCTATTATTGCTGCTGGAGGAATTGTTGATGGTAAAGGCATGGCAGCAGTTTTCGCAGCTGGAGCTGAGGGTATTCAAATGGGTACAAGATTTGTTTCAAGTAAAGAAAGTCCTGTTCATGATAATTTTAAAAATAAGATTATTGATTCTGATGAAGTAGGAACATGGATTTTGAATAAGAAATCAAAACCTTGCATAAGAGCTTTAAAATCAGAAATGACAAGCAAAATTCATGAAGATGGAATCATGGATATGACGGCTTTGGCTAATATTAAGGAGCTTTATTTTGGAGGAGATATGGAAGCAGCTCCAGCATTATCGGGTCAATCAGTAGGTCTTATTGATGCTGTCAAATCAGTAGATACTATAATTAAAGAAACGATTAATGAGTTTAATGAAACATGCTTAAAGCTTTCTAAGGAGAAATTTAATGAGTAAAGAAACAAGAGATTTTTTTAAAACCTATACTGACTTTGTAACTAAGGTTACTAGTGACCCGAGTCTAGATTTAGATTCACTTAAAGAACGTTTTGATGAAATAGAGGCAGACTCTCCAATTAAAACTCCGAGATTGCTTACTGCTGCGCTTGGCCTTGGAAGTGAAACTGGTGAGTTTGTAGAAATCGTTAAAAAGATGTTTTTACAAGGCAAGCCAGCCTCGGAGGATAATATCTTTCATATGAAACGAGAGCTAGGTGACATTATGTGGTACTGGGCTACAGCTTGTGCTTCTCTTGGATTAGATCCTTATGAAGTAATTAGTGAGAACCAGAAAAAATTAGAAGCAAGATATGGCGAAAAGTTTGAAGTTGATCGAAGTGAAGTAAGAAAAGATGGTGATTTATAAGCCTTTGATGAAAGATAACAAGAAGAAACCCAAAGAAGATAGTCCATCAGCAGTTGATGACTGTGCTGATGTAACTTCAAAACATGATCGATTTAAAAAGGATTCAGATAAGCCTAGGTTCCCGCCAATAGATTACGAGAAACCCCCACATTTTTAAACTAGACTATATGGTCTTCTCTTTCTTTTTTTGCAGTTCTGGTTATGCCTTCTTTAGAGGTATATTCTCCAGTGATTCCTTTAGAGCCAGCTTTGTCTTTATTTGACATATTTAGCAAAACTACAATTGCAACTAAAGCTGCTATTACTATTATTGTTAATATTAAATTACTCATTCTATAGCCTCTGTTATCCTGTAAAAAAATTCATTTGGTGAAAAAGAGGTGCCTATAAATGCACCTACGCCTCTAGGGGTGGTTGATACCCAATTTGAAAAGGACAGATTATTTGCAACTAGTTTCATTTTCCTTTCACTAGAAATATTAAGGACTGGTTCATAAAGGCTTGATCTAACAACTACAATATTTCTATTAAAATCAATCATAATATATTGGCCATCATACCCAATTGTTGAAGTAATCCAATCTGCATTTGGACAATTGTTATTTTCATCTAATGGGCTTGCGCATAGATTCCAAAATTGAAGTCCGTAACTATTTAGACCTGCAATTGAACTTACATAAGACCCATAACTTAGAACGTCATTTTCCCAGACTCCTCCTAATAGCAGCATATGGCCAAATTTTGCATAATCTCTTGCTGTTGAATCAAGACAACAATAGGCTAGATAATTACCATTAGATTGGCCTGCGTCCACATAGTCTTTCCACCAAATTGCATTTATGCCTATTTTTGAAAATAACTGATAATCTGCATATGTTTGAAGATCTTGTCCTGTTGCTCTAAAAAGAATCTCTCCAAGTACCTGGGTGTCGCAGTTTGAGTATTTAAAGTCTCCTCTGTTATAAATTATAGTATCTGAGTACCAGGGTTGTATGATGCCGCTTTCTGCAAGCTCTCTATTAATACATTTTGTTAACTGATCATCTGAAAAAACTAAATCTCCGCCTGAAGATGAATCTGAAGTATTATTACAATTATCTAATTCACCCAAATCATCATCAAAGCACATAGGATAAAGTCCAGACCTCATATCTAAAATATTTTTTATAGTTATTGATGATCTTTCATCATTTGCCCATTCTTGAATAAAAAGCGATGCTGAGTCATTTATAGATGAAATAAGATTATTTTCTACAGCAATACCAATTAAAAAACTAACAAATGATTTAGCAGATGACCAAGAGGTAACATAACTATCTGAAGTTTTGTTACCAAATAATTCCTCTAATCGAGATGAATCTAGGCTCGTTATATTGCTTAGAGTAGTTTTTTCTCCAGGTAAAATACCCCTGTATCGCTCATAAACTAATTTACCATCTTTAATCACAACAGCTGCCTGTGTATAAGCTCCATCCTGAAATGCATAATCAAAAGCTTGATCAAGTTTTGAGCTAGACATACCAACACTTTCAGGAGTAACCACATCCCATACTAATGGATGAGAAGGGAATTGATTAGGTTCTTCTTGTTGATCAGGGGTAGATGAACTTCCACCTCCTCCACATGAAGCTAAAAAAAATATTACAACTATATAAAAAAAAATTTTATAAGCTTTCATCCTTTAGATCAACATTACTTATGAAGATTTCCTAATGAATTCTTGGGTAGCTTCTTCATATTCTGATTGAATTCTGTCAACAAGCTCTTGGACGGGTGGTGAATCTATTATCCCGCCTATCCCTTGACCAGATCCCCATATATCTTTCCATGCTTTTGCATCAGTATTTCCACCTGAACCAAAATTCATTGAGCTTTTGTCTGCCTCAGGAAGATTGTTAGAATCTAAACCGGCTTTATCTATAGAAGGTTTTAGATAGTTTCCATGAACACCGGTAAATAAAGAAGAGTAAACAATATCATTTGCTGCGCTTTCTTCTAACATTTTTTTATAACCAGGATCAGCATTGGCTTCTTCTGTTGCAATAAATCTAGTACCCATATAAGCAAGATCTGCTCCTAGGGCTAGTGATGATGCAACTGAATAACCATCACCAATAGATCCTGAAAGAATTATAGTTCCATCAAACCATTCTTTAACTTCTCTAACTAAAGCAAATGGAGATAAGGCTCCTGCATGACCACCAGCGCCAGCACAAACTAAAATTAAACCATCAACACCTTGCTCAGCTGCTTTTTTTGCATGCCTAACATTAATTACATCATGAAATACTAAGCCTCCATAACTATGAGCAGCATCTACTAGCTCAGCTGGAGGTCTTAATGAAGTAATGATTATCGGCGCTTCTTGTTTTACACAAGTTTCCATATCAGCCATAAGCCTGTCATTTGATGCATGACATATTTGATTTACAGCAAAAGGCGCAACCTTTTTATCCGGATTAGCTGCCTGAAATTCAGCAAGCTCTGTCTTAATTCTAATAATCCATTCCTCTAGAACATTTTGCGGTCTTGCATTAAGAGCAGGAAAAGAACCAACAATGCCGGCTTTGCATTGAGCTATAACAAGCTCAGGCCCAGAGACTAAAAATAATGGTGATCCTATTACAGGAATAGATAAGTTTTCTTCTAATATTTTTGGTAATGCCATATTTAAATAAGGATTATTTATTAACTGCGCTATTCTAACTCAATCTTATGTATGAATTTGTAATTTTTTCTTTAAAGATTTTATCTCATCAGATTGTTGAACATTTTTAGTTTTAAAAAATAATTCATGATTCTTTTCCAACAATTCTAGATTGTATAAATAATTAACCATCATTCCTTTTGATTGTAAGATGCCTTTTTTTGATAAATCTGCATTTAAATTAATCTTTTCTAAAATAGCTCCATTACCTAAATGAAATCTAGCAACAGGATCATTGGGCAGCTTGTCTTCACGCTCTGATGCCGTTAAATATAAAAGTGCTTCTGCTGTTAAGTTATCATCATCAATGTTTTGATCCTTGGATTTACTTTCAAGCCATCTAACAAAGCCTGGAACTGGAGATAAAGTAACAAACTTTTCTATGCTATCAACCTCTTGTTTTAATTTGTGAGCGACTTGTTTAATTAAAAAGTTTCCAAAAGAAATTCCAGATAGGCCATCCTGGCAATTTGAAATAGAGTAAAAAACTGCAGTATTAATATCTTTATAATTAACAATCTCACGGTCAATTTTTATTACTTCATTAATGGACTCTGGCGTCTTATTGCATAGTGCAACCTCAACAAAAATTAATGGCTCATCAGGTATTAATGGATGAAAAAAGGCAAAACACCTTCTATCATCAGGAGCTAATCTAGCACGCAAATCATCCCATGAATTTATCTCATGAACAGCCTCATATTCAATGATCTTTTCAAGGATATTTGCAGGTGTAGACCAATCTATTTTCTCTAAGACCAAAAAAGATGGATTAAACCAGCCTTTAAAAAGACTTAGTAGACTTGAATTAAAAAATGCAATTTCAGGATTGTCTTTTAGTAAGCCTCTGATTCTTTCTCGAAGACGAATTAGCTTTACCGTGCCGTCTTGAGTTGTATTAAGTCTTCTGAAAAGCTCTACCCATAAAGGCTCTGAGGACTTGGTTACTTTTTCTAAATTTGCTTGGTTTTTTTCCTTTGAATAATTAACTGTAGCTTTTGATAATGCGCCTGGATCAATATCATATTTAGCAGATAATGTTTGTAAAAAGGTTATTAGGTCTTGATCATTTAAAGCCTCAATTAAATTAAGAAGGTGCTCAGCATAGACCAATGAAGACACTTCTCCACTAGTAGACATTACAGCATCTAGTGCTTTGTTAATATCTTTGTGCAAAACGCCAAATTCTTCACCACCAAACAAACCCTTCCTAAGAGGGTTTCTCATAATAGAAGAAATTATATTTTGAAAAAAACTCATTATTGTTTAAGCATATGTTCTGTTATTTCCCATAATTTAGAAGCTTCATCAGTATCTATAGCCCAATCTGCTACACCAATATATCTTTTCATGGATTCATCTACCTCTTCTTTTAAAACGGCGACATCACAATTTTCGCAAAAAACACCACCAATGTCATTAAGCTTTGGATTTGTTGCGGCCCATAAAGTTGTAGTTGCGCCTTGTTCTGGTGTCTTAAAATTAGCAGCCGCCATATCTGACAAAGATCCATCCTCTTTCATCCAGCCCAAAGCAACCATCTCTTCATTTTCTAAGTGTCTTTGAAGGGGCGTCATAATTCCGCCAGGGTGAACACTATAACCTCTAACACCAGTGTCTTTCATTAGCCTGTCAAACTCTATAGCTATTAAAGAAGAAGCAGTTTTTGATTGTCCGTAAGCAATCCATTTATCATATGGGGTATTTTCAAAATGAATATCATCCCACAATATGCCTGTAAGAGAATGAGCTGATGAAGAAAGACTTACAAAACGAGATCCTTCACTCTTCGCCATTAATTCCATTAGGCCTTTTGTTAATACAAAATGACCAATTTGATTAACTCCAAATTGTCTTTCCCAGCCATTTCCAACTCTACCCTCAGGGCAAGCCATAACTCCAGCATTATTAATTAATAAATCTAAAGACAAGCCCTCTTTAACATAATCATTGACAAAATTTTGAACACTGCTTACGTCTGCTAAATCCATCTCAACAATATTCTCACTTGCAATAATGCCTTCCAACGCCTTTGAAGCAATGTCACGCCTTCTTGCCGGAACTACAACATTGGCACCACAGTTCTTTAATGCCCTTGTTGTTTCAAGTCCAATTCCAGAATAGCCTCCAGTAACAATTACATTTTTATTATGTAATTCTATTCCCTCTAAGATTTGAGCAGGTTCTGATCTAGCTTTAAAATTAGATCCTACAGGTCTTTGGTTTTCTGAAATCATATTATTTCCCCTAGTTATTTTATTTAAACGGAATGGTTATTTTACTCTTAGTATTATTCTTAAGTTCTGTCTTATCAAAAAAAGTTGGTTTCATCTTCTCTTCTACAAACATCTTGGCCTGATCATCATAATGAGGTGATCTAGCGTCTTGGGTTGCGCTTCCATATTGATGGATGCTCATGCTTTCTTGTTTGCTAGAGGAATCCCAAGCTAATGCTACTACTAAGCCATCTCCTGCAACAGCTTTTAAACTCCCATCATCTTGTGGTCTTCCATAGATCGCTCTTAAAGTATCTGGACCTCCCTGAATAGGCAAAGCCAAGTCTCCTCTAACAAGGAAATTAACTTCTGACCACATTGGATCAATACGACCAAATGCGCTTTCTATTTTCTTAATGCAATCAAGAAATATTTCTTCCGAGTTAGGTGCATCTATCCTATTCATAAAAGATCGCCACTCTTCAGATAAAACGCACACTCCTAATGGTGCTGCTCTATTATCAAAATCTGTTTTCAAATCCCATCCTCTTAAAAGCTCTTGAGCTTTTGATAACTCTTCATCATTAAAATCTTCTTCTAGAACTTCATAAAGGTATTTAATAGATCTGGATTCTCTTGAATAAGCATTATCAAATTTTGCAGCAAGCAAGTCACCTTCACTAAATTTCTTATCATTATCAAATATTTCTATAACCCTATAGGCTCTATTAGTCATTTTTGTTTCAATACCAAGCGTCTTGGAATAGTCACTTCTTTTTAGATTATCTGAAATGGCTGAGGCTCTAAAAGGGTCCTGATTTGCACTAGCAACCCATCCTGATTTGGGATTTACCAACAGAGGTATCTCATCAAAAGGGGTTATTTGATCCCAAATTAAAGAAGACTTGGTTCCATCCACTGGTAATGACCAATCATAATTTTCATTTCTAATAGGCCCAGCAGTATTATGAAGTAACATAATATTATCCTGATTGTCTGCATAAACAGCATTAAATGAGATTATTGCTCTCATCTTCATGGCATCTAACCACTCATCTTTAGTCTTGGCTTTATTCATTCTGAACCATTGATCAGCTTGTCTAATTTCATTCATGCCAGCAAACTTGAGTGCATAAGAGCCTGATTCAGTTTCAAGAACTAATCCATGTTTAGTAAATTTAGCTTCTCTAGTAAAGGTCCAACTAATTGGACCAAATATCTTTACCGGTAATTTGATTTCTTTAATCTTAAAGTCTTCCCAATTCCCATCTAAGAAATATTGATTCTCATTATCTGGATTTAATTTAAGCTTAAATGAATCTGTTAGGTCTGGTTGATTCACAGTCATCCCCCAGCCTAAATTTTCATTAAAACCAACAAAAATAAAAGGTGCTCCAGGAAATAAACCACCCATCATATTCCAACCCTCATCACTTGAAATATGAGCTTCATACCATGCAACAGGGCCCTCTAAAGGTTGATGAGAATTTATTATTAGACGAGTTTTGCCATCTGAAGTTTTGTTTGAATTAAGTGCAAAGGCATTTGAACCTGCTACAAGATTTGCAACTGCTAATGACTCGCCTCCTTTATCTAATTCTGCAGACTCAACTTCTTTAGGCATATTCATCAGCTCTTGAATAGCATTATCAATTTGAGCAAAGAAAATATTTTGTATTGCAAAGCTTGATACGAGATCTATTTTATTTACTGGATAATACTTTTTCGTCTCTCGATCTAAGTTTAAAGATAGCCAATAGTTTAATCCTGCTACAAACCCATCGATAACATCTCTAACTTCTTTAGATAGATCCTCATCATATTTATCTTCAACGAGCTCTCTTATACCTAAAGCTTTAATAAGATAATCTGCGACAGCGCCATCTCTTCCATTTTTTAACCCTGATCCTGCTCTAGCTAAATCTATTGTTGATAAAATATTCTTTATATCGTCATCTGCCTGAGCATAAGCAAGGCCAAAAGCCGCATCAGAATCTCTTACTCCATGGACATGAGGTACTCCGTAAATATCTCTAGTAATTGTTGCACTGTATTGAGGTATTGCTTCGTTTGCTGATAGCGTTATGAAGAATCCAAATATAGAAATAATCGAAAAGATACACTTAGTATTTAGCAACATTATATTTTCCTTAAACTTGAGAAGTTTTAATTATAAACCCTAAGATATATCTATGGGTAAAAGGTCATTAAGCTCCCTTAGTGCATTGTTTGCATCAATGACCTTGATAGTGTGCATTCCAAGAGCTCTTGCTGGCTTTAAGTTAATTCCAAGATCATCTAAAAAAACTACTTCATTAGGTTTTACTTTAGCTTCCTCTAATGCAAGTTGATAAAAGTCAGGATCTGGCTTCCTAACATTCAACTCACTTGAAGCTATAACAAAATCAAATAAACTCATAATTTCATCATTCTTGCCTGCAATGGAAACATTTTCATCACTAATTCCTTCTTCCGATGAAATTATATTATTCGTCAGGCATGCTTGAATGAGTTGACCTTTAATTTTTTTTAAAGCTTCGATCATCTCTGGTCTTAATTGGCCTTGAAGCAGGCTTATTACCTCTATACCAGGAATTGGATAGCCTAGTTCACTACTTTCAGAAAGAAATAATTCATTAAATTCTAAAATATCAATCTCATTTCTTTCAAGTTTTGCCCAGGCATTATTATCAGGATTTGTTGCATTTACTTGCCTTATAAAGTCTTTAGCTAAATTATTTTCTTTCTCATAGATATTAAAAGAATCAAAAGGGCTGGTGGTTATAACTCCACCAAAATCCCAAAAAACTGCTTTTATATCTTGCATTTTTTTCTTATAAGCTAGTCATGCGTTTTATTTTATTTTACTAGTCCCATAGAAACTAATTGCTTTGTAGCCTCTATGGCTGAATCTTCTGCTGATATATATTCCCAATCAAAAAGAGCTTTTGCCTTTGATTTA
Organism: SAR86 cluster bacterium; assembly: GCA_003331645.1. Taxonomy (GTDB): domain Bacteria; phylum Pseudomonadota; class Gammaproteobacteria; order Magnimaribacterales; family D2472; genus MED-G78. Next base: position 3,230 of record QOPI01000011.1, on the reverse strand, counting down.
TCGGTGTTAACTTCTTTGCCCAGACTGTTAACAACGCCACCCAGCTCTTTAATAAATAAAGACATTATTCTGACTAAAAGATTTGGCATTTCTCTTGTTGGTGCTTTTTTAAAACCTGCGGTGTTAAGAACCCTGCCCATTTCTACAAAAAACATCTCTTTATCGCTAACAATAATTCTTTCATTATTTGTAGCTGCAGATTTCATTGAAAAAATATGAGCCTTGGCTACATCTCTAACATCAACGAAGCCCATATGGGTTCTAGGACAGGCAGGTATTGAGCCGCCAGCTAGTTTAACTAATAAATCATTTGAAGTACCAATATCACTAGTTAACATTGGTCCAGTTACGGCAACTGGGTTAATTACAGTGAAATCAAATTTATCCTCATCGGAAAGCGTATTTACATAATCCCATGCTGCTTTTTCTGCCAAAGTTTTACTCTTTGCATAAGGGGTAATGCCTGGGCCAGTATTAGACCAATCATTTTCATTAAAGACTTTTTGTTCTTTGTGGCCATAAGCTACAGCTGCAACAGATGAAGTTAATACAACTTTTCTAACTTTATTTGTCTTGCAAGCTTTAAGCACTCTAAGTGTGCCTTCTACTGCTGGCTTTATTAAAACATTTTCATCACTTGGGATTTCTAAAATAAAAGGAGATGCAACATGTAATACATAGTCACACCCTTCGACTGCTTCATCCCAACCTTCATCTTTTAATAAATCTGCCATAACAATTTCAAGATTATTAGAATTTGATGAATTCTTTGCCATTGAATCAAGAATCTCTTGTTTCTTGGATTCAGATCTTACGGTGCTTTTAACTTCATACCCTTGATCAAGAAGTTGTTGAACGCAATGAAGTGCTATAAATCCTGAGCCGCCTGTTACTAAAACTTTTTCCATATGTATCTCTCCTTAAGATGTTAGATATTAATTAGAGTGAACTCTAAGTCAAGCCTAATTATACGCAAAATACAAACTCTATTAGCACTTTTTCTAGATTCTCGTATAATCGTCCCTTTTTAATAATTATCCCCTGAAATGTCAGTAGAAAATCTTCGAAATATAGCAATTATTGCCCATGTGGATCACGGCAAAACTACTTTGGTCGATAAGTTGCTCCAACAATCTGGGACATTGGATAGAAAGAATATGGATTCTGAGAGAATCATGGATTCAAATGACCAAGAAAAAGAAAGAGGTATTACTATTCTTGCAAAAAATACTTCAATTATTTGGGAAAATCATTTAATTAATATTGTTGATACCCCTGGTCATGCTGACTTTGGAGGAGAAGTAGAAAGAGCCCTATCGATGGTGGATTCAGTATTGCTTTTAGTGGATGCTGTTGATGGTCCTATGCCTCAAACTAGATTCGTAACCCAAAAGGCTTTTGAGAAAGGTCTTAAACCAATAGTTGTTATTAATAAAGTGGATAGGGATGATGCTAGGCCTCATTGGGTGCTAGATCAAGTATTTGATCTCTTTGATAGGCTTGGTGCAACAGATGAACAGTTAGACTTTCCAGTTATATATGCTTCTGCTATTCAAGGTATAGCTGGTTTAGAACCAGATCAAATGACTGCGGATATGAAGCCATTACTTCAAATGATTTTAGAAAAAGTTCCTGCTCCTAAAGTAAATATTGATGGCCCTCTTCAATTACAAATAAGTGCTCTTGATAGTAATAGTTACGTGGGTGTTATTGGAATTGGGAGAATAAAAAGAGGAATTATTAAACCAAATGATCAAGTTGTTGTTATAGATAGGGAAGGTAAAACAAGAAAAGCAAAAATTCTTCAAGTAATGGGGCATGAAGGATTAGAAAGAGTTGAGGTTACAGAGGCGCAGGCTGGCGCAATTGTATGTATAACTGGAGTAGATAAATTAAATATCTCAGATACTTTATGTCATCCTGATGCTATTGAAGCTTTGCCGGCTCTTTCAGTAGATGAGCCAACGGTTCGAATGACATTTCAGGTAAATGATTCACCTTTTGCTGGGCTTGAAGGTAAATTTGTTACTTCAAGAAATATTAAAGAAAGATTAGAAAAAGAGCTGATTTCTAATGTTGCACTTAGAGTCGAGCAAGGTGATAGTCCAGATAAATTTATTGTTTCTGGTAGAGGTGAGCTTCATCTGTCTGTGTTAATTGAAACAATGCGAAGAGAGGGTTTTGAGCTTGCAATAGCAAAACCACAGGTAATCCAAAAAGAAGTTGATGGTGAGATTCATGAGCCTTATGAGATGATAGTTATTGATATAGAAGAGCAGCATCAAGGCGCTATCATGGAAGAGTTTGGTCCTAGAAAGGCTGAACTAAAAAATCTTGAGCCTGATGGTAAAGGTCGAGTAAAGCTTGAATTTATGGCCCCATCTAGGGGAATAATAGGTTTTAGATCGCAATTCCTTACCATCACAAGCGGAACCGGAATAATGACAAGTGTATTTGATCATTATGGTCCTGCTAAGGCTGGTGAATTAGCTAAAAGAAATAATGGGGTTATGTATTCGATGATGGCTGGCAAAACATTGGCCTACTCATTATTTAATTTACAAAATCGAGGAAAGCTTTTTGTTGGTCATGCGCTGGATGTCTATGTAGGTCAAATTGTTGGTTTACATTCAAGAAGTAATGATTTGCCTGTAAATCCTACTAAAGCAAAACAATTAACTAATATACGTGCAGCTGGCACAGATGAAAACTTAATTTTAGTGCCACATATAAAACATACACTAGAACAAGCATTAGAATTTATTGAAGACGACGAACTCGTTGAAGTAACTCCAGCCTCTATTAGAATGCGGAAAAAGTCTATCTAAGCTTTCTAAGCTTAAGATCTTTTCTTAAGGCAACACAGCAATTAATTAACCAGTATAAATTAGCAAATACGAAGACATAAAGCCCAACATATAGCTGCACTAAAATAGCTAAGAAGCTGCCAGTAGACATTGCACCATAACCAATGATTCTCTTATTTACTTTCTTTGAGATCATAAGAGGTGCAGCTAAAACTGTTCCAAAAAATACACTGCCAATCTGTAAAATAGTCAAAGAATCCACTTATTTTCCTAAAAAAAACAAGCCATTATCTGCTCTTTTTTTTAAAAGTAAATACTTTTTTTTACTATTTTTTTATCTTAAAAAAAGCATAATTTTTGATTAAGATTTATATAACGTTGATAATGATTTCATGAAAGATTTTTCTTCTTATATAGGCATCA
>QOPI01000010.1:0-26645 GCA_003331645.1 SAR86 cluster bacterium | reverse complement strand
CCAAGTGCCATTATTCCAAATACACTTCCAAGACCGGCAAGAAGAATAAAATCTCCACCACCAATGCCATTTTTGGACCTAACAGCTTTATAGATTGCATTCACCATCCACAAAAGACTATATCCAATTATCATTCCACCAATAGATAAATATAAAGTTGTAAAAGTATTGAATAAATAATTAATTAAGATGCCTAAAGGGATGAGAGTAAGATTAAGATAAAAAGGTAAATATAAGTACTTATAATCTAGAAAAAAAAGAATATATAAAATAAAAAATATAAAGTAGTACAACAAGCCTTCAACATTTATTCCAACATATAACGCTATTAATAAAACAACACAACAATGAATGATTTCATTGATTAAATAGAAAGAGCTAATAGATTTTTTACAAAATTTACAAACACCTTTTTGCCATAGATAGCTAAAAATAGGTATTAATGCTGAAACACTTAATTTATTTTTACAATCTGGACATGAGGACCTTGGGTAGAATAAATTTACTGATTCGTCATCTTTTATTTTGGGAAGTCTGTGCAAAAGCATAGAACTAAAGCTTCCCATACAGGCACCAAAAATTCCTACAAGAACTAAATAGAGCATTAATTTTTAAAAAGTATTTTTATTTTTTTGATATCTTGAAACAAAATAATAAGAGCATAAGAGCTGGAATAGCATAAGCACTGATAACCAATAATTTATCTAACATTTAATTTACTCCAATTGCTAATGAGTCTGGTCTTCTAGTATCACCAAACCCATAGTAATAATTATTCTTCATCATAACAATTTGTAATGCTGTTGCAGGATTTATCTTCATAATTTCATAACCTTTTTTAGTTAATGCTTCTGCATGTTGTGAATTGTATGATTTTTCTAATTGCAGCACATCTGGATACCATTGATGATGAATTCGCGGAGCTAAGATTGCATCAGATACCTCAAATTCAAATTCAACTATATTTAAGATAGATTGCAGCACGCTAGTAATAATTCTTGATCCTCCAGGAGAGCCTGTAGCAAAATAAGGGTCACCATCTTTTAAAACTATTGTTGGAGTCATCGAGCTTAAAGGTCTTTTTTCAGGAACAATTTTGTTTGCCTCTCCACCTAATAGACCAAACTGATTAGGCGTCCCTGGCGAAGCTGAAAAATCATCCATCTCATTATTCATTAGAATACCAGTGCCCTCAATTGTGACGCCGGAACCAAATGCCGAATTTAAAGTATAGGTGTTGGAAATTATATTGCCATATTGATCAGCGATTGAATAATGAGTCGTTTCTTCACTTTCCTTTCTCATATATTCGCCAGGCTCTATGGATGATGAAGGAAGTGGTGAAGGAATCATAAATTCAAACAGTCGAAGTTTCTGATTTATTGCTGTTGCATATTCTTTACTGGTGAGTTCTTCTACAGGAACTTTATAAAAATCTGGATCTCCCAAGTATTTTGATCTATCAGCATATGCAAATTTCATAACCTCTGCTAAGAGAGCAACATATCTTGGATTATTATGCCCAAAAGATTTTAAATTATAATTTTCAAGAATATTTAACATCTGAATAAGGTGTATCCCGCCAGATGAGGGTGGACCCATGGTGATGATATTCATTCCTTTATAGTTTGAACGTAAAGGCTTTCTCCAATTTGGACGATATTTTTTTAAATCTCTATGTGATATTAGCCCGCCATTTTTTTCCATTGCATTAACAATTTTGTCAGCAACTTCACCTTCATAAAAACCTGCTACCCCATTTTGAGCTATCAATGTCAAAGTTTGCGCTAAATCTGCTTGAATAAGAACATTATTAAATTCAATAGGATAATCTTTATAAAAAATATCTTTGGTTTCAGGAAATTGCGAAAGTTTTTTATAACGACTATTAAGAGTCATAGTCATATATTGACTCATTACAAAACCTTCACTAGCAAGTTTTATTGCAGGCTGAAGTAACTCAGCCCACTCCATAGAGCCAAATTTTTTATGAACCTCCCACATGCCATATACAGAACCTGGAACACCTATAGCTAGATAGCCAACTGTAGATCTTAATGAATTAACTGATCCGTCATCATTTAAGTACATATCTCTTGAAGCTTTAAGCGGTGCTTTTTCTCTGTAATCAATTGAAAAAGCTTCATTACTTTTTGCATCATGCATCACCATAAAACCACCGCCACCAATATTTCCTGCTCGAGGTAGTACAACTGCTAATGCAAATCCAACAGCTACTGCAGCATCATAGGCATTTCCACCTTGACTTAAGATATCTTCACCAACCTTTGAAGCAAGATAATGCTGTGTTGCAACCATACCTTTACTGGCAACAACTGGATGGGTTATTGAACTAGGATTTAAGATGAAATCTTGAGCAAAAGCATTATATGAAAAGCTACATAGAACAATAAGGAGTTTAAAATTTCTATACATTAAAGTAATTCAGTTTCTGCAGTTGTTTTAGCCCATTTATAATCGGCTTTTCCATTTGGTGCTCGCATAACTTCAGGCACAAAAATAACTGATTTAGGGAGTTTATAACCTGATAAGTGTTCACGAGTTGCGCTTATTAAATCTGCTTCGTTAATATCTCCATTCTCTGTAAGAGATACAACGGCAACAACTTTATTTCCAAACTTTTCATCAGGTAATCCAACAACTAAAGAATCATATATATTTTCATTAAGCTTAAGTGCTTCCTCTACTTCTTCTGGATATATTTTTTCACCTGCAGAATTTATACAATTACTACCTCTGCCTAATAAAGTAATAGTTCCATCTGCTTCAACTAATGCATAGTCTCCAGGGAAAGAATAGCGGGTACCATTAAACTCTTTAAAAGTAGCATCTGATTTTTCTTTATCTTTATAGTAACCCTCAGGAACAAGTCCGCTTGTGCCAATTAAACCTCTAACCCCTGATCCAGGCTCAACTTCTTTGCCATCATCACTTACTACAACCACTCCAGGATTAAGTCTAAATTTTGCAGTTCCTGCAGCATCTTCTCGAGTGGTTACTGAAGAGCCCATACCGCCTTCACTAGAACCCATGGCATCCATAATAACCATATCATGATGTGCTAATAAAGAAGCCTTAACATCAGCACTAAACATAACCCCACTAGAATAGATTAGTTTTAAGGTACTTAAATTGTATGGATTATTTTCTTTTACCCTTCTATCAAGTTCTTGCACCATAGGTTTAGCAAAAGAGTCACCAACAATAATAATATTCGTCACACCAACTCTTTCAACTTCTTCCCATAATAATTTAGTATCAAGACCTAGATTGGGTGTTGTAACAACACAACCTCCAAGTAGATGAGAAAGAAAACCTCCAAGCCACATACCAGTGCCATGCATAAGTGGACAAGCAACAAAACTTTTAGAGAGCTGCCCAGCTTCATGAAGATTTAGAATAGTATTTTTTATATCTGCTAAATCTTCGGGAACATCTACCCCCATACCTTTAAGTGTCTTTAACATTGAATTTACAAAGCCACCATGGGTATACATGACACCTTTTGGCATGCCTGTGGTACCACCTGTATAGAGCATATAAATATTGTCTTCATTTCTCTCAATTCTAGGCATTGGCGCTGTATTACTTATCACATCTTGATAAGCATGAGAGCCTTCAAGTAAAGGAGTTCCATCATCATACTGAATCCAAGCTTTTACCTTAGGTAATTCATCACGTATTTTTTTTATTTGATTTGCATAACAACCCTGATAAAAGACAGCCTCAGAGTCAGAATTGTCTAAAAGATAAATTAGTTCATTGGCTTGGTAGCGATAATTTACATTAATAGGCACCCCCATAACTTTAAATGCTGCATAGTGAGCAACTAAATATTGATTCGAATTATGCAGATATAAACCTACTTTTGAATCTTCTCCGACACCATTATCAGATAAAAATTGAGCTACTTTGGCGGCTTCTTGATCATACTCTTTCCATGATAAAGTTGAATCTCCGCATATAGCAGCTGGGTTATCTGGCAGCAAATCAGCATTTTGCTCAAAGATATTTGCAAAGTGTCGCAATGAATAATTAATTGTCATGATACTTTTTACCTATATTTTATTTATATATTAAGTATCCAAATTACTATATTTTGATAAGTATGACAATTTCATTTTGTGCTAATAGAATCTTTATTTAATTTCGTAGTAAAATAATTTTTTGTTGACATCTAATAGGGAGAGTTTGGATTATGACAGATCAATATCAAGAATTGCTAAATGCTCATACAGCACCTGGCCAACTATTTGAATGGGAAGAAGTTACAGATGCCAATGGAGTAACCTATAGAGAATTTTGTAATCCTGGAATTCCAAAGACCTTAAGAGGTTATTATGATTTTGGATTACTGCATCCGGAAGAAGATTGGTTAGTCTATGAAGATGAGCGTTATACCTATAAAGAGGTATTTAACAAAGCAGCCCAAACTGCGAATGCTTTACAAGCAGCAGGAGTACAAAAGGGCGATAGAGTTGCTATATGTATGATGAATAATCCTGAATACATAATGTCATTTATGGCTATTACTGGGATGGGCGCTGTAGTTGTACCTTTAAATTCATGGTGGGTTCCATCAGAAGTATCTTATGGGCTGGATCATTGTGATGCGAAAGTACTAATTGCTGATGAAAAACGTCTTATAGGTTTAGAAAAAAATTCTAATGTAACTAAGGTAATTGTCAGGCCTGAAATGGATTCAGATTATCAAGACTTTAATACTTTTATTAATAATCATTCTTCTGAATGGCCAGAGGTTGAAATTTTAAATAATGATAACGCAACTTTATTCTATACTTCAGGCTCTACTGGTTTTCCAAAAGGCGTTCTATCTTCGCATAGAAATGTATTGGCTACATTGTTTAGCTGGACATGCTATTCATCTATTCGAGGTCAGATGTCAGATTCAGCTGGTGGACTTGGAGAAAATCCAGATGGGACTAAAAAAGCTATTTCAGTTTTGCATTGTGTTCCCTTATTTCATGTAACTGGAAGCCATTCATCATTTTTAATATCTATTCTTGTTGGAAGAAAGATGGTCATGATGAAAAAATGGGATGCAACTGAAGCTTTAAAATTAATAGAACAAGAAAAAATTACAAATGTAACAGGAGTGCCAACCCAATCTTGGGAAATACTTAGTCATCCAGAAAGAGAAAAATATGATATTTCTTCATTAGAAGATCTTGGTGGTGGCGGGGCAGCAAGACCTGCTGAACATGTAAAACAAATGGATGAGCAATTTGAAGCAAGACCATCCATTGGTTATGGCCTATCAGAGACTAATGCATTAGGAACTCTTAATGGCGGTGATGAATATTTGCAATACCCCTCAAGTTGCGGTCGTGCAGTTCCTCCATTAACTGATATTAATATTATTGATGAAAACTGGAATACTTTAAAAGAAGGTGAAGTCGGAGAAGTTGTCATTAAATCTCCTGGAAATATGGTTGGCTATTGGAAAAATCCTGAGGCAACTGCCGAAGTTTTTAATGATGATGGTTGGTTTAAATCTGGAGACTTGGGTTATTTTGATGGCCCATTCCTACACATAGTTGATAGGGTAAAAGATCTAGTTATTCGAGGTGGTGAAAATATTTCTTGTATAGAGGTAGAAGCAGCAATTTACGAACATAGTGATGTTTTAGAAGCCTGTATTATTGGTATTCCTGATGAAAGGCTTGGTGAACTTGTTGCATCTGCTGTGCACTTAAAACCAGGAGTTGAATTATCTCAGGATGATATTCAAGAATTTTTAGCTGGAAAAATTGCAGCCTTTAAGATTCCTTATGAAGTAAGATTTTTTAAAGATCCATTACCTAAAATAGCTTCAGGTAAATTTGATAAACCATCATTGAGGAAAATATTTGCTAATGATTGATTTTTTAAACATTAAGCTTAAAATTAAGACTAACTTATAATATATATAACATGTCAAATAAAGTCCTTGTTATCGAAGACGAACCAGATATACGAAAAACTCTTGAATATAATTTATCAAGAGAAGGTTATAAAGTTGAGAGCTGCGGCTCAATTGAGGAAGCAAATACCTTTCTAGAGAATCCTAGTTATTCAATTATTCTTCTTGATCTTATGCTGCCTGATGGATCAGGTTTAGATTTATGTAGGCAAATTAAATCTAACTCAACGATCCAAGAAATTCCCATTCTTATTCTTACTGCAAAAGATGATGAGGTTGATAAAGTTGTTGGATTTGAATTAGGTGCTGATGATTATGTGACCAAACCGTTTAGTGTAAGAGAATTAATATTAAGAGTTAAGGCAATCCTTAAACGAAATACTAAAACATCAAATCTAAGTAATCAGACGCATGAAATTAATAGAAATTTTGGTTCACTAAAAATGAATATTGAATCTCATGAAGTCTTCATAAATGATGAAGAAATTATTCTTACAGCATTAGAATTTAAACTATTAAGACAATTGGTTGAAAGGCGAGGTAGAGTGCAAACTAGAGATCAGCTTTTAGAAGATGTGTGGGGTTACAGTTCCAATATTACAACTCGAACCGTGGATACTCACATTAAGAGGTTAAGAGAAAAACTTGGTTCAATGGGTAAATATGTTCAAACCATAAGAGGTGTTGGCTATAAATTTTCTCGAACTCCTGATTAACTAAATGGGCATCAGATCGCGAATCTTTTTCTTAGTTTTTCTTATATTATCATCAGGCATTGTCACTTCATATATTGTCGCAGAGCGTGATCTTACCAGAGCTTTTGAATTACAAATAGTTAATGAATTAGAAAAACAGGCTGGTCTTCTTTTAGCATCTGCGCAAAATTTAAATAACTATAAAAATATAGCAGAAGCTGATGCAGCTGCAGATAATTTGGGAGCTGCCGCTAATTCACGCGTCACATTTATTCTTAATAATGGCCAAGTTATTGGAGATTCCGATCTTAATATTAATCAAATAAAATCAGTTGACAATCATGGCGATAGAGCTGAAGTAATCAATGCACTTAAAGATGGCTCAGGCTGGGTATCGCGTTATAGCGATACCTTAAATGAAGACTTATTATATTTTGCTATAACAGATCAGAGTAAAGATAATCCAAATATTATAAGAATAGCAGTTCCACTTACCTACTTAGAAACTGCGACAGGTACTCTGCAACTTTCATTATTTTTATTATTTCTTGTTGTAATTATAGTATCTATATTTGCTAGTGCCGTTGCTACAAATTATTTATATTCAAATATAGAAAGTTTAGCAGATGCAGCTACAACAATAGCAGATAGTGATTTTAAGAAAAGAAATCTTAAAGCCTTACCCACCCAAAGAGTTGATGAATTTGGAGATGTTGCTAGGTCTATTTATCATATTTCTGAGAACTTAAAAAACCAGATAAAGATGATTGCAAAACAGCGTGATCAGTTTGGATTGGTATTAGATGATCTTGGCGAGGGTATATTAGTTACTAATAAAGATGGTGAATTTGTTTACAATAATGAACAGTCACTAGTTATATTAGATATTAAATCCTTAAAAGAAAAGAATATAAATAATCTAGAGATACCAGCAATCAACTATTTATTTAATAGGGTTACTAATAAAAAAAGAGCAGATATTGAATTTGAAATTGAGTTAGAAGATAAATCTACTAGATGGGTTTTAGGTTCTATGAACCAATCAAAAACAACAGGAGAGTATATTTTAGTTGTTCACGATATTACGCAATTAAGACAACTAAATTCAATGCGTAGAGATTTTATTTCAAACGTCTCACATGAATTAAGGACACCTGTAAGCGTTATTATGGCAAATTCAGAAACATTATTAGATGGCGCGCTTGACAACAAAAAAGATGCAAAGGTTTTTGCTAAAGCTATATTACATAATTCAGAAAGACTATCCTCAATGGTTAGTGATCTTATTGATCTTTCTAGAATTGAATATGGGGACCTTAAATTAAATATAAAAGACCTTAATTTTAATGAATTCATGGATTCTTTTTTAGTATCTATGAAAAGTGTTGCTAAAAAGAGATCAATTGAACTTAACTTTAATCCTAAGCATCGAGGTCTCATGTATGCAGACTCTCAAGCTTTAGAAAGAGTTATGAATAATCTTTGTGATAATGCATATAAGTATTCTGAAGCCGGTTCCAGTGTTGAAATTTCCACTCGTGATCAAGGTAAAATGATAAAGGTTATGGTAAGTGATTCTGGTGAAGGTGTACCAAGTGAAGATAAAGAGTATATATTTGATAGATTTTTTAGAACTGCTTCGGCAAGAGCCTCTGATAATAAAGGTAGCGGCCTTGGATTAGCTATAGTCAAGAATTTGATTAATAGTTTAAACGGAGAGGTGGGCATTACCTCAAATAAACCTAAAGGATCAATATTCTGGTTTACGATCCCTAAATCCAAATAAATATATTTACACATATTTCTTTACATTCTTATTGAGATTATTTACTATATGTCACATATTTGTCACATTTGACACATAATTGAAACAATTACGACACAAAGAGCAAGTAGAGAAATCGAAGTCCAGTTGTCAGATAGTTTCAAACATAACAGGAGATTGATATGTTAAAATACGCAATAATATCTGCCTTGTTTTTAGTTGGATTTGCACAGGCAGATGAAAAGTTAAATAAATCCGATGTAAAGAAAATATACTTCATGAAAGATTCGAGTATCATATTCGAACTTAAAGATGACTCATACTATAGGGGTCAAATCTTAACGCCTGACTGTCTAAAAGGTAAGAAGTATTTTGAGTCTAAGAATACTATAAGAAACACCTTTAAAGTCACCAAACCAAATGGTTTCAAGACATGTGAGTTCTCAGAATTGAAGAGAATGGCATGATTAAAGTATCATTTTGGTAAACTAAATCATATTATGAAGTCTGGTAGGCTTACTAAAGTAGTAAAATTATCAGGATTAAACTAATAAATTTAGTTTTTAGATTTCACATAGATTTCACTAAGATTTATAAAAAATGAGCTACACTATGTAGCTCTTTTTTATTATGAACACTAGAAAAATTAAAAGAATTATCAATACATTAGTCGCATTGTTGTTACTATTGCTACTTTCTTTGCTTTTAATTAGTTTTATTAATAAGCCTGAAATCAAAGATATTAGATTTACAAATCTTGATAAGATCAAGAATTCTAATATTGAGGCTCAAAATGCGGAAGTTACTAATATAAATAAAGCTGAATTTGATTATATAATTGTAGGTTATAGGTTTGGTGAGGCTAACTCATCTGTAATCCTTAAAAAAGGCAGTAAAGAATTTGTTTTATATGAGGGTGATATTTTAGAAAATACATACGAACTTGTGAGTGTAAGTCCAGATGAAATTGTTCTTAGTGCATCAGGTAAACTATACAAATTAGAAAATAAGGTTGGAAAATAGTTATGTGGAAATCTTTTAGATTATTTTTTTATTCATTGTTAATTGGACTTCCTTTGATTGCAGCTTCGCAGGATTCTTTTGTTCTCAATTATGAAGATGCTGATATAAAAAAAGTTTCTCAAGATATTGCAAGATTTGCTAAAAAAACCATCATCTTAGATCCTAGAGTCAAAGGTAAAATAACTATCTATTCAAATGCAAGCCTTGATAGTGAACAGGTTTGGGATGTTTATCTTAGAACCATACAAGTGAATGGTTTTAGTTCAGTTTCTGATAACGGTGTTGTTAGAATCGTGCCAGAAAACGAAGCTACCAGAGATAAGAATGATATTGATAATCAAAATGGTAATTTTCTAACTGCCATTATTCCATTAATAAATCGCTCTGCTGCTGAAGTTATACCAATGATTAAACCAATTACCGGAAGACAATCTCATCTTTCAAGTATTCCTTCTATTAATTCAGTGCTCTTAGTCGATAGACTAAGTAATGTAAATAGAATAAAAAGTTTATTAAAAGATCTTGATAAAGATAATAGTGCAAAAATTTCAATCATAAAACTTGAGAACCTGTCTTCTATAGAAGCTGTAAGGATTTTAGAAAAACTCAAAGCACAAAATAATCCAACTATTAATAATTTTGTTGCCATACCATTTAGTCCATCTAACTCAGTTATTCTGTCTGCCAATTCAACAATTACATCAAATGTTGAAAAAACTTTATTTTCTCTAGATGCCGATGTAAAAGCAGATAAGTCTATTGATGTTATCTATTTAAAATATGCTAAAGCCGAGGAAGTTGCTGCTATTTTAAATAGTGTTTCTGATAGGTTTGCTGCGAGTCCTGATGGAATTAAGACCGTTATTACTCATCATGAAAAAACTAATTCATTAGTTATTTCTTCAGAGGAATCTAATCTTCCTGGAATTAGGAATTTAATTTCAAAACTAGATATTAGAAGAGCGCAAGTTTTAGTTGAGGCAATTATCGTTGAATTATCAGAAACAGCTGCAAAAAACCTTGGTGTAGAAACAATTTATACTGGAGCTAAAGATGGAGATATGCCTATAGGTGTAACTGCTTTTGATGTTGGTACAGGACCTGATCTCTTAGCTCTAGCTGGCTCTGCTGCCTCTGATGGTACTGATGCTACATTAGGTCAAGTTGCGACTTCTTCATTGCTTGGAGCTCAGGGTTTAATAGCAGGTTTTGGTGATCTTACAGGGGCAGACAACTTTGTAGGTATTATCAATGCTGTTGCTAATGATCAGAATTCAAATATCTTATCTACTCCATCAGTAATAGCTATGGATAACACACCCTCTAAACTTTTAGTTGGGCAAGAGATACCTGTTACTACTGGTGAGAGCTTAGGTTCTAGTAATATTAATGCATTTAGAACAACTTCAAGAGAAGAGGTTGGTATTAAATTAGAAGTTACTCCACAAATAAACGAAGGTAGTTCTGTAATTCTTAATATTATTCAAGAGGTTTCAAGTGTTGCTGGGACTTACTCAAGCGGCGTCGATTTAATTACAAATAATAGAATTATTGAAACCACAGTTTTAGCGGATAACAAACAAATAATAGTTTTAGGTGGCTTGATAGATGAGGATATACAAGAAAATGTTTCCAAGGTTCCTCTTTTGGGCTCCATACCAGTTCTAGGAAAATTATTTCAATCATCTTCAAATCAAGTTATCAAGAAAAAATTATTTGTTTTTATTAGACCAACGATTCTAGTTGATTCAGATTCAATTAATGAACTCTCGGCTGAAAAGTATAATTTTATAAAAGCTGAACAATTATCTCGAGGCTCAGAAATTGAATTAATTGATTTAACAAAGTCTAAATAAAATGGATGATTTAACATCAAAAAATCTAGATACAACTAGCAATCTTCCATACGATTATGTTCGTGAAAGAATGATAATAGCTTTAGAGGATGATGACATATGTAAAGTTTATTCACCAAATCATATTGATATAAATACCTATCAAGAATTATGTCGTTTTTTAGATAAACCACTTGATATTAATAAATGTTCAGCTGAAGAATTTAATGAGATGTTAACCAAGTCATTTGATTCAAAAGATTCTTCAGAAAAAATCTCTGAAGAATTGTCTGATGATTTTGATCTTGAATCTTTTGCAGGAAATATTGCTCCTACTGAAGACCTCCTCAATGGCAATAATGATGCGCCGATAATTAAACTTATTAACGGAATTATCAGCCAAGCTATAAAACAAAGGGCCTCAGATGTGCATTTTGAACCCTATGAAGATCAATTAGTTATTAGGTTTAGAATTGATGGAATATTAAAAGAGGTTTTATCACAAGATAGCAGGATAGCCTCTTTAGTAATAGCTAGAATAAAAATTATATCCAGATTAGATATATCTGAAAGAAGACTGCCTCAAGATGGCAGAGTTTCACTTTCATTGGGAGATAAAAATGTTGATGTAAGAGTATCTACACTTCCATCATCATATGGTGAAAGAATTGTTTTAAGATTACTTGATAAGCAGTCTGCACAAATAAATATTGATGACTTAGGTCTTCCTATGCAGATCTTAAACAATTATAAAAAATCATTAAAAAGCTCTGAAGGTATAATTCTTTTTACAGGTCCTACAGGGTCTGGTAAAACTACCACTTTATATGCTGGATTAAGAGAGTTAAGTGATTCTTCGCAAAATATATTAACCGTAGAAGACCCTATTGAATATACTTTAAAAGGAATAGGGCAGACTCAAGTAAATACAAAAACTGGTTACAGCTTTGCTAAAGGTTTAAGAGCTATGCTTCGACAAGATCCAGATGTAATGATGGTAGGAGAGATTAGAGATGTTGAAACTGCTCAAATTGCAATTCAATCGAGCCTAACGGGTCACTTAGTTCTTTCAACAGTTCATACTAATAGCGCTGTTGGCGCAATTACTAGATTAAGAGATATGGGTATAGAATCATTTTTATTATCATCAAGCTTAAGATCAATTATCTCCCAAAGGCTTGTAAGAAGACTTTGTAATAATTGCAAAGAGGAAGTTGCACCATCATCAGAGGCTATCAAATTATTTAACCTAATAAATAACTCTAAGGTATTTACAGCTAGAGGCTGTGAAGAATGCTCTTTTTCTGGTTTCCAAGGAAGGATTGCTATAGCAGAATGTATTCAAGTTGATTCAATAACTAGAGATCTTATTCATCAAAAAGCATCAGAAAGCAAGATTGTTGATCACGTGTTTAAAGATCAACCCTCTATAGATGAAGCAAGCAAAGAGCTTATAATAACTGGCATCACATCATGTGAAGAAATTATTAGGTTAAATAACCTTAAAGAAGATGCCAGCTTATAGTTATACTGCTTTTAACAATTCTGGAAAAAAAGAAAAAGGCTTTTTAACAGCTGCCTCAGAGAGGGATGCTAGAAAGGCTATTAAAGATTTAAATTTAATACCTTTATATATAAAGGAGTCTAACAAAAGCTTAGCTAATAAAACTAAAGTTAAAGATAAAGATCTAGTCTTAATTACTCGACAAATTGCAACATTATTAGATGCTGATACTTCTATTGATGAAGCTTTAAAAATTACCGCAGATCAATATAATAATGAGATTATAGTTGATGTTCTTTACACTTTAAGAGATGAGGTTATTCAGGGTAAGAGATTAGGTCAAGCCATGAAAAAATATCCTCAAGTTTTCTCAAATACGTATGTTTCGCTCGTAACTGCAGGAGATAGTTCAGGAAATTTAGACATTATTTTTGAAAATCTTGCAGATTATTTAGAAGAAAGTGCAACTGTAAAGCAAAAAATATTTTCAGCATTGGCTTATCCAATTATCTTAATAGGCTTTTGTGTTATGGTTATTGTAGCTTTACTTGTATTTGTAATGCCTCAAGTTGTTGGTCAATTTATCAAGGCTGGAGCAGAACTGCCATTTTTGACTTCAGCTCTGTTAACTCTTTCTAATAATATTATTTATATTGTATTAGCAATTTTTCTTGCAATTACTTCTTTAGGTTTTTTTTATAAGTCATATACTTCAAACAAAGATAATCATATTAAAGCTCATAAAAAATTACTTTCCTTTCCTTTGGTGGGTAAGTTTATTTTAAATAGTGAAATAGAGAGATTCTCTAGCACAATGTATTTATTAACACATTCAGGTATGAATCTTGATCTAGCAATGGATGAAGCTGCAAAAGTTTTGGATAATAAATTTTTAAAAAACTCAATAATTAATGCAAGAAGGGAGGTTGTTGAAGGAAAAGATTTTGTTAATGCTTTGAGTAAGACGCAAATATTTCCTGATATTTTTATTCAATTAATATCTAGTGGTTATCGGTCTGGTAATTTAGTAAAGATGTTTAAAAAAGTTTCAGATTTCATGAAGTCTGAGATTGAATCCAAAAGAAATGTTTTACTCTCTCTTCTCGAACCTGCAATAACAATATTTATGGGTGGTTTTATTCTGCTGATAGTTCTCGCTATACTTATACCTATAATGCAAATGAATGCACTTACACTTGGATAAAAAACATGAAGCACAAACAAAAAGGTTTTACATTAATAGAGCTTATGGCAGTTATAGTCATATTAGGCATTCTAACAACAATTGTTGCAGTAAATGTTTCACCTTTCCTGCAAAGAGCTAACTTAGAAAAAATTAAAGCAGACATTGCCCAAACTGGTAAAGCCTTAGAGCTATATAAATTTAATGAGTTAAGTTATCCTTCAACTTCACAAGGCTTAGACGCACTTATTGTTCCTCATTCAGAATTAAAAAGACCATTTCTGTATCCTGAAGATGGTTATATTAATTCTATTCCTCTTGATCCATGGGGTCGTGAATATATATACGAACATCCGCCTCAGAAATCTAAAGATTATGACTTATATACTTTAGGAGCTGATGGTATGGAAGGTGGTACTGGTGAAAACTCAGATATTGGAAACTGGTTACAGTAAACTTAATAAAGGCTTCACATTACTAGAACTTCTTGTTGTTCTTTTAATTATTGGAATTGCCTCCTCAGTAATTTTAATTAATACATCTTCAATTGAGAATGTAACTCAAAGTAGAGCATCTATTGAAAGAAATTTTCAAATAATATCAGAAGAAAGTATTCTTTCTGGCAATATTTTAGGATGGTTCCCTGATAATACTTCACAAAAAATATTTATTTTAGACTCAGACGGTAATAAAGATATAGAATTTATTTCAGGATCATTAAATAACAATTGGAAAAGTATTTCTAAAAATAAAATGATTATTAAAGGAATTGATGGAGATGATATAGAACTTAAAAATGATATAACAGAGTTTCCTACTATTATTTTTTATCCTTCAGGAGAAAATTCAGGTGCTGAATTGCACATTGAGTCAGAAGAGTATATTCAACTTATAAAACTGCATCAAAATGGAAAAATTGAAAATGAAACTAAATCTAAATAAAGGATTTAGTCTTTTAGAGGTAGCAATAGCTTTATTAATCTTAAGCACTTCAGTTATAGCGATATTTCAAGTCATTTCATCAACCACAATATCAACATATGAATTAGAGGATAGATACCTAGCAAGGGAAGTTGGAACCAACAGAGTAGCCTTAATGAATACAATTGATATTCCCAAGGGGACTGGATCGAGGGATGGCAAAGTCTTAATGGCTGGAATTGAATGGGAGTGGAAAGAGGAAATTTCTAAAGGACCGGCTATTAACGTTTATGAGTATTCAATTCTTGTAAAAAAATCTTCATCATCGAATTATATATATGAAGCACGGGGCTACCTTGTTAAAAAATAATTCAAAAGGTTTTACTCTTATCGAAGTACTAGTATCAATAGTAATCCTGAGCATTATTGCTGTTGTTTCAACAAATTTTCTTCAATCCTCAGTTGAAGCAAGAGATGAAAGTTCTAAAAAATTACAAAACATAAAAGAGTTAAATATAGCTTCCAGTATCTTAAGAAGGGATATAAGGCAAATTATTAATGTGCCTATGAGAGATTATTTTGGAAATAATCTAAAAGGTAATTTTATTGCTGACACTGCTTCTGATTCATTAGTTTTCACGACTCTTGTAAATGCATCATATTCAACCTCAAGAATCAGAAGAGTCGAATACTTATATCAAAATAATGCACTAATACGAAAACAGTATTACGCAGATAACCCATATTCTTATGATGAATTTTTTGAAACAACTCTTTTAGAAGATATTTCAGAAATTGAATTTAGTTACCTTGGTACTTCAAAATGGTATGCAAGTTGGCCTATTGACTTAATTACTCAAAGAAAGATACCTGAACTTATTAAGATTACCTTTACTAGGAATAATCTTGAATACGAATGGGTTATTAATCCAAATATAGATTATGTATATAAAAAATAAAGATAAAGGCGTTATATTAATTTCTGTTCTGCTCATAGTGTTAGTTTTATCAGCAATAGCAATGTCTATTGGAAGTAATTTTTTGTTAGCTTTCAAAAGGTCTGTGTACCAAGATTTAGAATCTAATAGTTTAGAGTTATTTCACAACATTGAGTCTATTTCAATTAAACGAATTGAAGAGAAAAATAGATTTGGTAGCCAAATTCTAACTAAAGAAGATCCTTTGTTTAAAGACGCTTTTTATTATGAACATCCTTCAGGGCAGCTCTTCGCACAATTATCTGATGCTTCAAATTGTTTAAATATAAATTCAATCGTATCTTTATCAAATAATAACTATATTCCTAACCCAAAAGGCATAGCGGCATTTAAAAAATTATTAATCCTTAAAGAATTTGATGAAAGAAATATAGATTCGTTACTAGATCAGATGATAGATTGGATTGATGTTGATAATCAGCCTAGAGGAAGTGGCCTTGAAGATTATTTTTATACAGGGCCGTTACATAAACCTCAGCAATACACTAGCAAAAGACTTTTTTATGATTTATCTGAATTAAAAAATCTCCCAGCAATTTCTTACTTTGATTGGAAGAAACTAAAGGAGAATATATGCGTAGTTCCATTTGCTGGAATGTCAAAGGTAAATATAAACTTATTGAATGAAGCAGATTATGAAGTTTTAACGGCTGTATTACCAAATATATCTATCAATGATGCAAAATTAATTATTAGCAATACCCCAAAGGATGGTTATATAGATATACGACAGCTCATGCAAGATTTTCCAAGTATTGATTTTACTAATAGCAATGCAAGTATTTTTTTCACTTCAAATTTATTTTTACTTAAATCTGAGATAATAAAAGATGAATTAAAGGTAAGTGCAGAAAGTGTTATCTATCTTGAGAATAATAGAACTGGATATATTATTTCAAGATCTTACAATGGCCTATAAAGAGAATATATGAATAGATATTTCATACATAATTCCGCTAATGACAGTAATAAGTTAGAGGTTTTCCATTACCTTAAAAATAACTTCCAATCTCAAACCCAAATAATTATTAATGATATTTCAACATTAGTTGGCCCTGATTCAGAGATTTTTTTCTTTGTACCATCTTCAAAAATAACCTCTGTAGAAATTGAAAATTCTAAAAAAGAAAGCGAGGAGTCTGCCAAAGCAAAACTAATATCAGATATAGACAGTTATGTTGTTAGCGATATATCTGAAAATGAAATTTTTATTTATAGAAAAAATAATCTTAATCTAGCACTACTTGTTGAAAAAACATACCTAAACTTAATTAGTAATCAATTGAGACTTACTGGGGCAAAAATTTATATATATCCAGAGCATTTTTTAGCCTATGCAAAAAATGAAATGTCTATATTGGAATTATTTGGTCGTTTTATTTTTTCATTTGGAAAGGGTGAGGGCTTTTCGGAGTACAAGGAGAATATAAAGAAATATCTTGAGCTGATTAAAGATTCGAGGAAAGATTTCCTGCCTAAGCTTTTTTCAACCGATAAAGAAATCATTGCTTTTTTTAAAGACAGCAAGCCAAAAGATACCAACATAAATTTATTACATCTTGATTTTCTAAAAAGTTACCTATTTTTTCCAAATCTTTATATTTCTGGTTTTCATTTTGAATACTGGATAAAAAGATATCAAATAAATAAATTTGATATTTCAATTGCTATTGCAGTTATAACCCTATTGGTGATTTATCCAATTTCAGCCACTTTTTTAAATAATGCATATACAGAAGAGTATAAGGATGAAACCATAAAACTATTTAAAGAAATTAATCCAAATATTAATAGAGTTGTTAATCCTCGCAGACAAATTGATGAAGTTATTACTTCATACAATCTAGAGCAGGCCTCACAATTGTCTATTGCTGGATTAGATAGCATTAAAAGATTAGACATCCCTGAAATTACTAAGGTTGATTTAGATGTAAATAATTCGGAAGCTTTTTTAGTTGTTGAAAAACTGGCTGCAAATAAATATAAATTTTTAACTAATCTTATGCCGCAAGCAAATATCGTATTAATTAATGAAGAGATAGAGACTATTGATGGGATGGTTTCTGGATCAATTCTAGTAGGCCTTGGAAATTAATAATGAAAGAATTTTATAACAACCTTCAAGCTAGAGAAAAAACTTTACTGCAAGTATTAATAAGTATTATATTTATAGGAATAATTGTATCTTTAACCTCATCTCTCTACAGTAATCTTCAAGATTCATCTCAAAGATTAAAATCATCAAAAGCTGACTATGAATATGTTAGTAAGCAAGCTGAGATTTTATCTTTAAATTTAGCTCAGCAAGGATTTCTTGCAAATGCAGAAGCTACATACACTAAATTAGATAGCATGTCTGAAAATTATGGGCTTATTAATTTTGTTCGAACCTCAGAAAATGGAGAGCTCAAAATTGTTTATATATTAAATGATCTTGAAAAATCCTTAATGTTTATAGAAGATTCAATTAAATTAATAGGCATAACGCCTGAATCTATAAATGTATCAAGACTTAACGAAATAAAGCGTTTTACTATTATTTTTTCCATATAAATAAAGTTTAGCCTGATAATTAATTATTTTTAATTGCAATTTTGTCTGAATAAAGCTCATGAAATAGCTTTACTGCTGCAGAATCAGAAATGCCCCAGCGCGTTGATTTAATTTTAGAAATTGAAAGTTTATTGATTATTTGCAGATATATTGAAATAGCTGAGTCAATAACATCAACTCTGTCATTATTAAGATTGTATTGAGATTGCTTTTCCTTTTTATCAAGAAGGGCTAACTTTTTAGCATTTGCTACAAATTCATCTTGGCTCATCGATTTCATCTTATAAATATTTAGAAATGCTCTAATGTTCCCACCAATTCCAATAAGCTGCATTTTTTCAATATGTTGATCAAGCCAGTTATCCATTCTTTCCCATTCTGCTTTTGAATCCATTTTCATATAATTTCTAACAGCACCCAATTGAAATGATTGAATATAATCTTTTGCCTTGGTATGAATATAAAACTCAGTTGATCCACCACCTATATCAACAAACAATTTATTGGGCATTGATTGAGCTTTTGGAT
The DNA here is from genome assembly GCA_003331645.1 of SAR86 cluster bacterium. Taxonomy (GTDB): domain Bacteria; phylum Pseudomonadota; class Gammaproteobacteria; order Magnimaribacterales; family D2472; genus MED-G78. The sequence continues at coordinate 7,696 of QOPI01000010.1, read as the reverse complement.
GAAATCTGATTAATTTTGCTTCCTCCAAGCCTGAAATAATTCTAATAGGATGTTCGATAGAGTTTTCTACCAACCGCCTAGCTTCTTCTGAATTAGCTGTGTCTCTAAAGGCAGATGTAGCTACTATCTCATACATATCAATATTATTTTTCTCAAAATATTCTATGTAATTTTTTAGAATTTTAATCAAATCATTCAATTTATCTTGTGAAAGAAAACCGTTACTAAAGACATCCTCACCTAATCTCATAGGAGTTCTTATGCTTTCTATAAACTCTATTGATGTAGGCGTAGTAGAGAATATTTTTGATTTAATAGCATTTGTTCCAATATCTATCGCGGCAATTTTCATCTTAGTTACACATCATCAGAGTATTTAGTAATCGATATATATTGCTCATAATTTAAATTGTTAAACATAACACCATCGAGACTTGCTGAATAATTAGAAATATCTTTTGACCAAGAGACTGGCTTCAGGAGTTTTTTATTTTCATAGTTAGTTTTATTTAATAAAAATCTTAATGCAGTTAATCTAGCAATCATTTTATTATTAGAGTTTATAACTACCCAAGGTGAAATTTGTGTAGATGTCTTTTCAAACATCTGCTCTTTATATAAAGTAAAAGCATCCCATTTGGTTACAACCTTTTCATCATTTTTAGATAATTTCCAGTATTTTAATTCTGAATTCTTTCTTGCCTTTATTCTTTTCTTTTGCTGATCTTTAGATAGAGAAAAATAAAATTTTGTTAATTCAGTACCGTTAGCAATTAGACTTTCTTCCCAATCATTCACCCTGTTCATAAAGGCTCTATATTGCTTTTCATTGCAGTAATTCATTACCGGTTCAGTTATAGCTCTGGTATACCAAGATCTATCAAGAAAAGCTATTTCATTAACATCTGGTAATACTTTTTCCCATCTTTGAAACCAGTGAGATGATTCCCATTTAGATGGAATTCCTAAATGCACATAGCTAAAATTTTTTGGTATTAAATGTTCAGAAAAGAATTTAATTGCCGAACTTTTTCCAGCAGTGTCTCTTCCTTCAAAAGCTATACATAATTTTCTATTATTTTTTATAACATCTTCTTGAAGCTTTAAGAGTTCAATTTGAAGCTTTCTCTTTTCAAGAGCATATGCATTTGGATTAAGCTTTTTATAAATGGTTTGATCTAAAGATATTAAGCTCATAATTAGTTATTTTAAAGTTGCGATATATTTTACTATTCAATCCAGAATTATTCTTTTTTAATTTACTTTACTAAAAAAAAGTTTTCTAATCTCATGCACAAATGTCTAGCGTTTGTAACAAGAATATTGTTAAATCTGTTTATATTTTATATAAAATTATGGAAAATTTATTTTTAGATCCAACAATAATACTCTTAATTGCTGCTTTTGCAGGATTTTTTATGGCATTTGGCATTGGTGCTAATGATGTTGCTAATGCAATGGGAACCTCTGTTGGAAGCAGGGCTATAACTTTTAAACAAGCAATCTTTATTGCAGCAATCTTTGAATTTCTTGGTGCATATTTGGCTGGTGGAGAAGTAACCTCCACAATTAGAAAAGGAATAGTATCACCAGAGTTGTACGTAGGAAATGAAGATATTTTCATAATAGGAATGATGTCAGCACTTTTTGCTGCTGCAACCTGGTTGCTTATTGCAAGTACAAAAGGTTGGCCGGTTTCAACAACGCATTCAATTGTAGGTTCAATAGTTGGATTTGTTATCGTTTCATTGGGTTTTGCTGCAGTTTCATGGGGTAAAGTAGGTACCATTGCTGCAAGCTGGGTTGTTTCACCAGCAATTTCAGGAATAATGGCATTCTGTATATTTTTGAGTGCAAAAAAGTTCATTTTAGATAGAAGAGATCCCGTCCAAGCAGCTGTGTCACTTATACCTTTTTATAGTTTTTTTGTAGCTGTAATTATTGGGCTTGTTACTGCTAGAAAAGGCCTTAAACATGTTGGTCTTCCCTTAACAGACAACGAAGTTGTTTTAATAACATTAATCTTTGGTGTAGCAGTTTCTATAATTACAGCGGTTCTATTAAATTTAAATAAAAAGAAAATTAGGGAATATGGAGTTGAGTCGGCATTTGCAATTCTTATGATTGTTACAGCATCTGCAATGGCATTTGCACATGGATCTAATGATGTAGCTAATGCAATAGGGCCAATGTCAGCAATAATAAGTGTTGCATCTGAAGGAGCTATTGGAGCAAAATCTTCGGTTAGTCCCTGGGTTCTTTTAATAGGTGGTGTAGGTATAGTCTTTGGATTAGCAATGCTCGGTGGAAGAGTTATTAAAACTGTTGGCAGTAAGATTACTCACTTAACACCAAGCTTAGGCTTCTCAGCTGAAATGGCAGCAGCATCAACTGTTGTTGCTGCAACTTATATAGGGTTTCCAATATCAACTACCCATACCTTAGTTGGAGCAGTTATAGGGGTTGGTTTAGCAAAAGGAGTTTCTCATTTAGATCTTGGCTCTATTGGAAGAATTATTTTGTCATGGATTGTGACTATACCAGCCGGGGCAATTCTTACCATATTATTTTTCTATATTTTGAAATTTACATTTGGAGTTTAAAAATGACAAATTTATCATCCAATTTTTAGTTTTTTTACTGGTCTCCTTTTATACCAAATACCAAATACCAAACAGTTAACACTGTTGTAACATTGAATAGATTTATTTAACACAATCTTTACATAAAACCAATTTAAAGTTCACAAGAAAATTATTAAATTCTTTCATTAATTTTTTTAAAAGGAATTCTTATGAACCTAAAATCAACTAAAAACTTATTTTTAATCTCTTCAATTTTCATTCTAGCTTCGTGTGGAGGAGGTGATACTAGCATTGTTTCTCCTGGTGAGCTAGGACCACTATCGGCCCCAAGTGACGGTGGTAATGATGGAGGTGGAACAAGTAGTTTATTAACGGGATCATGTCCTTCTTCTCCATTTATTTCTAACGATGCAACTGTTGGTGGAAATACACTATGCGCAATTGTGGGTCCAATAACTGATGATATAACTCTGACAACTGATGTAATGTATCGTTTATCTGGCTTAGTTGATGTTGGTGTCGATATGGGTGGAGATGGAACAAAAACTGGAGGAGTTGCTGCAACATTAACAATTCCAGCTGGTGTAACCCTTGCTCAAAAAACACCTGATGATTATCTTGTTGTTCAAAGAGGATCAAAAATCGTTGCTAACGGAACGAGATCTAATCCTATTAGGTTTACTGCGGCCTCAGCGATTGATGGATCTTTAACTAATCCGGATAGTGCAAGTGGTCTTTGGGGTGGAATAGTAATTTTAGGTAAAGCACCAATTAACAAATGCAGCCCTAATCTTATAGGAACTGCTGATTGTGAAAGAGTGGTTGAAGGTTCTACTACTGCTATTATGGGTGGAGCTTCTCCAGATGATAACTCTGGTGTCTTAAACTTTGTTAGAGTTGAATACGCAGGTAAAGAAATATTTCCAGGTAACGAATTAAATGGTATTACCTTTGGCGGTGTTGGTTATGGTACAGAGGTGGATTATGTTCAAGTTCATAACAACCAAGATGATTGCGTAGAGTTTTTTGGTGGAACAGTAAATGTAAAACATTTAGTTTGTACAAATGCAGGTGATGATAATCTTGACATTGATTGGGGCTATCAAGGAAAAATGCAATTTGTTGTTGTTAAACAAAATGTTGGTTCAGGTGATCACGTTGTAGAATCAGATAATACAAATGCTGATGCATCAGTAGGTTACCTAACAGAGCCCAGATCACAACCAATGGTTGCTAATTTTACCTTTATTGGGGGTGGTGCTGACGAACCACTTAAGTATAAAGAGGGTGTATCTGGAATTTATATAAATGGTATTGTTGTAAACCAAGTATCACAGAATCTCGTAGAGGGTACTTTTTTAGAAACTATTCAAGATGGCGCATTAACAGATAAAATTGCCCATCATTCAATATTTTTTGATTCAGCTAATGAAACAGACTTCCCTGTAAAGTTTGATGCAGCAACGGCTGCAGAATTTGCAACATCACTTGCATCAAGATCAACAAATTTAAACTTTGGATCTAACACTATGGTAGACACATATTTCTTGGGCGATACAGAGTCTGCTGTTCCTAGCGCATTCTCCATATCAGAAATTGATGATATGTGTGCAGTTGGAACTCATGCAGCTGGAGCATTAACAGAACTATGCCCTGGATACGATGACGGTAATTACATAGTTAATACATGGTTTTCAGCAACCGATTATGTTGGTGCTTTTTCACCTGGATCTGATGCAGAAAATAACTGGGCCGCAGGTTGGACTGTTGGTCTATTTACCGATCCTGAATGTCCTGCTGGAACTCTTGAATCTGAACTTCTTTTAGGTAGAAAGGTTTGCGATTTAAATGGAGTTATAACAGATGATTTAACTCTAGTAGCAGGAAACTATTACAAGCTTGACGGTAAAGTTCAAATTGGTGTTGATGTTGGAGCAGATGGTGCTGCTTCAAACGGCGATTCAGCTACGTTAACTATCAATCCTGGCGTAACAGTTTTTGGTGAATCAGGTAATGACTACTTAGTAATCATGAGAGGATCCGATATTAACGCTGTAGGAACAAAATCAGCTCCAATTGTGATGACTGGAAGACAAGATATTCTTGGTCAAGCAGACGTTAACTCAACACGAGGGCTTTGGGGCGGATTGGTCATTCTTGGTCAATCACCAATTAATAAGTGTTCATACTCTTCAACAGGAGTAAGAATCGTTCCATGTGAGAGAGAGGTTGAGGGATCAACTGGAGATGTAATGGGTGGTGAAATACCTACTGATAGCAGTGGAGCACTTAAATATTTAAGAGTTCAGTATGCAGGTTATGAGGTATTTCCAGGTAATGAGCTAAATGGAATCACTTTTGGTGGTGTTGGCAGTGGTACTTCGGTTGAATACATACAAGTCCATAACAATGCTGATGATTGCGTCGAGTTCTTTGGTGGAACAGTTGATGTCAAGCATTTGATATGTACTGGAAATGATGATGATAACTTGGACATTGATTGGGGTTATCAAGGAAGACTTCAATACGTTATAGTTCAACAGGCTAACGATAAAGGTGATCACATTGTCGAATCAGATAATGTTAACAGTGATGTTACTGTTGGTTATTTAAGTGAGCCTAGATCAAATCCAATTGTTGCTAATTTTACATTTGTAAGTAGAGGCCATGACGATATATTTAAGTTAAAAGAGGGTGTATCAGGTCAATATTATAATGGAGTTGCTGCTGTTCTTAACGAAGTTACAGGCAAATCAACAAATTGTATAGAGACTACTAAAACAGAAACACCTCTCGATGGTGCTATAACACCTAATTTCTCTATGAACTCTATAGCATTTGATTGCCCAGGATTTATTAAAACTAATGATGGTGTTGCAGTATCAACAATTGAGGCTATTGTTAAGGAATCTCCTGACACTAACTTATATGCAGCTACATCTGGTGGCGGTACTTATGTAAATACACTTAATGGAGTTGTTAATGGTTCTGCAGAGAGTGGTGCTACTGTTACAGCTGTTCCTGCAATATACAATGCCGATGGATTTTTTGAAGAAGTTACTTACATAGGTGCAGTTAGCGGAGCAACTGATAATTGGTACAAAGGATGGACAGTACCTGGATCAATAAAACTTAACTAATAACTTTATAAAACCTATTTGGGAGTCAAAATGGAATCAACAAAAAAAACAAACAAAGTCTTGGGTTTTTTAAAGCTTGCTTTATCCTTCATGATAGTTTCTCCATTGTTTATCAATGCTCAGGAAATTGAAGAAGTGGTAGTAAGCGGATCTTTTATACCAGATGAGAAAAGAGATACATCCGAGATTTCAGCAGTATTAGATTCATCAGAAATCGAAAGAACTGGTGATGATAATATTGCTATCGCCCTTACAAGACTTACAGGTCTTAGTTTAGTGCGAGGTAAATATGTATATGTAAGAGGTTTAGGTGACAGATATTCATCTGCTTCACTTAATGGCCTTAATCTTCCAAGTCCTGAACCACTTAAGAGAGTTGTACCTCTTGATCTTTTTCCTACAAGCATCATTGAATCAGCTGTAGTGCAAAAAACCTATTCAGCTGACATGCCTGGTGAGTTTGGTGGAGGTATGATTGAGATAAATACAAAAGCTGTTCCTTTAGATAGAGTCTTTGAATTTTCAGCTTCAACTGGCTATAACTCTGCTACTTCATTAAAAGATGATGGGCTAATGTATGACGGTGGAAGTGATGATAGTTTTGGTTACGATGACGGGACTAGAGATATTCCATGGAGTATTAAGCATGCTATTGATAACAACCTTAAACTTGATAGGTCTAACTTTAATTCAACGCAATTGGCTAATTTTGGTCGAAATTTTGAAAATTCAAAGCTATGGGTTTTACAATCAGGAGATGTTCCTCTAGATCAATCTTATAGTTTGACCTATGGAGATACTCTTGACGGTTTAGGAATTGATAAACTCATTAATGATCCTAGTGCAACAATGGGCTTCATGTTTACTTCAGGTTTAAAAAGTTCATGGGATACACAAGAAGGAATCAGACAAACTGGTGATTTACAAAACCAAGGTGATGGTACTGTAGATGTTGTTGTTCAAAATGACAAAACTTTTAAAAGCACATCAAATGATGTTACAGCATATGCAATGGGTGTTGTTGGTCTTGAAACTGATTCATCTGAAATAAAATACACTGGGCTATACATTCATAAAGGAACAAAAGAAGGGCGTATCATCCAAGGATATGATTCAAGTGATTCAGCTGATGTTCGAGAAGATTATCTAGAATTTTATGAAAGAGAACTAATAAATCATCAGTTTAATTATGATAAGACTTTTGAAAATGACTGGACTTTAGATGTAAGTTTGGGTGATGGAAGGGCAGAGAGAGATTCTCCATATGAAAGAGTTGTTTTCTATGAAGATGGAGATGAGGACGGAGTCTATTTATATGATGTTAATACAGGTAGGAACCAAACCCAATTTAGTATGGTCCAAGACCAAAATACAAATGTTGTTATAGATCTAGAGATCCCCCTTGGCGAATCAACATTTTTGAGAACTGGAGTTGAAAACATTGAAAATGATAGGTCAGCTGAAGTTAGAAGTTTTAGATTTTTGGCTGCTGGTGGTCCCTTACCTCAAGATGGCCTAGATAACAGAATAGACTATATTTTTGCTGACCAAAACTTTGATCCTAATAGATTACTGGTAATCGAGAATACTGCAAGTTCATCGCCAGCCGGGTACTTAGGATTATTGGAAATTGACTCAGCATACATTAGTGTTGAATCTTCAATTGGAGATAATTTTGAATTTACTGCTGGAATTAGGCAAGAAGAAGGCCTTCAGCAAGTTAATACATATGATTTATTTTCAGGTGTTGATTCTGTAATTGATAAATCAATAGAAGAAGATTATCAGCTACCTTCAATGACATTAACATATCTCCCTGAATTTGATGAAAACCTTCAAATTAGATTCGGTGCTTCTCAAACAATTGCTAGACCAACCTTCAGAGAGCTATCCCCAACACTATTTATAGATGTTGATACTGACAGAGTAATAGCTGGCTCACTATATTTAGATAATAGTGAGATTGACAAT
>QOPI01000001.1:0-83477 GCA_003331645.1 SAR86 cluster bacterium | reverse complement strand
TGAAACGAGCCAACGCCAATGGTAGTGCAGGGTCTCCCTGTGTGAGAGTAGGAAATCGTCAGGCTTTTATTTCTAAGCCCGCTTTATGCGGGCTTTTTTTTGGTTACAATAGTAATAATATATTTTTATAAAGTTTTATGATTATTGGTTTAACTGGCGGTATTGGTTCTGGAAAGTCAGCTGCAGGCATTGAATTTGAGAAGTTAGGTATTACAGTTATCGATGCTGACGAGATTGCACAAAAAGCGTCACTTAAAAATTCCAAAGCATATAAAGAAATAGTTGAATATTTTGGAGCCAGCATTCTGGATAATTCTCAAAATATTGACCGAAGAAAACTAAGAAATATTGTATTTAATAATGATGAGCAAAAAAAGAAATTAGAACAAATTTTACATCCTGCAATTAGAGAAGATATTTCTTTTGCTATCTCAAATTCTAAATCTCCCTACACTATAATAATGGTTCCTTTAATATATGAAACTAACTCAAAAGATAATTACAATAGAATTCTTGTTATTGATTGTGATGAAGATATTCAAATATCAAGAGCTGTAACTAGAGATGGAGCTTCAGAAGAAGATATAAAAAAAATTATTAATTCACAAGCAACAAAAAAAGAGCGTTTAAGTATTGCTGATGATGTTATTAGTAATAACTCATCTATAGAAAAGCTCTCAGATAAAGTATTGCATTTACATAAAAACTATCTTGAGCTTATTAATGGATAACTGCCCTAACTGTAATAAAGCTGTTGACCTTAGCTCAAAAAATACCTTTAGGCCTTTTTGTTCTGAGAGATGTAAATTAATTGATTTTGGGTCCTGGGCTGGAGAAGATAATGTTGTATCTAGACCTATTGAATCAGAAGATTTTTATGAAGAGTAAATGGTTAATATAAAATTATATTACCTTCCATTCGCCAGTCTCAATTAAAAGTTTAGCTTTTTTATACTTCATTTCTTTTGTATCTATTCCATTAGTTATTTTTACAACTTCATTCCTTCCAAATTTAGGCTCTTCTCTTGTTATAGGGATATTATCTAACTTACTCTCATTAACCTCATTTATATTTTCTTTATTAAAATCATCTTTTCTTAACTCTAATTCATCTTGTGAGCTGTCTTTAACATTTGTGATTTCATCTGGAGATGTTAATTGAAGTGTAAATAATACCCTTATTGTTTCTTTATTTATCTGATCTAACATTTCTTCAAACATAGCGTATGCCTCACGCTTATATTCATTTTTTGGATTCTTTTGCGCATAAGCTCTCAAACCAATGCTTTGCCTTAAATGGTCTATTTCAGCAAGATGTTCTTTCCAGTGGACATCAAGCACTTGAAGCATGACCTGCTTTTCAAGCAAAAGCCTTGTGTCTGCAATATTAGAATATTTCTCTTGAAAAAAATTATTAGCATTATCTTTTACAATATCTGCAATTGTTTCAGGCAGTAATGTTTTATCTTTTTCAACAATATTCTCAATATCTGTATTTATTCCAAAATTATTTAATAAATATTCTTCTAGCTCTTTTAATTCCCATTGAGATTCAACAGAATCCATGGGGATAAAGTCATAAACTACAGACTTAAATTGTTCATCTATTAATTCATCAATTGTTTCACTTATATCAGACTCTTCTAATAGTTGATTTCTAAGTGAATATATTGCTTGCCTTTGATCATTAGCAACATCGTCATATTCTAGGAGATTTTTTCTAATATCAAAATTTCTGTTTTCTATTCTTCTTTGAGCATTCTCAATACCTCTTGATAACATTCTATGCTCAATATGATCTTCACCTAATCCAACTCTTTCAAATAAATTTCTTCTATTATCTGATATAAATAATCTGAGTAAATCATCGTCTAGAGATAAAAAGAATTGAGAATATCCTGGATCGCCTTGACGTCCAGATCTACCTCTTAATTGATTATCTATCCTTCTGGATTCATGTCTTTCAGTGCCTAATATATGAAGACCACCAGCACTTAAGACTTGTTTATTTTTTTGCTCCCATTCAAGATCACCTTCTTCTTTTTTACCTCCAAGAACAATATCTGTTCCTCTCCCAGCCATATTGGTTGCAATTGTGACCATTCCAGCTTTTCCAGCATTAGCAATAATTTCAGCTTCTTTTTCATGATGTTTTGCATTAAGAATCTGATGAGGTATTTTTCTCTTTTGGAGTAATTGTGCGACTTCTTCAGAGGATTCAACCGATACTGTTCCAACAAGTATTGGTGCCATCTTTTCTCTCAATGCATCAATTTCATTAATCAATGCTTTATATTTCGAAGCTTTCGTAAGAAAAACTAAGTCATTTTTATCTTCTCTTATCATAGGTTTATGGGTTGGAATCACAACTACATCTAACCCATATATTTCTTTGAATTCCAAAGCTTCAGTATCAGCAGTTCCAGTCATACCAGAAAGCCGATCAAATAATCTAAAGAAATTTTGAAATGTGGTAGAGGCTAAAGTTTGCGACTCTCTTTGAATAGGAACGTTTTCTTTACATTCTAGAGCTTGATGAACACCTTCGGACATTCTTCTTCCATGCATAGTCCTTCCAGTATGCTCATCAATAAGCAAGACCTCATTATTTCGTACAAGATAATGTACATTTTTATTAAAAAGAAAGGATGCTCTTAAAGTTGCTTGAACAAATCGCATAATCTTAAGATTAGATACAGAATATAAACCATCTGACTGAGCTAAAACACCAATCGACTCTAATTCAGATTCTACTAAAATATAACCGTCATCAGTAAGCTCAATAGATCTATTTTTCTCATCAATTATATAATGACCTCTTTCATGTTCTTGTAGTGGCTCTTCCTCAGTTTCTTGTCTTAATTGTTTTTGAAGTTTAGGAATGATTTTTTTAATTTCTTTATATAACTCAGAACTTTCGTTTGAAGGACCAGATATTATTAATGGAGTTCTTGCTTCATCAATTAAAATAGAATCCACTTCATCTACAATTGCAAAATCTAGCGAGCATTGCGCTCTGTCTTCTACACTTAGAGCCATATTATCTCTAAGGTAATCAAAACCGAGCTCATTGTTAGTTGCGTAAATAATATCGCATTTATATGAAGCTATTTTTTCTTCACTTGATTGGCCTGCATAAACCGTTCCTACACTCAAACCTAAAAATTCATATATTGGTCGCATCCAGTCAGCATCTCGTTTAGCTAAGTAATCATTAACTGTAACAAGCACGACTTTATTTTTTATACTTGCATTAAGAAATGCCGGAAGTGTTGCAACAAGAGTTTTACCTTCTCCTGTTTTCATTTCAGCAATATTGCCTTCTGCTAAACATATACCTCCAAATAATTGAGAATCAAAATGCCTTAAACCAAGTGTTCTTACACTAGCTTCTCTAACAGCTGCATAAGCAAGCGGTATAATTGCATTGATATTTTTATCTTTATGGTACTTATTGAATAGATCGTCTTTTAGAGTAGTAAAAAATTCATCATCTTTTTTACTCATTTCATCTGCAAGTTTATTCACCTCATCAACAAGGTATTGCATCTTTCTAATAGTTCTGTCGTTGCTAGAACCAAATATTTTTGAAAATATATTAAGCATTAATTACTCTGTTTTAAGACATCAACTTTATATTGTTGCAACTGCTTTATTATGCAATATCACCAAATGGCGGCCTAACATATGAGATGGGGGCATTATTCAGGTTTTCAAACTCTACAATCTCATAAGCTTCTTCAGATTCAATAATTTTTCTTAAAAGCTGATTATTTAATGCATGACCAGATTTATAACCAGAAAACTCTCCTATTAAGTTTCCTCCAAGAAGATATAAATCTCCAATAGCATCAAGCATCTTATGTTTTACAATTTCATCACTAAAACGAAGACCTTCTTCATTCAATATTTCCTCTTCTCCAAAAGCAATAGCATTATCAACGCTTGCACCAAGGACTAGATTTTGTGATTTTAGTTTTTCTAGATCACTCATATACCCAAATGTTCTAGCTCGACAAACTTCTTTAACAAAGGAGGTTGATGAGAAATCAATTACAGATGTTGATGGAAGGGTTTTATGAACTGGATGATCAAAATCTACTTTAAATGAAACTTTAAATCCATCAAAAGGTTTTATAGAAGCAAAAGCATCATCTCTCTTGGATGTCACTTCTTTTTTTACTCTTATAAACTTTTTCATTCCATCTTGGTCTTCAAGACCTGCAGCCTGAAGGAGAAAAACAAATGGAGCTGCACTACCATCCATTATAGGCACTTCTGGACCATCAAGTTTAATTATGCAGTTATCGATTCCAAGGCCAGCAATAGCTGAAAGAAGATGCTCAATAGTGTGAACTTTTATATCATCTTTAACTAAAGTTGTTGACATGCTTGTCTCGCCAACATTTTCTGCAAGGGCAGGAATTTCTTTATCAGGGTCTATGTCTGTTCTAATAAACCTAATTCCTGAATTTACCTCAGCAGGCAACAAGTCCATGTTAACTTTAATTCCTGTATGCAAGCCAATACCAGTAGCATTAATAGCATTTCTTAAGGTTCTCTGTTTTAGCATTTACCAAGTCTAATACAATATAAATTCATATCAAGCATAATCTCTTTGTCTTATTACTTCGCTTAATATAACTCCGGTTGCAACAGAAACATTTAGACTTTTAAAATAAGAATTATTGCTTACAGAGATTACATTATCACAATTTTCTAGTGTTTTTTGTCTAATTCCTATCTCTTCAGAACCCATAATAATAGCTGAAGGTAATGATAAGTCTTCTTGATAATGCATTACCGTTGCATGTTCACTTAAACCAAGAACTTGAATATTGCTTAATTTTAAATATTTAATACAGTTAATAAGATTTGTTACATGAAAAATATTTAAAGCCTCAAAACCTCCAGCTGAAACCTTATGAGCAATTGCATTTGTTGGAGCGCAATGATGTTTATTTATTATAACCGCATCAACATTAGTTGCAGCTGCAGATCTTATACAAGCCCCTAAGTTCCTAGGATCAATAATATTATCTAAAATTAATATCAGCGGGATTTCTTGCCGAAGTGAAGTTAAAAATGTTTTCAATTCCTGAAATGGACGCAAAGTTTCTATTTTTATATGCGCTTCAGGCTCTTGTGATATTTTTTTTGAAGCCTCATATGAAACATCCTTAGAGTCAGCAAGATCCATTAATGCTTTAATTCTAGTGTCATTTCTATTAGCTGGTAAAAAAAGTTTTATAATTTTTTGAGGATTAATATTCAGTATACTTTCAATGCTATGAAATCCTATTCTATGTTCTGATCTGTTCTGACTCATTTATTTGCAATTATTAAATTTATTTTCCTTTCATATGGAAGCACATTATCTATTTTGACAATTATATTTTGCCCTTGTCTGAATGATTTTCCTGTTCTTCTCCCTTTAAGTATCCCACTAATTTTATCAAAGATATATCTATCACCTGGTAAATCTGAAACATGCACAAGCCCAGAAATATAAAAATTCTCTATTTCAGCAAAGATTCCAAATTCTGTGACCCCTGAAATAACTGCCTTGAAATTATCTCCAATAAATTTTTTTAAATGATGACATATAAGCTGTTGAGTAACTGTTCGTGAAATTTTTTCAGCTTGTCTTTCTAGTTCTGAAAGCTCATGACAATCTATTTCGTATTCTTCTTTGTTAGGAGCAGCCTTCCGTTTATTGAATATATCCTTAATGAGCCTATGAACCATAAGGTCAGGGTATCTTCTTATTGGAGAAGTAAAATGAGAATATTGCTCAAGTTGTAGGCCGAAATGACCTATATCTTCTGTTGAGTATTCAGCTCTTTGCAAGCTCTGTAAAATTAGCATTTGCAAAGATTTTTTTGAATCATGATTTTTAGAAAAATTTAAACATTTATTAATAAATGCTACTGAATTATCTTTTGATGAAGACGAAAACCCCTTAGCAAGAAAGAATTGTTTTAATGATTTTATTTTTATATCTTCTGGCTCTTCATGAATCCTATATATCCCATAGCCATAATGTTTGCGCATAAATTTTGCTGCACAAATGTTTGCAGCAAGCATAGATTCCTCTATCATCAGGTGCGAAAAAAGCCTTTTATAATTTTTTATTTTCTTAATTTCACCTAATTTATTAAGATCAAGAATTGGTTCGCTTGAATCTAATTCTAATGCACCTCTTTGCGATCTTTTATTAATTAAAATCTTGGTTAATTTTTTAAGAGAATCCACAGAGCTTTGAATTTTATCTGAAACCAGACCTTTTTGACTTATTATTTCTTCAACAGACTCGTAGGTCGCTCTTAATTGTGATTTAATTAATGCTTCAAAAAAGTTATAACTTTTTATATCACCTTGATTATTAAATATAATTCTACAAATTAAGACATTCCTTACTTTATTTGGAACTAAAGAGCATAAGTTATTAGATATTTCTTCAGGGAGCATTGGAATAACCTTTGCTGGAAAATAAATTGAAGTACCTCTCTGGCGGGCTTCATCGTCAATTTTTGATCCTGTCTTAACAATGCTGGCAACATCAGCTATCGCTACTTCTAATACCCATTGATTATTATTTTTCTTACATAGAACAGCATCGTCAAAGTCTTTTGCATCAGATCCATCAATAGTTATAAAAGGCTGGCTAGTTAAGTCACTTCTATTTGAATCATGAGTTATCGAAATAGATTTAAGCTCAGCTTTAATTGAATTATGCCATTTGTTATTTAAGTTATATTCAAATAACGCTTGCTCTACAGCCTCATCATGGATATTCATTAAATAATTTTAGTTTAATATAAGTTAATAGCTAGAAATTTAATTCTAATTTAAAGTTAATTAATCTTCCTCTTGGGTCATGCACATTTGGATCAAAGCTAAAATCAGGCGGGTTATATAATCTTGGAGCTTTATCATCGAAAATATTTTCTATATTTATTTTAAAAATTACATCACTTACATTCATTTTAAAGCTCCTCTCTATTGAGAAATCAGTCATAAATGAATCATCAACTTTATTTGTATAACCCATAGCTTGATGAGAGCTTGAAACTGGAGTTTGGTTTTTATAGCTACTTACATATCTTGTAATAAAGCTATACTTTGTTTTAGCCTTAGTAAGACTGATGAATGAATTTATTTTGTACTTAGGAATAGAGCCCACATTGCTACTAAAATTATAATAGCCAACTCTATTTATCATTAAATCACTATCTTTTTCTGGAGTTAAATAGTCTATAAAACTAGTCCCTTGAATTTTGTACTGTAATGATCCAATTCTTTCAAAGTCATATAAAAAATCATATGAAATATCAAAACCACTTACCTCAGTCTTATTCTCATTAAAGAATGTCGTATGCACCCCAACAATAAATCCTTCTGAATTTCTTATAATATCATCTCCATCAGGATCCTCTAATGCTTTAACAGAACCATTCTCAAGCTCAATTCTGTTTTTATAATCTATTTGCCAATAATCTAAAGAGATATTTGAATAATTATTAAGACTCAAAATTAAACCAATATTTGAGTTTATTGCAGTTGCAGGTTTTAGATTTGGATTACCTATTTGGATGACCCTTGCTTTATCAGAGAAACTTGTTCCTCTAATAGTTCCTAATAATATTTCAGACGCAAACAGTTGAGCCATAGATGGGGCAACAAATGAGGATCCAAATGAGGCTCTTAAGGTAAGATTGTTAATCGGCTTGTATTTAAGTGAGACTTTTGGATCAAAAGAAGAAGAAGTCCCAACCTTTTCATATCGAGCAGCTAATCTTAAATCTAAATTCTTGTTAAATGATTTATTAATTTCTGAAAACACAGCCTTTTTATTTCTTGAACCAGCTATGCTTTTTCCACCTCCTAAAAATAACAAATCTGCTGCTTCTATGAGAAAACCATTTGTATCAAAAGATGCTGAGCTAGCTTCATCATATTTAATAGAGATTTTATCTTTGCTTAATTGCATACCAAATGCTGCTTCCATTTCCCATAATCGTGTATTTAAAATAGCATCTAAAACAAGTTGCTCACCAATTCTTTTTGATTTCTCAGAGCCAGAAATATAATCAATTAATATAGGATCGTGATTTGATATATCAAAAATATTCCATGTTAAATTTCCATTAGGACCACCATTTCCATTTAAAGCATCTTCAAATCTAGAATCAATAGTATCAGGTCTATTATGCGAGTTTTTATGCTTTGAACTTGAGATTGAAACTTGTAAATCAGATTTTGCATTTAAAATAAAATCTATAACCTGACTCAAATGATATTGAGATATATCTTTAGGAGAATTTGGTGATGGATAAGCTGATCCTAAAGGTCTGCCATACCAAGTCACAGGAACATTGAATGGACTACCTCCAATACCAGGCTGAATCTTTCTTGATAAAAATGATAATGCTGGATAAGAAGGAGATTGAGGGTTATCTTTAACGGCTATGTCAGAATAAATAAAGGTTGTTTTAGATGTATAATCAGGATTCTCATTTACAAAGCTAAAATAGCTTTTTTTATGCTCCTCAGTATTAGTTATATTGAATCTCTCACCATATAAAAATTTACAAAATGATCCTGATAAAATTCCACCATTATTTTCACAATTTGGATCAGCCACCCATTGATTTTGCAAATATGATCCTTGATATAGGCCATTAAAAACTTCATCATCTGCACTTAATTTAAATGAATTACCTAAGGTGCTTAGGCCTAATTCAGCAATACCTGTTATTTCGGAGGCATTTAATGGATTCCTATCCAAATAATCAAATGCTAATACTAAATTTGAATTTTGATATTTCTTACCAATTAAAATTCCAATAAAAGAATCCGATTGATTGTAGTTTGATGTTTCTTGACGATTTAGAGTTAATTTATATCCTTCGTAGTCTTCATAAGTTAAAAAATTCACAACACCTGCTATAGCATCAGAACCATACGCAGTTGAAGCTCCTTCTTTCAGAATTTGTATTTCTTTTAAGGCAATCTGCGGAATAATATTAATATCTACATAGCCTTCACCTTCATTAGAAGTTGTTCCCGCAGATGTTTGTTTTTTGCTGTTAATTAGTATTAAAGTAGATGCATTATCGAGACCTCTTAATGTAATAGAAGACATTCCTTGATCAGTGCCATCAAGAGTGTTGGTTTGAAATTGTGATCCTGTTGATGAAGAGATATATTTTGATATTTCTCCAATCGTTAGTAGATTCATATCATCAAGACTTTCTTTGTTAATAGTTTCTATAAAAGAATAATCCTCATTAGCAGACTTAAGAAATGAACCTGTGGTAACTATTTCTTCTATCTGGGTTTCAGAAACTAAATTTAAAAATGCAAAACAATATGATGTAAATATAATTAATTTAAACTTCATAAAGGCATGTTAAATTTTAATGATTAACTATTCAATTGAAAAAATTGGGTATTAGCAAAGAATAATGAAATTATGTATCCTGATAGGATGAAAAATTCTTTGATATCAGGTTTTGGCGGCTTCTTATGCATATCTTTACTTGCTTATTTAAATTCCATGCATGAAGGAAATCTATGGTTAATACCGCCTTTTGGCGCTAGCATGGTATTAGCAATGGCAGTGCATGAAAGTCCATTAGCACACCCAAAAAATATACTTTTTGGGCATATATTCTCTGCATTGTCTGGAGTATTTATATATCAAATAATTGGGGTCTCTTTCTTAAGTATCGGTTTAGCAGTTGGATTGGCTATATTTGTAATGATGATTACTAATACTGTCCATCCACCAGCAGGAGCAAATCCAATTATCGCAGTTATGGGAGCTAAAGGTTTTGAATTTATATTAATTCCGGTTGCAGCAGGGGCTTCGTTTATTGTTTTATTTGCTATTATTTATAACAAAATACTTAAAAGAAAATATTTTTCTTTTAAAGACTGGAGCCACCTGTCAGATTCGAACTGACGACCTGATGATTACAAATCAACTGCTCTAGCCAACTGAGCTAAGGTGGCGAAGAAATGTATTATATACAAATTAATTATTAGGGAAAGCGCAACCTGTTCCACCAAGACCACAATAACCATTTGGATTCTTAGCTAGGTATTGCTGGTGATAATATTCTGCCAAAAAATATGTATTAAATATTTTAATTTCAGTAGTAATTTCGCCAAAACCTGCTTTCGAAAGCACTTCTTGGTATTTTTTTTGCGATTGATTAGCTAAATTAAGATCTTTTTCATTTTCACAAAATATTACAGATCTGTACTGAGTACCTCTATCATTACCTTGACGATCCCCTTGCGAAGGGTCATGACATTCCCAAAATATCTTTAGTATCTCTTCTAAGGAAATTAATTGTGGATCAAATATAACTTTAACAACTTCAACGTGACCTGTATCTTCATAACAAACTTGCTTATAAGTTGGGTTATCGATATGCCCACCTGAATAACCAACTGAAGTTAAGTAGATATTAGGATCTTCCCAAAACCTTCTTTCAACTCCCCAAAAACAGCCTGCTCCTAAAATTATAGATTTATAATCTTGTGGGATTTTGTTTAAATCTATCCCAGATACAAAATGTTGCATTTTAATATATTCCCTCTATAGAGATTTCACCGAAACTATATTCTTTAATTGTATTATCTTTTTTGAGAAGAAGGGCTCCTTTTGCACTAATACCAATAAATTCTCCGTTCTCAATAATTTTATTATTATTTTTAATATTAATAATCTTATTCATATGACAGCAATTTTTATTCCAAGCATCCATCCAATTAATTAATTTACCATCAACAAAGTCAATGAATCCTTTAATTAAATTATTTAAAATAAGATCCCTTGTTTTTGAGTTGCTGAATTTACTTAAGTCCCCCCACCAGGGCTCTTTCTTATCTAAATCTAAATTAATACCAATACCAACTATGGTTTTTATATATGAGCCCTCAATCTCTTTTTCTACCAAAATACCACCAATCTTCTTATTTTTATATATAAGGTCATTTGGCCACTTTAATTGAATATTTTTTGCATTTAAGGCATTTGAAATTGCTATTTGTGCAATAACTCCAGTTATAAGACTAATTGGTATATTAGGATCTTTTTCAATAAAAGTTATAGAAAAGCATACATTTCCAGATGGACTATGCCATTTTTTACTCTCTCTGCCTCTACCTTTAGTTTGTATATCAGATGAAATAACTAAAAACTCCTTATTTAAAGGCATTTCTTTGCCTACATCATTGGTTGAAGTGGTTGTATTATATAAAACTAAATCTAACCTTGATAAATCAAGGCCTTGTAGTATTTTCTCTTCATCAAAGGCTTGTGTCATAAAAAATATATGTTGACTTAATTCCATTCTAGAATAAAAATAGCTGTCTTGAAATGGAGAGGTGGGTGAGTGGTTAATACCAGCAGACTGTAAATCTGCCGCTTCGGCTACGTAGGTTCGAATCCTACCCTCTCCACCACTCAATAATTGGCCATAAATCATATATAAAAATAGCTATTTTTTCTTGTAAAAAAGGTTGAGTTTGTTGCTTTTTAGGGGGATAATACGCCACCTTAATTTTGGTAGTACAGGGTCGGGCTCATATAGCTCAGTCGGTAGAGCACTTGCTTGGTAAGTAAGAGGTCACCGGTTCAAGTCCGGTTATGAGCTCCAAAGTTACTAATTTTTAAACCAGAGGTATAAAAAATGGCTAGAGAAAAATTCGAAAGAACGCTACCCCATATTAATGTGGGTACTATTGGTCACGTGGATCATGGAAAAACTACTTTAACAGCAGCTCTTACTAAAGTTTGTGCTGAGGTTTTTGGAGGAGAAGCGGTTGCATTTGATGGTATTGACAATGCTCCTGAAGAAAGAGAAAGAGGTATTACCATTGCTACATCTCATGTTGAGTATGTTTCTACTGTAAGACACTATGCTCACGTTGATTGTCCAGGACACGCCGATTATGTAAAAAATATGATTACAGGTGCGGCACAGATGGATGGTGCTATTCTTGTAGTAAGTGCTGCAGATGGCCCTATGCCTCAAACTAGAGAACATATTCTTCTTGCAAGGCAGGTTGGTGTTCCAAATATAGTAGTATTTATGAATAAAGCCGATCAAAATGATGATCCTGAAATGATTGAGTTAGTCGAAATGGAAATTAGAGAGCTTTTAAATGAATACGATTTCCCAGGTGATGATACTCCAATTATTATTGGTAGTGCTCTAAAAGCATTAGAAGGCGATACTTCTGAAATTGGAGTTGAAGCAGTTAAAAAGTTAGTTGAAACTCTTGATACTTATGTTCCAGAACCAGAAAGAGCTATAGATCAGCCATTCTTAATGCCAATCGAAGATGTATTTACAATTTCCGGAAGAGGCACAGTTGTTACTGGCAGAATTGAAAGAGGAATTGTTAATACTGGAGACGCTTTAGAGATTGTTGGTATTGCTGAAGCAACTACTGAAACAACTTGTACTGGAGTTGAGATGTTTAGAAAGTCATTAGACGAAGGAAGAGCTGGAGAAAACTGTGGTGTTCTTTTAAGAGGAATTGAAAGAAGTGCAGTTGAAAGAGGACAAGTCCTTGCTAAGCCTAAATCAATAACACCTCATACTGATTTTGAGGCTGAAATATACGTTTTAAGTAAAGATGAGGGCGGAAGACATACCCCATTCTTTAGTAACTATAGACCTCAGTTCTATTTTAGAACTACTGATGTAACAGGCGCTTGTGAGCTTCCTGATGGTGTTGAAATGGTTATGCCAGGCGACAATATAAAGATGACTGTTTCTCTTATTGCACCGATAGCAATGGAAGAAGGTCTCAAATTTGCTATTAGAGAAGGCGGCAGAACAGTTGGAGCTGGTGTCGTATCAAAGATAATTAAATAACATTTATTGATGTTAATAGCCGAGGCCATGTGCCTCGGCTTATTTGTCTCTGAGAAATATGAAAAAAGTTTATAGGCCAGTAGCTCAATTGGTAGAGCGGCGGTCTCCAAAACCGGAGGTTGGGGGTTCGAGACCCTCCTGGCCTGCCATTAACATGCTGGTAGAGTAGGAATTATGACTAAAGAATCAGCTTCAAAATTGTTCGATAGACTAAAGTGGGTCATAGCTTTAGCTATTTTTGGCACAGCGGTTGTTGGCAATAGTTATTTTTCTGATGTTGCTTTTTTATATAGAGTTTTAGGGGTCGTATTTTTATTTATATTTGGTTTAGCTTTTTTAGCTTATACCTCTTTCGGTTCTAACTCTATAAAGCTTATGAGAGAGTCTAGAACTGAAATTAGAAGAGTGGTTTGGCCAACCAGAGCAGAAACTACTCAGACTTTTGCGATTGTTTTTGGTGCAATTATAGTCTTATGCCTATTTTTTTGGGGGCTTGAGTCTTTGCTTAGTTGGATATTTAAATTTATTTTAGGGTAAAAAAATGGAGTGGTTTGTAATACAAGCATATTCAGGATACGAACTTAAGGTTAAAGCTGCCTTAGAAGAAAAAATTCAATTAGAAGGCCTCAGTGAAAAGTTTGGAGAGATTCTTGTTCCTACTGAACAAATCGTAGAATTAAAAAGCGGTGCCAAAAGAACTACTGAAAGAAAATTTTTCCCCGGTTATGTTTTGATTCAAATGCAGCTAGATGATGATTCATGGCAGCTTGTAAAACAAACTCCAAGAGTTTCAGGCTTTGTCGGCGGTACCAAGGAAAAGCCAATGCCAATATCAGAAGAAGATGTAAATAATATTATTAACAGGATTGAAGTTGGTGAAGATGCGCCTGCTCCTAAAACCATATACGAGCCTGGAGAAGTGATCCGAGTTTGCGATGGCCCCTTTAATGATTTCAATGGTGTAGTAGAGGATGTTGATTATGAAAGAAACTCTGTTAAAGTTGCTGTTCAAATTCTAGGAAGGTCAAC
Organism: SAR86 cluster bacterium; assembly: GCA_003331645.1. Taxonomy (GTDB): domain Bacteria; phylum Pseudomonadota; class Gammaproteobacteria; order Magnimaribacterales; family D2472; genus MED-G78. The sequence goes on along the minus strand of QOPI01000001.1, from coordinate 69,546 downwards.
TCCGGTCCAACTTAATTTTATGCAAATAGAGAAAACATAATGGCAAAAAAAGTTTCAACAATACTTAAATTACAGATTCCTGCTGGTGGAGCAAATCCAAGCCCTCCTGTTGGACCTGCTCTTGGTCAGGCCGGGGTCAATATTATGGATTTTTGTAATGCTTTTAATGCTGAAACTCAAAATGCTGAAAAAGGTTTACCTCTTCCAGTTGTTATAAGTGTTTACGAAGATAAATCATTTACATTTATAGTCAAAACGCCACCTGCAGCTGTTCTTATAAAGAAAGCTCTAAATATACCAAAAGGTAGTGGAGAACCAAATAAAGAAAAAGTAGGCAAAATATCTAGAGCTCAACTTGAAGAAATTGCAAAGATAAAAGAGCCTGATCTAAATGCTAATGATATAGATAATGCTGTTAGGATTATTGCCGGTACAGCAAGAAGTATGGGTGTTGAGGTGGATATATAAGATGGTACAAATAACAAAAAAACAAAAATTGATTGCTGAAAAGCTTGATATAGAAAAAACCTATTCGGTTGCAGAAGCAATGGAAATTTTACAGACTGTGAAATCCTCAAAATTTGAAGAATCAATAGATATATCTATTAAGCTAGGAGTGGACGCAGGCAAATCTGATCAAAATGTAAGAGGAGCAGTAACCTTGCCAAATGCACTAGGTAAGAATGTTTCTGTTGCTGTTTTTGCAGATGGAGAAGCTGCTGAACAAGCTAAAGCTGCTGGTGCTGAGCATGTTGGTATGGATGATTTAGCGGAACAATTTACAAAAGAAGAAATTTCAGTAGATGTTGTAATAGCAACACAAGCTGCTATGAAGGTTGTTGGTAAACTTGGACAAGTTCTAGGGCCAAAAGGCTTGATGCCAAATCCAAAAACTGGAACAGTTTCAGACGATGTTACTGCAGCAATAAAAAATGTAAAAGCAGGACAAGTGCGATTTAGAACAGATAAAAATGGAATTATCCATGGGTGCATTGGAAAAGTGTCATTTGATGCTACTAAAATTCAGTCAAATGCAGCAGCTCTTATTGCAGAATTAAAGAAATTAAAACCTGCCTCATCAAAAGGTGTTTACATTGGGAATGTTGCTTTAAGTAGCACAATGGGTCCAGGAGTGAAGATTAGTTCAGCTGAACTAGTATAAGTTTTAGGGTCTTGAAAAAGATCCTAGATTGTTGCGATTTTCGCAGCCGTCAAAGACCGTAGGTGTCGAAAGACTTAATTTCCTACGTAGGTGGTGTTCAGATTGCAAGTTGGCAGTTTGTCGCCGAAAGGTAAAAAAAGGAGAATTGCTGTGGCATTAGCTAAAAGTGAAAAGGAAAGAATAGTAAAAGAAGTTAAAGAGGTTGCCTCTTCGGCTTCATCCTTGGTGATTTCAGATGCGAGAGGTTTAAAGGTACCAGAAATGTCTGAAGTTAGACAAAAAGCTACTGAAGCAGGCGTTCATATTCAGGTTATTAAAAACTCTCTTGCTAAATTAGCATTTGAGGGAACTGATTTTGGATGTTCTGATGAAGTTTTAACAGGGCCTTCCCTGTTTGCTTTTTCTTTTGATGAGCCAGGAGCAGCGGCTAAATTACTCAAAACATATGCTAAAAACTTTGAAGCTTTAGAAATCAAAGCATTAGTTGTTGAGGGTCAATTGCTTGATGGAGCTCAGATAGATATCTTAGCGAAGCTTCCATCACGTGATGAGGCATTGAGTTTAATAGCATCTGTTCTTCAAGCACCAGTTGGTAAGTTTGCTACTTTATTAAATGAAGTACCAACTAAACTAGCTCGAGTCTTATCAGCAGTTCGAGACAATAAACAGGCATCTGCCTAAACAAAGGAGAATTAGAATGGCAACAAGTAAAGATGATATTTTAAAAGCTATTGAAGAAATGTCCGTTATGGACCTAGTTGAGCTTATATCAGCAATTGAAGAAAAATTTGGCGTTACTGCAGCAGCAGCAGTTGCAGCTGCACCAGCAGCAGCAGCAGATGCTGGTGGCGAAGCCGCTGAGGAGAAGGACGCTTTTGATGTAGTTCTATCAGCAGCTGGTGATCAGAAAGTTCAAGTTATTAAAGCTGTGAGATCAATCACTGGATTAGGCTTAAAAGAAGCTAAAGATTTAGTTGATGGTGCTCCAAATACACTTAAAGAAGGTGTTAAGAAAGAGGAAGCTGAAGAAATGCTTAAGCAATTAACTGAAGCAGGTGCGACAGCAGAACTAAAATAACTAGAAAAATTAAAACATATTAAAAGGGCTCGTTTATGACATACAGTTATACCGAAAAAAAGAGAATTAGAAAGAATTTTGGAACCTTTGCTAAGGTGATGGATCTTCCTAATCTTATTGAAACTCAATTGGATTCTTATTCAGAATTTCTTCAATCTGATATCAGTTTAGAGGCTAGAAAAAGACAAGGTCTCGAAGAAGTTTTTCAATCTTTATTTCCTATAACTAGTGTTTCAGGTAACGCTGCCCTTGAGTATGTTTCTTATGAGTTAGGTAAAAATGTCTATGATGTTCAAGAATGTTTAATTCAAGGTTTATCATATTCAGCCCCGCTAAGAATTAAAGTTAAATTGGTTTTATATGATCGTGAAACTAACTTTAAGGAAGTAAAGGATATAAAAGAAGGTGAAGTTTTTATGGGCGAAGTGCCATTAATGACAGATGACGGGTCTTTTATAATTAATGGAACTGAGAGAGTTGTTGTAGCACAATTACACAGATCTCCTGGAGTATTTTTTGATCATGACAAGGGTAAAACTCATTCTTCAGGTAAGGTTTTATATTCTGCAAGAATAATTCCTTATAGAGGCTCTTGGTTGGATTTTGAATTTGATCCTAAAGATATTTTATTTTGTAGAATAGATAGAAGAAGAAAGATACCTGCTACCATAATGCTTAGAGCTCTTGATATGGGCACTGAAGAGATTCTCTCTCATTTTTATGATAACGATGCCTATACCCTTAATAAAGATACAATTAATTTAAAGATTACTCCTGAAAGACTTCGTGGCGAAACTTTAGCTGTTGATATTAAAGTTAAGAGTAAGGTTTTTGTTGAAGCAGGCAAAAGAATAACAGCGCGCCATGTTAGAGAAATGGCTAAATCTAACTTGAATGAGTTAACACTGCCTGAAGATTATCTTTTAAATAAAGTTATTGCTAAAGATATATTTAATCAAGAAACTGGCGAAGTTTTAGTTTCTGCTAATACGCTTATAGATATAACAGTATTAGAATTACTAAAAGATAACAATGTATTAGATATAGAATGCCTTTATATCAATCAATTGGATAAAGGGCCATATATCTCAGATACCTTAAGAGCAGATCCGACATCTAATAGGCTTGAAGCACTTGTTGAAATTTATAGAATGATGAGACCAGGTGAGCCACCTACAAAAGATTCAGCAGATACATTATTTAATAATCTGTTCTTTAACGCTGAAAGATATGATCTATCAGAGGTTGGAAGAATGAAGTTTAATAGAAGATTAAGAATAGATGAAGACAAAGAAAATCCTAATATATTAGATAAGGCTGACATTATTGAAGTAATGAAAGGCATTGTTAACATAAGAGATGGCCATGATATTGTTGATGATATCGATCATCTAGGTAATAGAAGAGTTAGATCAGTAGGAGAAATGACTGCTAATCAATTTAGAGTCGGATTGATAAGAGTTGAAAGAGCAGTAAGAGAAAGATTAAGTATGGCTGAAGCTGATGAGTTAGGTCCTCAAGATCTAATCAATGCTAAGCCTGTTACAGCAGCTATAAAAGAATTCTTTGGCTCAAGCCAATTATCTCAATTCATGGATCAGAATAATCCCTTATCAGAGATTACCCACAAAAGGAGAGTTTCTGCTCTAGGGCCTGGAGGTCTAACAAGAGAAAGAGCTGGTTTTGAAGTAAGAGATGTTCATCCTACTCATTATGGAAGGGTTTGCCCAATTGAAACACCTGAAGGACCAAACATTGGATTAATTAATTCTTTTGCTTCCTATGCAAAAACTAATGATTACGGCTTTATAGAAACACCATACAGAAAGGTTTTAAATGGAAAGGTAACAGATGAGATTGTTTATTTATCTGCTATTGATGAGGGTGAGCATGTTATTGCGCAGGCAAATGTTGTTTTAGATAAAAATAATAAATTTGTAGATGATTTAGTTGCAGTTCGTCATGCAAGCGAATTCGAGCTCATGTCACCAGATAGAGTTGACTTAATGGATGTATCGCCTCAGCAGGTTGTTTCTGTTGCGGCATCTTTAATACCATTCTTAGAACATGATGATGCTAATAGAGCCCTCATGGGATCAAACATGCAACGTCAAGCAGTGCCATGTTTAAGACCTGAAAAGCCACTAGTTGGAACAGGTTTAGAGTCAGTTGTTGCTAGAGATTCAGGTGTTTGTATTGTTTCTAAAACAAATGGTATTGTTGAAAATGTTGATGCAGCTAGAATAGTTGTTCGCGTAACCGATACTAAACATAGCAGTTCCGCTGTTGATGTATATAACTTAATTAAATATACAAGATCTAATCAAAATACATGCATCAACCAAAGACCAATTGTAAAAGTTGGCGATAAAGTTAAAGCTGGAGATGTTTTAGCTGATGGGCCATCAATTGATAACGGCGAATTAGCTCTTGGTCAAAATATTAGGATTGCGTTTATGCCATGGAATGGCTATAACTTTGAAGATTCAATTTTAATTTCAGAAAAAGTAGCTCGAGAAGATAGATTCACATCTATACATATACAAGAGCTAACATGTATAGCAAGAGATACTAAGCTTGGCTCAGAAGAAATAACTGCTGATATTCCAAATGTAGGTGAAGGATCATTAGGCAAACTAGATGATTGTGGAATAGTTTATGTTGGTGCAGAGGTTGAACCTGGAGATATTTTAGTTGGAAAAATTACTCCAAAAGGCGAAACTCAACTCTCACCAGAAGAAAAATTATTAAGAGCTATTTTTGGTGAAAAAGCATCAGATGTAAAAGATACATCTTTAAGGGCACCTTCAAGTACAAAAGGTACTGTAATTGGCGTTGAAGTCTTTACTAGAGATGGAGTCGAAAAGGACACAAGAACACAAGCAATTGAAGAGGAGCATCTAGCAGAATCCAAGAAGGATGCTGATGATGAAACAAGAATTGTTGAAGAAGCTACTAAATTAAGAGCTGCTGAAATTTTAAAAGGTAACAAGGTTGTAAAAGCAACTGGCACAGGCATTAAAAAAGGCACCTCTCTTACTTTAGAAACTCTAAAAGATTTTACTTTGGATGATTTGCTTGCAATTAGGACTAATTCAGATTCAGCAAACTCAAGAATTGAAGAAACTGAAAAGAATTTAAAACAATATCTAAAAGATATAAAAACTAGATTCGAAGAAAAAAGAGAAAAAATTATAAGAGGACATGATTTAGCACCTGGAGTAATCAAAATTGTTAAAGTTTATTTGGCAATTAAAAGAAGAATTCAACCTGGTGACAAGATGGCTGGAAGGCATGGTAATAAAGGTGTTATTTCTGAAATAATGCCTATTGAAGATATGCCTCATGATGAATATGGTGTACCAGTTGATATTGTATTAAACCCTCTAGGAGTTCCTTCTAGAATGAATGTTGGTCAGATTTTAGAAACTCATATGGGAATGGCAGCAAAAGGTATTGGAGATAGAATTGATGCAATGCTGAATCAGAATGCTAAGCCTTCAGAACTCAAAGATTATCTTGATAAGTTATATAACAAAGGTGCTGCAAATAAAGAAGATTTAGATGCATTCAATAATTCTGAAATATCTGAATTGGCTTCAAACCTAACTTCTGGTTTGCCAATTGCAACTCCTGTTTTTGATGGAGCTAAAGAAAGTGAAATTAAAGACCTATTAAAACTTGCAGATTTACCTGAATCAGGTCAATTCACATTGTACGATGGCAGAACTGGTACTAAATTTGAGAGACCAGTTACGGTTGGTTATATGTATATTATCAAACTAAATCATTTAGTAGATGACAAAATGCATGCTAGATCAACTGGTTCATATAGCTTAGTGACTCAACAACCGTTAGGTGGTAAAGCTCAATTCGGCGGTCAAAGATTTGGAGAAATGGAGGTTTGGGCACTGGAAGCATATGGAGCATCATATACACTTCAAGAAATGCTAACAGTTAAATCAGATGATGTGGCTGGAAGAACAAAGATGTATAAGAATATTGTTGATGGATCCTATCAAATGGATGCAAATATCCCTGAGTCATTTAATGTCCTTAGTAAGGAAATTAAATCACTTGGAATTAATATTGAATTAGATTCAGAAAATTAGGAGATAAAATTGAGAGACTTATTAAATTTACTAAAATCAGGTCAAGATGATTTTTCTACAATATCTGCTGGACTAGCTTCACCGCAAATGATCAAGTCATGGTCTTTTGGAGAAGTTAAAAAACCTGAAACTATTAACTACAGAACTTTTAAACCAGAAAGAGACGGGCTTTTTTGTGCAAAGATATTTGGACCAATAAAAGATTACGAATGTATTTGTGGCAAGTATAAACGAATGAAGCACAGAGGTGTTGTTTGCGAAAAATGTGGGGTTGAAGTCACATTAGCAAAAGTTAGAAGAGAAAGAATGGGGCACATTGATCTTGCAGCTCCTGTAGCTCATATTTGGTTCCTTAAATCTTTACCATCTAGAATAGGATTACTGCTTGATATTACACTAAGAGAAATTGAGAGAGTTCTATACTTTGAAAGCTATATTGTTACGGATCCTGGTTTAACAGATTTAGAGAAAGGACAAATTCTCACAGAAGAAGAATTTGTTGAAGCTTTTGATGAATATGGCGATGATTTTAGCGCTGACATGGGCGCTGAAGCTATTCAAGGTCTTTTACAAGAATTAGATATAGAAGATGAAATAAGAATAATCAGAGAAGAAATTCCACAAACTAATTCAGAAACTAAATTAAAAAAACTTTCAAAAAGATTAAAGCTGCTTGAAGCGTTTAAAGATTCAGGAAATAAGCCTGAGTGGATGGTTATGACAGTTTTACCAGTCCTTCCTCCAGATTTGAGACCCCTAGTTCCTTTAGAAGGTGGCAGATTTGCTACTTCAGATCTAAATGATTTATATAGAAGAGTCATTAACAGAAATAATAGGCTAAAAAGACTTCTTGAGCTCAGCGCTCCTGACATAATTGTTAGAAATGAAAAGAGGATGTTGCAAGAGTCAGTTGACGCTTTATTAGATAACGGAAGACGAGGAAGAGTAATAACTGGAACCAATAAGAGACCTTTGAAATCTTTAGCTGACATGATAAAAGGAAAAGGCGGGAGATTTAGACAAAACCTTTTAGGAAAAAGAGTTGATTATTCAGGACGATCAGTAATAGTCTCTGGTCCTAATCTAAAACTACATCAGTGTGGCCTACCTAAAAAAATGGCTTTGGAGCTTTTTAAACCTTTTGTTTATGGAAAACTAGAACAAAGAGAATTAGCAACCACTATTAAGTCTGCTAAAAAATTAGTTGAAAGAGAAACTCCTGAAGTTTGGGAAGTCCTAGAAGAAGTAATAAGAGAACATCCTGTTATGTTAAATAGGGCTCCTACTCTGCATAGATTAGGATTACAAGCTTTTGAACCCAAGTTAATTGAAGGCAAAGCTATTCAGCTGCATCCTCTCGTTTGTGTTGCATTTAATGCAGATTTTGATGGTGATCAAATGGCAGTTCATGTGCCACTAACCTTAGAAGCGCAACTAGAAGCTAGAGCATTAATGATGTCAACTAATAATATACTCTCCCCAGCTGACGGAGCGCCTATTATTAATCCAACCCAGGATATGGTACTTGGCTTATATTACATGACTCGAGAAAAAGTCAATTCTAAGGGCGAAGGAAGAGTATTTAGTAACCCTGATGAAGTTTTAAGAGCTTTTGAAGCTGAAACAATTTCATTACATGCTTCAATAAAATGTCGAATTGAAAATGCTGAAAAAGGTTCATTTATTGAAGATACAACAGTTGGAAGAGTCCTTGCTTGGAGAGTAACCCCAATTGAAGTAGGGTTTGATAATATAAATAAAACTTTAAATAAGAAATCAATTTCAAAGCTTATCGACATTTCATACAGAAAAGCAGGTTTAAAGAAAACTGTTATATTTGCTGACCAATTAATGTATTTAGGTTTTGATTTTTCAACGCGATCTGGATCATCAATTGGAGTTAATGATTTTGTTATTCCTGAGGCGAAAGCATCTATTGTAGATTCCTCAGAAAAAGAAGTTAAAGCAATAGAAAAGCAGTTTGAGTCAGGGTTAGTAACTAGAGGTGAAAGGTACAACAAAGTTATTGATATTTGGTCAAGAGCTAATGAGCAAGTTGCAAAAGCTATGATGGAAAAAATTAGCTCTGAAACTGTTACTGATAGCGAAGGTAATGATGTTCAACAATCTTCTTTTAACTCTGTATATATATATGCTGATTCTGGTGCACGAGGATCTCCAGCACAAATTAGGCAGCTTTCAGGAATGCGAGGACTAATGTCTAAACCTGATGGTTCTATTATAGAAACACCAATCACTGCTAACTTTAGAGAAGGCTTATCAGTGCTTCAGTACTTTATTTCAACTCATGGAGCTAGAAAAGGTCTTGCTGATACAGCTCTAAAAACTGCTAACTCAGGATATTTAACACGAAGATTAGTTGATGTATCTCAAGATTGTGTGGTTGTTCTTGAGGATTGTGGAACAAAAGACTCAATAACAGTTACATCTATTATTGATGGTGGAGAAATCATTCAAGCTTTAACAGATAGAATATTAGGAAGAGTTATTGCAGAACCAATCTTAGATAATGATGGTAATGTTATGTTTGAAGTTGGAACCATGCTAGATGAAGATGCGTTGAGTAAAATAGAGCCTTTAAACTTATCATCTTTAAAAGTTCGTTCTCCTATGACATGCGAAGCTCCGCACGGAGTTTGTTCTAAATGTTATGGAAGAGATCTTGCTAGAGGACATTTAGTTCATAGAGGTGAAGCAGTCGGTGTTGTAGCAGCTCAATCAATTGGAGAGCCTGGCACACAGTTAACTATGAGAACATTCCATATAGGTGGTGCTGCATCAAGCTCATCTGAAGATAATGCTATTTTTAATAAAGGTGCAGGAATGGTGTCTTTTTCTGAAGAGATGAAAACAGTAGCCAATAAAGACAAGCTGCAAGTTGTAGTTTCTAGGAATACTATGTGTACTATTACAGACTCTCAAGGAAAAATTACAGAACAATATAAAGTTCCATATGGAGCAACTTTAGAAGTGAAAAATAATGCTTCTTTAGAGGAAGGTATAAAAATAGCTTCATGGGACCCATATACTAGACCAATTATTTCAGAAACATCAGGCAAAGTTAGGCTAGATGATATTGTAGATGGTGTTTCTGTGAGAACTCAGACAGATGAATTAACTGGATTAAGCAGTATAGAAGTTATAGATATATCTGAGAGACCTTCTGCAGGTAAAGAATTAGTTCCTTCAATATCTCTGGTTGATTCAAAAGGTAAACCAGTCTTAGTTGGCGACCACAAGGCTCCAGCAACTTATACCTTGCCAGCTAATGCATTAGTAAATTTAGCAGCTGGGCAAAAATTAACTTCAGGAGAGGTCATAGCTCGAATACCACTCGTTGCATCAAAAACGAAAGATATTACTGGTGGTTTGCCTAGAGTTGCTGACCTATTTGAAGCAAGAAAACCTAAAGATGCTGCTGTTTTATCAGAAGCTACTGGAATTATATCTTTTGGTAAAGAAACTAAAGGAAAAGTTAGACTTGTTATTACTCCTGATGGCGCTACAAAGAAGATTCAGAATACTGAAATGTTAATACCGAAACATAGAACTCTTTCAGTATTTGAAGGTGAACGAATAACTAAGGGAGATATTATTTCTGATGGGCCATATAGCCCACATGATATTCTTAGATTAAAAGGTGTTCCAGAATTAACTAACTTCATTGTTAATGAAATTCAAGATGTATATAGACTTCAAGGAGTTTCCATTAATGATAAGCATATTGAAACTATTCTTCGACAAATGCTTAGAAAAGCTCTAATAGTAGATGGAAATGATACTAAGTTTATTCAAGGTGATCAGGTTAGTTATGCTGATATGACAGAAGAGAACAAGAAAGTTGCTGATGCTGGTAATACACCAGCAGATTATGAAAGAGTATTATTAGGCATAACCAAAGCTTCTCTTGCAACAGATTCATTTATATCAGCCGCTTCTTTTCAAGAAACAACTAGAGTGCTAACAGAGGCTGCAGTTACAGGTAAGAAAGATCATCTGAGAGGACTGAAAGAAAACGTTGTTGTAGGAAGGCTAGTTCCAGCTGGAACAGGAATGGAATTCCATGACAGACTTAAGAATAAAAAACAAATTGATCTTGAAGAATCAACTCTTTCTGCAGATGATATAGAAGCTGCACTAAGACAAGAGCTTCAAGAAAGTGAGGAATAGTATTGACCGCAACTATTCAGATCTATAAAATCGCGCTCAAACTTAAATAATTATTATGGCTACAGTAAATCAACTAGTAAAAAAATCTAGAAAACCTAAAATCAAAAAAACTGATGTGCCTGCTCTTGAAGCATGTCCTCAAAGAAGAGGAGTTTGCACTAGGGTATATACAACAACTCCAAAAAAACCAAATTCAGCTTTAAGAAAAGTTTGCAGAGTTAGGTTAACTAGTGGATATGAGGTTACTTCTTATATTGGCGGTGAAGGACATAACCTTCAAGAGCATTCTCTTGTTCTTATAAGAGGCGGAAGAGTCAAAGATTTACCTGGTGTTCGCTATCACACTGTAAGAGGAGCGTTAGATACTTCTGGCGTGGCAAATAGAAAACAAAGGCGTTCAAAATATGGCGCTAAAAAAGGTAAATAATTATGCCTAGAAGAAGAAGTCCTGAAAAAAGAAAGATACTACCAGATCCAAAATACAAAGATATTATTCTAGCTAAGTTTATGAATAATCTTATGAAAGACGGTAAAAAATCTATAGCTGAGAAAATAGTATATGGGGCTTTTGATAGAATCACTGAAACCACTAAAGAAGATCCATTAGAAGTCTTTATGAAAGCTCTTCATGAAGTTAGTCCGGTTGTAGAAGTAAAATCAAGAAGAGTCGGTGGAGCTAATTACCAAGTGCCAATTGAAGTAAGGCCATCTAGAAGACAAGCTTTAGCCATGAGATGGATAGTCGATGCTGCAAGAAAAAGAAGTGAAAAATCAATGCATCTTAGACTAGCAGGCGAGTTAACAGATGCTTCACAAAAAAAAGGAAATGCTGTTAAGAAGAGAGAGGACGTTCACAAACAAGCTGAAGCCAATAAGGCTTTTTCCCATTTTAGATTTTAATCAAAATATAAACATAAATTATGGCTAGAGAAATTGTTCTAAATAAATATCGTAATGTTGGTATATGTGCTCACGTTGATGCTGGGAAAACAACTACAACTGAAAGGGTTCTTTTCTATACCGGTTTATCGCATAAGATTGGCGAGGTCCATGATGGAGCAGCGGTAATGGATTGGATGGAGCAAGAGCAAGAACGGGGAATTACTATCACTTCAGCTGCAACCACATGTTTTTGGAGTGGGATGGAACAACAGTTTCCTCAACATAGAATTAATATTATTGATACACCTGGTCACGTTGACTTTACTATTGAAGTTGAAAGATCTTTAAGAGTTTTGGATGGCGCTGTAGTAGTATTTTGTGGAACATCGGGAGTAGAACCTCAATCAGAAACTGTATGGAGACAAGCAAATAGATATGAAGTCCCAAGAATTGTTTTTGTTAACAAAATGGATAGAGCTGGTGCAGACTTTGAGAGGGTTGTTGCACAAATTAAAGATAGACTCCAAGCAAATATAGTTCCTATTCAATACAACATAGGTGCAGAAGAAAATTTTAAAGGTGTTGTTGATTTAATAAATATGAGAGCTATTTATTGGAACGAAGAAGATCAAGGCTTAACTTTTGATTCTAAAGAAATCCCAGATGAGCTTTTAGAAAAATGTAATGCTTTAAGAGAAGAAATGTTAGAAGCAGCAGCAGAAGCCAATGAAGAGCTTATGGATGCATATCTAGAATCTGGAGATCTTTCTGTTGAACAAATTAAAGAAGGTTTAAGGATAAGATCACTATCTAACGAAGTGATATTAGGTTTATGCGGATCTGCATTTAAAAATAAAGGTGTGCAAGCAATGCTCGATGCAATTGTTGATTTCTTACCTGCACCAGATGAGGTTAAGGCTATCGAAGGAGTTATTCCTAATAATTCTGAAGAAGATGAAGAAAGCGATTCTAGGAAATCTTCAGATGATGAACCTTTTTCAGCACTTGCTTTTAAGATTGCGACAGATCCATTTGTAGGAACATTAACATTTATAAGAGTTTATTCTGGGGTTCTATCTGTTGGCGATGGTGTTATGAATACAACAAAATCAAAAAAAGAAAGAGTTGGAAGAATGGTGCAAATGCATTCAAATAATAGAGAAGAAATTAAAGAAGTTAGAGCTGGTGATATTGCAGCTTGTATTGGTTTAAAAGATATTACAACCGGGGATACCCTTTCTGATGCATCAAAGCCAATTGTTCTTGAAAGAATGGATTTCCCAGAGCCAGTTATATCTGTAGCCGTTGAACCTAAGTCAAAGCCAGATCAAGAAAAGATGTCTATGGCATTAGGTAAGTTAGCACAAGAAGATCCTTCTTTTAGAGTTACTAGTGATGAAGAGTCTGGTCAAACAATTATTTCTGGAATGGGTGAACTTCATTTAGATGTTCTTGTTGATAGAATGAGAAGAGAGTTTTCTGTAGAAGCAAATATTGGCAAGCCACAAGTTGCTTATAGAGAAACAATCAAAGAAACAGTTGACGTTGAAGGAAAATTTGTAAGACAAAGTGGCGGTAAAGGCCAGTATGGTCATGTTTGGTTAAAACTAGAACCACTAGGGCTTGATGATGAATATGAATTTGTAGATAAAATTGTTGGTGGAGTTATCCCTAAGGAATATATACCAGCTGTAAATAAAGGCATACAAGAACAAATGCAAAACGGTGTTATTGCAGGATATCCGCTGCTTGCTTTAAGAGCAACTCTTTATGATGGATCTTTTCATGATGTTGATTCTAACGAAATGGCATTTAAAATTGCAGGATCAATGGCTTTAAAAGATGGAGCAAATAAAGCAAAACCAGCCTTATTGGAACCAATTATGAAGGTAGTGGTAGTAACTCCAGAAGATCATATGGGTGATGTAGTTGGAGATCTTAATAGAAGAAGAGGGATAATTTTAGGAATGGATGATATTACTTCGGGTAAAGAAGTGTCCTCTGAAGTGCCTCTTGCAGAAATGTTTGGTTATGCAACAGATTTAAGATCTCAAACACAAGGGAGAGCAACTTTTACTATGGAATTCACTAAATATGGTGAAGTTCCAAGTAATATCGCTGAAGGGCTGAAATCGTCCTAAAACATAATAGATAAAACTGTTCAATTTTGTTGACAGTACTGCTCTTAGGGGCTTAGAATACGCCACATTTTGCGATTTACGCACCGTGGTAATTGAAAAAATAAATAGGTAAAAATAGGAACAATGGAGAATCAATCAATCAGAATTAGGCTTAAGGCTTTCGATTATAGATTGATAGATGCATCTGCAAAATTAATTGTAGAAACTGTGAAGAAAACTGGTGCATTAGTGAAAGGTCCAATTCCAATGCCTATAAAAAAAGAGAGAACAACAATATTGACTTCTCCGCATAAAGATAAAGATGCTAGAGATCAATACGAAATAGTTACATATAAAAGGCTTATGGATATAGTAGAGCCTACTGATAAGACAGTTGATGCATTAATGAAACTAGACTTATCAGCTGGTGTTGATGTCCAAATAAGTTTAGGTTAATAATTTTTAACGCTTTAGCGGCCATAGAGGGTTAATAGCCCCGTAAAAAGGAGAGAAAATTGAGCACTGGCTTAATAGGAAAAAAATCTGGAATGTCACGTCTTTTTCAAGAAGACGGAACTTCTATACCGGTAACTGTTGTCTCAGTTGCAGGTAATTTTGTTGCAGATATTAAAACCGAACAAAGAGATGGATATGACGCTCTAGTAGTTTCAAAAACAAAAAAATCAAATAATCTAACTAAATCAACGAAAGAATTCTTTAAGAAAGTTAATCTTGAACCAGGTAGCCTAGCTGAGTTCAGAACTGATGTTGAAAATATTGCAGAGTTTCAAATTGGAAAGCATTTAACTGCTGATGTCTTTGAGGCTGGACAACATGTCGACATTACAGGCACTTCAAAAGGTAAAGGATATGCTGGAGTTATTAAGCGTCATAATTTTGCAATGCAGGATGCAACCCATGGTAACTCATTATCTCACAGAGCTCATGGTTCAATTGGCCAATGTCAAACTCCTGGAAGAGTTTGGAAAGGAAAAAAAATGTCAGGGCATATGGGTAATGCAACAACCACTGTTCAAAATTTAAAGATAGTTGACTTGGATATAGAAAATAGTGTCCTTTATATAAAAGGAGCAGTTCCTGGCTTTAATGGATCTGAACTAAAAATCAAACCATCAGTAAAGAAAAAATGAAAATAGATTTATTAACATCATCAGCAAAAAAATCAGGCATTACAATTTCTGAAGCAACTTTTGGTAAAGACTTTAATGAATCATTAGTTCATCAGGCTGTTGTAAGCTATATGGCTGGATCTAGACAAGGATCTGCAAAACAAAAAACACGTTCTGAAGTAAGAGGTGGAGGCAAAAAGCCATACAGACAAAAAGGAACTGGAAGAGCACGTGCTGGAACAATCAGAAGTCCATTATGGAGAGGTGGTGGTGTAACTTTTGCAGCAACTCCAAGAGACTATAGCAAGAAAATAAACAAGAAAATGTACCGAGCAGCCTTAAGATCAATTTTTTCAGAGTTATTAAGGCAAGGAAAATTAGTTGCAATAGAAACACCAGTCTTAGACAAACCAAAAACTAAAGAGATTGCAAAGTTCCTTAAAGACTTTTCTTTAAGTAAAGTATTGTTCATTACAGATAATTTTGATTCAAATTTTTATTTATCAGCTAGGAATATACCAAATGTTGATGTTATAACTGTTAAAGAAATAAACCCAGTAATTTTATTAAAATCTGACAAAGTTGCTGTCACTGCTGCAGCTTTTAAATTAATAGAGGAGTGGATCTAATGTTAAATGAGAAACTTTTTACATTAATTAAAGCTCCAATAATAACTGAGAAATCAGCACGACTTAATGAAAAATTTAAGCAAGTTATATTTAAGGTTGATCTTAATGCAAATAAAAGAGAGATTAAACAAGCTGTTGAAGAGCTTTTTAAGGTTGAAGTTATAGCTGTAACCACATCTGTTGTTAAAGGAAAGACAAAAAGAAATAGAACAGGTACATACAAAAGATCTAATTACAAAAAAGCTTTTGTAACCTTAAGCCAAGATTCAGATATTCAATTTGAGGGAATGAATTAAAATGACTATTGTAAAGGCCAAACCGACTAGTCCTGCTCGAAGGCATGTTATTTCAGTTAAATCTGATCTACACAAAGGCAAACCTTTTAAAGGTCTTCTTCAGCCTAAATCTAAGAATGGCGGAAGAAATAATAATGGTCGAATTACTGTTCGTCATCAAGGGGGCGGACATAAGCAGCATTATAGAGTTATTGATTTTAAAAGAGATAAGTTAGATATAGCAGCTGTTGTTGAAACCATTGAGTATGATCCTAACAGGACCGCCCATATCGCCTTGCTGAAATATAAAGATGGAGAAAGAAGATATATTATTGCTCCAGCAAAATTAAGAGTTGGAGATGAAATTATATCTTCTGACTCTGCAGAGATTAAAACTGGTAATTCTATGATGCTTAAAGATATTCCTTTAGGAACAAATGTGCATTGTATTGAATTAAAACCCCTGAAAGGAGCCCAGCTTGCCAGAAGTGCCGGAACTTCAGCTAGATTAATTGCAAAAGAAGGCATATACGTAACTCTAAGACTTCAATCGGGTGAAACAAGAAAAGTTCTAGCAGATTGCAGAGCTACATTAGGTACAGTATGCAATAGCGAACACAATCTAAGATCATTAGGAAAAGCTGGTGCTAAAAGATGGAGAGGCGTTAGACCAACTGTTAGAGGTGTCGCTATGAACCCTGTAGATCACCCTCACGGAGGTGGTGAAGGAAGAACCTCTGGCGGAAGACACCCCTCAACTCCATGGGGAGTACCCACGAAAGGTTATAAAACAAGAAAAAATAAGAGAACAAATGATTTAATTATCAGAAGAAAAGGAACTAGGAAGTAATTATGCCAAGATCATTAAAAAAAGGCCCATTCGTTGATCTTTCTTTAGAGAAGAAAGTTGATGCGGCCAATGCATCTAACGATAAAAGACCAATTAAAACATGGTCAAGAAGATCTATGGTTGTTCCCTCAATGGTAGGTTTAACAATTGCTGTTCACAATGGCAGACAACATGTTCCTGTATATATTAATGAAGATATGGTTGGACACAAACTAGGTGAATTCGCCATTACGAGAACATTTAAGATGCATTCAGGCGATAGGAAGACAAAATAATGGAAACTAGAGCGTATTTAAAAGGAACAAGATTATCGCCTCAAAAGGCAGGACTTGTAGCTAATGCTGTAAGAGGTAAATCAGTTCAGGATGCTTTAGATTTTCTAGTGTTTAATAAACAAAAAGGCTCTGCTGTTATTAAAAAATTACTAGAGTCAGCTATTGCAAATGCTGAGAATAATGAAAAAGCAGACATAGATTTATTAGTTATTAAATCAATAATTGTTAACCAAGGAATGAGATTAAAGCGCATGAAGCCAAGAGCAAGAGGAAGAGCTGATAGGATTATTAAGCCAACTTGCCATATTGAAATCATACTTGCTGATCAGGAGAAATAATGGGACAAAAAGTTCATCCAAATGGTTTTAGATTAGGGGTTGTCAAAAAGCATAATGCAAATTGGTATGCAAAAGGCAAGTCATTCCCTGAAAACTTAGTACAGGACTTAAAAGTAAGAGAATTTTTAAAGAAGAGATTAAAATTTTCATCTGTAAGCAAGATTGAACTAGAGAGATCTGCTGATAATTTTGTTGTATTTATTTACACATCTAGACCAGGAATCATTATTGGAAAAAGAGGCGAGGAAATAGAAAATCTAAAAAAAGCTATAGAAAAAATAGTTAGGAAATCGACTCAAATTAATATTAAAGAGGTAAAGAAACCTGATTTAGATGCAACGATTTTAGCTGAAGGTGTAGCTCAGCAGCTAGAAAGAAGAGTAATGTTCAGAAGAGCCATGAAAAGAACAGTTCAAAGTGCTCTAAGACAAAGCGCTAAAGGTGTAAGAATAGAAGTTTCAGGTCGATTAAATGGTGCTGAAATAGCTAGAACTGAATGGTATAGAGAGGGACGAGTACCGCTACATACTTTAAGAGCAGATATTGATTATGGAACAGCAGAAGCCTTAACTACCTATGGAATTATTGGAGTTAAAGTTTGGGTATTTAAAGGTGAAGTAATGGATGATCCTTTTAAACAAGATGATAAATAACTATTAAAAATTATGTTACAGCCAAAACAAACAAAATTTAGGAAAATGCATAAAGGCCGAAATAGAGGCCTTGCTCAAAATGGTAATTCTGTAGCTTTCGGAAGATTTGGGCTTGTTGCAGCTGATAGAGGAAGAATAACCGCAAGGCAAATTGAAGCTGCTAGACGAGCAATGACAAGGCATATAAAAAGAGGAGGTAATATCTGGATAAGATTATTCCCTGATAAGCCTATAACAAAAAAACCTCTTGAAGTAAGAATGGGGAAAGGAAAAGGAAATGTAGAGTACTGGGTTGCATTAGTGCAACCAGGAAAAGTTATGTTTGAAATGGCTGGAGTAACGGAAGAACTTGCTAGAGAGGCTTTTAAGTTAGCTGCTGCAAAATTACCAGTTAAAACTCGCTTCATACAAAAGGATTAACAATGAGTAAAGAGTTAATAGATTTAAGAAAAAAAGATTTAGATCAATTAGATCAAGAGCTTGCAGCAGTTCGAGCTGAGCAATTTACTATGCGCATTAAGCATAAAACAGGACAACTGAACGAGACAAATCTTCTAAAAATTAATAGAAGAAAAGTTGCAAGAATTAAGACTCTAATTACTGAAATGAAAAATAAGGAAAGCAAATAATGGAATCTTCAAATCCAAGACTTCTTACAGGAGTTGTTGTCTCTGATAAGGCAGATAAGACAATTACTGTTAAGGTCGAAAGAAAAGTTCGCCATCCTCTTTATGGAAAGATTATGAAACGTACAACTAAGGTTCATGCTCATGATGCTTTAAATGAAGCTGCTATCGGAGACATGGTTACTGTTAAAGAATGCAGACCTATTTCAAAAAGCAAAACATGGGTGCTCGTTTCTGATCAAGATATTAAGAATGAGAATAAAGTATCAGTCGAAAAAGATTCGTCAGAGGAGTCAGCATAATGATACAAATGCAAACAATTCTTAAGATTGCAGACAATAGCGGAGCTAGAAGTGTAATGTGCATTAAAGTTCTTGGTGGATCAAAAAGACGTTATGCAAATATTGGAGACATTATTAAGGTTGCTGTTCGTGAAGCTATTCCTACCGGTAAAGTTAAAAAAGGACAAGTTGTTGATGCTTTAATAGTTAGAACAAAGAAGGGTGTAAGACGAAGAGATGGCTCATTAATAAAATTTGATGAGAATGCTGCAGTTTTACTTAATAATCAAAAAGCTCCTATAGGAACAAGGGTCTTTGGTCCTGTGACAAGAGAGTTAAGGGATGGAAGTTTTATGAAAATATTATCCTTAGCACCTGAAGTTTTATAATGAATAAATTTAATAGTACAAATACAAAACTTAAAGCTGGTGATGAAGTAGTAGTAATCGCTGGTAAGGATATTGGTAAAAAAGGCAATATTAGAAAAATAATGAAAAGCAATAATAGAGTAATTGTTTCAGGGATAAATATGGTTAAGAAACACACTAAACCAAACCCTCAAATGGGAATTGCTGGAGGAATTGTTGAACAGGAAGCTGCAATTGATTTATCTAATGTATCCATTTGGAATCCAAAAAAGAAGGGTGCAGATAAGATTAAGTATTCAACAGACAAAAATGGAAAAAAAATTAGATTATATAAATCTAACGACGTGGAAATAAGTTAAATGGCTAATTTAAAACAAAAATTCAATACAGAAATGGTCCCTGTTTTACAAGAAAAACTTGGCATGTCTAATGTTATGGCTGTACCAAGATTGAAAAAAGTTGTAATAAATATGGGTGTTGGTCAGGCATTAACTGATAAGAAGCATTTAACTTCCGCAGTAGCTGACTTGGAAGCTATTTCAGGTCAAAAAGTAGTCACTACGAAAGCAAGAAAATCTGTAGCCAGTTTTAAAATTAGAGAAGGGTACCCAATTGGTTGCAAAGTAACTCTGAGAGGCGAAAGAATGTATGACTTTGTTGAAAGATTGATAAATATTGCTATCCCAAGAGAAAGAGACTTTAGAGGCTTAAATCCAAAATCGTTTGATGGCCAGGGAAATTACAGTTTTGGAATAAAAGAACAAATTATTTTCCCAGAAATTAATTATGACAATATAGATAATATTCGAGGTATGGATATATGCATCAATACTTCAGCAAATACAAAAGATGAAGCTAAAGCTTTACTAGAAGTATTAGAATTCCCATTTAAGAAGTAGGTAGATATATGGCTAAGAAATCAATGATTGCAAGAGAAGAAAAAAGAAAAAAAACTGTAGCTAAATATGCTGCCAAGAAAGCTGAATTAAAAGCTATTTTTAAGAATATGAATGCTAGTGATGAAGAGAGATCAGAAGCATATAGAAAGCTTCAGAAATTACCTAGAAATGCTAGCGCTTCGAGGGTTGTAAGAAGATGTTCAATAACTGGAAGACCACATGCTGTCTATAGAAAATTTGGCCTTAGCCGAATTAAGCTAAGAGAAGCAGCTATGAGAGGTGATATTCCAGGTTTAGTTAAATCAAGTTGGTAATAATATGAGTTTTCAAGATCCTATATCAGATTGTTTAACCAGAATTCGTAATGGCTTAATGCGAGGAAAGGTAGAAGTTTCTGCGCCATATTCAAAGATGAAACATGAGCTTGTAAATGTTCTTGTTAATGAAGGCTATATAAAAGGTTGTGAAAAAGTAGAAGAAGATAATAATAAAGCTTCAATTAATATTGTTCTAAAGTATTTCAATTCACAGCCAGCAATTAAAGATTTAAAAAGAATCAGCAAACCCAGTCTTAGAAGGTATTCAGGTCCAGAGGACTTGAAACCAGTCAAAAACGGGTTAGGTATGTATATTATTTCAACCAATCAAGGCTTAATGACTGATAAAGAAGCTAAGGCAAAGAATATCGGAGGAGAGGTCCTCTGCGAGGTATTTTAATCATGTCTAGAGTTGCAAAAAATCCAATAACTATTCCAGATTCTGTAAAAGTAAGTATTGAAAACTCAATTATTGAAGTTTCAGGCTCTAAAGGAAATCTAAATTTCAAGATACCAGATTCAGTTTCATTAAATTACGAGGAAAATATAATCACTGTTCAATATCAAGAATCTCAACAGTCTGTTGCTTTAGCTGGAACGACAAGAGCTTTAGTTAATAATATGGTGATTGGAGTTTCAGAGGGTTTTCAAAAGAAGCTTCAGTTAGTTGGAGTTGGTTACAGAGCAAAAGCCTCAGGCAAACTTCTTGAACTTAGTCTTGGTTTTTCTCATCCAGTAAAATATCAGCTTCCTGAGGATGTTAGTGTTGAGACTCCTTCTCAAACTGAAGTAGTTTTAAGTAGTCATAATAAGCAAGCTTTAGGTCAAGCCGCTGCAGAAATTAGAGCATTTAGGCCACCTGAACCATATAAAGGCAAAGGCGTGAAGTATGCGGATGAAGTGATTAAGAGAAAAGAAGCTAAAAAGGCTGCTGGAGCATAAGAATGAGTGAAAAAAATATATCTAGATTAAGAAGAGCTAAAAGAACACGTATGAAGATTCGTGAACAAGCTACACCCAGATTAAGTGTATACAGATCATCAAAGAATTTTTATGCACAACTTTTTGATAATCTTGGATCAAACATTATTACATCAGCCTCTACTGTAGAGAAAGATGCTAAATCTAAGAATAATAATATGGATAGTGCTAAAGATTTAGGCAAAAAGATTGCGGAAAGAGCTTTAGAAAATGGTATTAAGAAAGTGGTTTTTGATAGATCGGGTTATAAATATCATGGTCGCATTAAAGCTTTTGCAGATTCTGCCAGAGAAGCTGGCTTGGAGTTTTAATTAAATATGAAACAAGAAAATTTAAATACTGCAGGACAACAACAAGACGCTCTTGAAGAGAAGCTTGTTCAAGTTAACAGAGTTGCTAAGGTTGTCAAAGGTGGAAGAATCTTTGGATTTACTGCTTTAACTGTTGTTGGTGATGGTAAGGGCAGAGTTGGATTTGGAAGGGGTAAAGCCAAAGAAGTTCCTATTGCAATTCAAAAAGCTATGGAGAATGCTAGGCGCAGCATGATAGATGTTGAATTAAATAATACAACTTTATGGTATCCAATTAAGGCTAAACATAATTCAGCAAATGTCTATATGCAACCTGCTTCAGAAGGTACAGGCATTATTGCTGGAGGAGCAATGAGAGCAGTTTTAGAGCTTGCTGGAGTTCAAAACGTTTTAGCAAAATGCTATGGATCAACAAATCCAGTTAATGTTGTTAGAGCAACAATTAATGCTTTAAGTTCAATGGAGTCACCTAAAACAGTTGCATCAAGACGCGGTAAATCATCAGAAGAAGAATTATGAGCAAAGAAAAGACAATAAAAATTAAATTAATCAAAAGCGGTATTGGCAGAATGAAATCGCATAAGCTTTGTATAAAAGGACTAGGTTTTAAAAAATTAAATCAAACTGTAATGATAATAGATACACCTAGCAATAGAGGAATGATGAATAAGATTTCTGACATGCTTGAAGTAATGGATAGTTAATAATGACTGAAGAAAATACAAATAAATTAGCCCTTAATACCTTATCTAATTCAGGCACTAGCCAAAATAGAAAGAGAGTTGGAAGAGGTATTGGTTCAGGAACTGGCAAAACAGCAGGAAGGGGACATAAAGGTCAAAAATCGAGATCTGGCGGCAATGTTAGACCTGGCTTTGAAGGCGGACAAATGCCATTACAACAGCGGGTCCCTAAATTTGGATTCTCCTCTAGAAAGAATAATTTATTAAAAGAGGTAAATATTAAGTTACTTGAAGGCATGAAAGAAGTGTCTATAAACTCACTCAAAGAAAATAAAATAATAAGTAAAAAAATTAGTAAGGTAAAAATATTTGGTAATACTGAAATATCATCAAAAATTAATGTAGTTGGTATCAAAGTTACAAAGGGAGCTAAATTATCAATTGAAAAAGCTGGAGGGTCCGTAGCGGAATAACAAATGGCTGATCAAGGAAAGGGTATGAGCGATTTATGGAAAAGACTACGATTTGTTTTTGTAGCTATTCTTGTCTATCGATTGGGTACACATATACCAATTCCAGGTATTGATCCAGACAGGTTATCTTCTTTATTTGAGCAGAATCAAGGCACTCTTTTAGATATGTTTAATTTATTTTCTGGCGGTGCATTAGAAAGAATGAGTATATTTGCGCTTAATGTTGTGCCTTATATATCTTCAGCAATTATTATGCAGTTATTCTCCAACTCAATTCCATATCTACAGGAACTAAAAAAAGATGGCCAGGCTGGAAGAAACCAGATTACTCAATATACTAGATATGGCACAGTAGTTCTTGCATTTATACAAGCATCCGCTTTAGCTGTCACTTTAAGCAGCAGTGGACTTGCTTATGCTCCTGGGGCTGCTTTTTTTGCTTCGGCAGTATTCTCAGTAGTTGCAGGTACTGTATTCCTTATGTGGCTTGGGGAGCAGATTTCTGAAAGAGGTATTGGTAATGGCATATCTCTTATCATTGCTACTAGCATATTAACAGGCATACCAGGCGCTATCGGTCAGGCATTAGAACAATCTAGACAAGGCGATTTAAATATATTACTACTTCTTGCTATTGCTGTTCTTGCTATGGTTGTCATAGCGGTTGTTGTCTTTATTGAAAGAGGACAAAGACGAATAACAGTGAATTATGCTCAAAGACAACAAGGTAGAAAACTAATGCAAGCTCAGTCTAGTCATCTGCCTTTTAAAGTAAATATGGCTGGAGTTATTCCGGCAATTTTTGCAAGCACTTTTTTACTTTTTCCTGCCTCATTAGCATCATGGTTTGGACAAAGCGAAGGCACCAGCTTTTTACAGACAGCTTCACTAGCGTTAACACCTGGACAGCCTTTATATATTTTAGTTTTTTCAGCATTGATAATTTCATTTTGTTTTATTTGGCTGGCGTTGACATTTAATACTAGAGAAGTTTCTGATAATTTAAAAAGGTCAGGGGCATACATAGCAGGAATAAGACCAGGAGAACAAACTGCACAATACATAGATAGCGTACTTGCAAGACTGACCGTATTTGGCGCAATATATTTAACACTAATATGTTTATTACCATTGGCATTAATTAATTTTGCAGGAGTATCATTTTATTTTGGTGGAACTTCGGTATTGATTATTGTTGTTGTATTAATGGACTTTATTGCACAAGTTCAATCTCACATGATGTCTAGTCAATATTCATCTTTAATGAAGAAAGCAAATTTAAAAAACTATAGAAGGTAATATGAAAGTAAGAGCATCAGTCAAAAAAATATGCAGAAATTGTAAAATTGTAAGACGTAATGGAGTTCTTTATGTTATTTGCAGTTCTGACCCTAAACATAAACAGAGGCAAGGATAAATTATGGCAAGAATCGCGGGTGTAAATATCCCAGAAAATAAACATGTTGAGATATCACTGACCCATGTGTTTGGTATTGGTAGAAAAACAGCACAAGACATCTGTAACGATCTTAAAATAGATTTTACAAGAAAGGTTTCAGACCTAAGTGAGGATGAGGTAGAAAAAATAAGAACAGCAATTGGTACTCTTGTAGTAGAGGGGGACCTTAGAAGAAATGTAAGTACCAATATTAAAAGATTAATGGATTTAGGAAGTTATAGAGGCATAAGGCATAGAAGAAAACTTCCTACTAGAGGACAAAGAACTAAAACGAATGCTAGAACACGTAAAGGTGTAAAAAAACCAATGAGAGGTTAATTAAATGGCAGTAAAAGGCAAAAAATCAAAAAAAGTAGTCAATGAAGGTGTAGCACATATACATTCTTCATTTAATAACACAATAGTAACTATTACAGATAAACAAGGAAATACAATTTGTTGGGCAACTTCAGGAGGATCTGGATTCAAAGGCTCAAGAAAAAGTACTCCTTTTGCAGCACAGATAGCAGCTGAAAAGGCTGGAACTGCAGCAAAAGAATTTGGCATGATCAATTTAGATGTAAAAGTTAAAGGTCCGGGAGGCGGAAGAGAATCTGCAATTCGATCACTTAATGCCTGTGGTTTAAAGATTAAAAGTATTACTGATGTTACCCCGCTTCCACATAATGGTTGCAGACCATCGAAAAAGAGAAGAGTTTAAGGAGATTTAAATGGCAAGATATAGAGGACCATCATTAAGGCTATCTAGAAGAGAAGGCACAGATCTTTTCCTAAAAAGTGGAGTAAGGGCTATAGAGTCAAAATGCAATATGGAGTCACCTCCTGGTGCTGCTCAAGGTGCACGAAGAGGGAGACTTTCTGATTACGGACTTCAGTTAAGAGAAAAGCAAAAAGTTAGAAGAATGTATGGTGTTTTAGAAAAACAATTTAGGAACTATTATAAAAAAGCAGCTTCTTCAAAAGGAAATACTGGCGAAAATCTTTTATCTTTATTAGAGCAAAGATTAGACAATGTAGTTTATAGACTTGGTTTTGGATGTACTCGAGCTGAATCAAGGCAAATGGTTTCACATAAAGCATTTAGCGTAAATGGTAAAACAGTAAATATACCATCCTACCAAGTTCAGGCTGGTGATGAGATTGAAGTTAGAGAATCAAAAAAAGGCCATTTAAGAATTCAAGCTGCTTTAAAACTAGCAGCCTCGAGAGAAGAGTGTGATTGGGTAGAGGTAGATGATAAGAATTTAAAAGGTGTATTTAGAAATGTTCCAGATAGAACTGAGCTAAGTACAGAAATTAATGAAAACTTAATTGTTGAGCTTTACTCTAAGTAATAAAATTTATAAGGAAGGGAAAATTATGCAAACATCAGTAATAGACTTATTAGTCCCAACAGATATCCAAGTAGACGATGCTGGATTAAATGTTTCAAAAGTAACACTAGAGCCTCTAGAGAGAGGATTTGGACATACGCTAGGTAATGCCTTAAGAAGGATCTTATTATCTTCAATGCCTGGTGCAGCTGTTACAGATGCAACTATTGAAGGAGTTGCTCATGAATATTCAACCATTGAAGGGGTTAGGGAAGATGTTATAGATATTCTTCTAAATCTAAAAGATTTACCTGTTAAGGTCATCGAGGGTACTTCAGCAACTTTAGTATTAGATATAGCAGGACCATGTGAGGTTTCAGCAGCATCTTTTGAAGTTCCTGGTAATGTTGAGCTGGTTGACCCTGAGCATCACATTGCAACTATTGTTGATAAAGTACCTCTTAAAATGTCAGTGACTGTTCAAACTGGAAGAGGTTACGAGCCTGCTGACTCAAGAGATGATGAAGATTCATCTATTGGAGCTTTAAAAGTAGATGCTTCATTTAGTCCAGTTAGAAGAGTTGCTTATTCAATAGATAATGCAAGATTTGAGAAACGTACAGATCTCGATAAGCTCATAATTGAATTAGAAACTGATGGAACTATCGATCCTAAAATGGCTATAGAACATTGTGCAACAATCCTACAGCAACAATTAGCAGCCTTCGTAGATTTAGATGCAATTGCTGAACAGGAAGCTAAGAAAGATCAGAATGATTTTGATCCTCTCTTACTTAGATCTATTGAAGAATTAGAATTGACTGTTAGATCTACTAATTGTTTAAAAGCTGAAAGCATTTTCTTAATTGGAGATTTAATACATAGATCGGAATTTGATTTATTAAAGACACCAAATCTTGGAAAGAAATCATTAAATGAAATCAAAGATGTTTTAGCATCAAAAGGCTTATCACTAGGAATGGTGGTTGAGAATTGGCCTCCATTAGGTTAAAAATATGCGACACAGAAAAGCTGGCAGAAAATTAAATAGAAATTCATCTCATAGAAAGGCATTGCTTAAAAATTTATCTATTGCTTTGATTGAAAGGGAGATTATTCGAACAACTTTAGCTAAGGCAAAAGAGTTAAGAATGACAATAGAGCCATTAATAACTATGGCTAAAGTTGATAACGTTGCTAATAGAAGGCTAGCATTTAATAGATTAAGATCTGATGAAGCAGTTGGTAAGCTCTTTTCATCTGTTGCTATTAATGCAAAAGATAGGAGTGGCGGATATACCCGGATAATAAAAGCTGGTTTTAGACCAGGTGATAAGGCTGATATGGCATATATTGAATTAGTCGATAGGCCAGAGGAAAATGATGTTATTGAAGAGCCAGAACTTAAAGAAGATAACGTTGCTTAACTTTTAAGCATATCCTTTAAATAAATTCCTGTATAAGAATTTTCTACTTTAGCAATATCTTCTGGAGTTCCTTCAGCAATAATTTTTCCTCCTTCACTACCGCCTTCAGGGCCGAGATCTATCACCCAATCTGCTGTCTTTATAACATCTAAATTATGTTCTATAACCGCAATGGTATTTCCTTGGGACTTAAGTCTTTCTAAAACCTTTAGAAGCAGTTCTATATCTGCAAAATGAAGACCTGTAGTAGGCTCATCTAAAATAAATAAAGTTTTACCAGTACTTCTTTTTGACAATTCTTTCGCTAATTTTATGCGCTGAGCTTCTCCTCCTGACAGGGTAATAGCAGACTGCCCTAGAGTTATGTAACCAAGCCCAACATCATTAAGAGTCGATAGTTTAT
Source organism: SAR86 cluster bacterium (assembly GCA_003331645.1). GTDB lineage: Bacteria > Pseudomonadota > Gammaproteobacteria > Magnimaribacterales > D2472 > MED-G78. The sequence goes on along the minus strand of QOPI01000001.1, from coordinate 42,310 downwards.
TTTTTATTTTTGGGATAGCATCAAAAAAATCTAAACCTTCTTCTACAGTCATATTTAAGACTTGACTAATATTTTTGTTTTTATACTTAATATCTAAAGTTTGCTCATTATATCTTTGCCCATTACATACATCACATAAAACATAAACATCTGCTAAAAAATGCATTTCTACTTTAGTTACGCCATCACCCTGACAAGCTTCACATCTTCCGCCTTTTACATTAAAGCTAAATCGACCGGGCTTATAACCTCTTGATTTAGCCTCAACTGTTTCAGCAAATAGGTCTCTTATGTAAGAAAAAAGCCCAGTATATGTTGCAGGATTAGAGCGGGGAGTTCTTCCTATTGGAGACTGATCAATATTAATTACTTTATCTAAATGATCTAAACCATCAATCTTTTCACAATTAATTTCTTTAGCAAGTTTGGCTTTATTTAAAACGAAAGAGCTAATAGGAAGCAAAGTTTGATTAATTAGCGATGATTTACCTGATCCAGAGACACCAGTTATACAAGTAAATAAGCCTACCGGAATATTAGCAGTAACATCTTGAAGGTTATTTTCAGATGCTTTTACTATTGAAATAAAATCAGTTCCTGGTTTTAAGCGTTTTTTTGGTATAGCTATTTCTTTTTGTCCTGAAAGATATTGTGCAGTTATAGATTTTTCATTATTAAGAATATCTTTTAATGTTCCTGAGGCACAGATTTCACCCCCATGTTTTCCTGCACCTGGCCCAATATCAATTATATGATCAGCACTTCTTATTGCTTCTTCATCATGTTCTACAACAATAACAGTGTTACCTAGGCTTTTAAGATGATTTAATGTTTTTATAAGTTTTGCATTATCTCTTTGATGTAATCCAATTGAAGGTTCATCGAGAACATAAGTAACTCCTACAAGACCAGAACCTATCTGACTTGCTAATCTTATTCTTTGAGCTTCACCGCCTGATAGCGTTTCTGCACTTCTTTCAAGCGTTAAATAATTTAATCCAACGTCAGCCAAGAAAGATAAGCGGTCAATAATCTCTTTTAAAATTTTCTCAGCAATTTTTAACTTAGCACCAGTTAACTTCATATCCTTCATAAAGCCTAAGGAATCTGAAATTCTTAAAGAAGTAATCTCATATATAGGAGTCTTGTTTATGAAGACATTTCTAGATTCCTTATTCAGTCTTGATCCATGACATTCATTACAGGCGCTTGAAGACATAAGCTTTGCAAGTCTATCTCTTATGTAATCTGAGTCTGTCTCTTTAAATCTTCTTTCTGTATTTGGAATAATGCCTTCAAATCTATGTTTTCTGACTATTTTGCTGCCACTTCTAAATCTATGGGAGAAATCAATTCGCTCATCAGAGCCCCATAAAAGAATATGTTTTAACTCATCTGAATAATCTTTCCAAGGTGTATCTAGACTAAATTTATAATGTTTACTCAAACATTTAAGCTGATGATAATAAAATCTATTTCTTCTATTCCATTTTTTTATTGCTCCATTGCTTATCGAAACCTCTTCGTTTGGAATTAATCTTTTTTCATTAAAATATTGTATTACGCCCAATCCATCACATTTTTGGCATGCCCCAAAAGGATTATTGAAGGAAAACATTCTTGGCTCTAATTCTGCAACTGAGTAACCACATTGAGAGCAAGAAAAATTTGAAGAAAACAACTGATCTACATTATTAGAATCAATAGATTCGATCTTCACTATTCCATTTGTAAGCTTTAAAGCATTTTCTATCGATTCAGACAACCTAATTCTATTTTCATCTGAAGATTTAACAATAATTCTATCAACTACAGCTGATATATCATGTTTTTTGTTTTTCTCTAGATCAGGAAACTCTTCTATTGGATAAACTACGCCATCAACCTTAACTCTAACGTAGCCTTCTTTTCTCAATTCTTCATATACACCAAGATGCTCTCCTTTTTTACCTCTAATCAAGGGTGCTAAAATCATGATTTTAGTATTTTCTTCTATTTTGTATATTTCATCACACATCTCTGAAACAGTTTTTGCTTTTAATTCTTCACCATGATCAGGGCATTTAGGGGTTCCAATTCTTGCATATAACAATCTTAAATAATCATAAATTTCAGTAACTGTTCCAACAGTCGATCTTGGGTTATGAGAAGTTGCTTTTTGTTCTATAGAAATAGCAGGAGAAAGACCTTCAATTTGGTCGACATCTGGTTTTTCCATCAAAGAAAGAAATTGTCTTGCATAAGTAGATAGAGATTCAACATATCTTCTTTGTCCCTCTGCGTATAAAGTATCAAAAGCCAATGAAGATTTACCAGATCCAGAAAGTCCTGTTATGACTATTATTTTATTTCTTGGTATCTCAAGATTAATATCTTTAAGGTTATGCGTTCTGGCGCCTTTGATATAAATGCTATCCATAAGAAATAAAAATTCCAGTGATGATTAAATAAATTTAGGTTAAACTTTACACATTATTATAAGAGGTAATTATGAGTAATGGCGTAAATAAAGTTATATTGATTGGAAATCTTGGTCAAAAGCCCGAAATGAGATATACAGCAACTAATTCTGCTGTAGCTAACCTCTCTATTGCAACCACTGAATCATGGAAGGATAAAGAGTCTGGAGAAATGAGAGATAAAACTGAGTGGCATAGAGTTGTTTTTTTTGGGAAACCTGCTGAAACTATAGAAAGATATTTAGATAAAGGCTCAAAGATCTATGTTGAAGGTAAGCTTCAGACAAGAAAATGGCAAGATAAAGATGGCAATGATAGGTGGACAACAGAGATAGTTGGCAGTCAATTTAATTTCTTAGATTCACGCCCAAGTCAGAATAATGATGCTTCAATGGATCAATCTAGCTCGAGCTCATTGCCTGATGGTGATAGTTCAGGGATATCAGAAGAAGACATACCTTTCTAAAGCGCTACAAAGTGGAAGAATATAAAACTATTCATTTTCAAGAAGATGAATCTATTGGCTATATAACTTTAAATCGCCCTGAAAAATTAAATGCATTTACAGTCACAATGATGTCTGAAATGTTAGATGCATTTGATCATATCGATTCAAAAGATTCTATAAAAGCTGTAATTATTACTGGAGAGGGCAGGGCTTTTTGTGCTGGAGCTGATTTATCTTCTGGCGGCGAAACTTTTAATTCAGGGTTTGATACTTCAGATGCTTTCAATGCAGATTTTAAGAGAGATTCTGGAGGCATTTTAACCCTAAGAATGTTCAATTGCCTTAAACCAATATTAATTGCTTGTAATGGGGATGCAGTGGGCATAGGAGCATCACTTCAATTGGCAGCAGATATTCGTGTGGCCTCAACAACAGCAAGATATGGGTTTGTTTTTGCTAAAAGAGGCATTGTCCCAGACGCATGCTCTAGTTGGTTTTTGCCTCGTATAGTAGGCATATCTAAAGCTCTAGAATTATGTTTTTCTGGTGAAATATTTAGCGCAGAAGATGCTCTTAAATTTGGCCTCGTTAATTATACTGTTGAGCCATCTAATTTGATGATGGAAACAAAAAAGATTGCTTATAAGCTTATTTCTAACACTGCACCAGTATCAGTTGCACTTACTAGGCATATGATTTGGGACATGTCTTCTGCGCCTAGTCCAGAAGAGGCACATATTTTAGATAGTAAATCAATTAACTCAAGGGGCGCTTCTGAAGATGCAGTTGAAGGAGTTATGTCTTTTTTAGAAAAAAGAAAAGCAAAGTACGTAAATAAAATTTCAAGTGATATGCCCTCTTTCTTCCCATGGAGAAAGAGTATGTTTAAAGAAAAAAAGTGAACTAATTTTTCTATGTTATTTGAACCTTACAAAATAAAAAATACTTTGTTAAGAAATAGGATTGCTATGGCTCCTATGACTCGTAACCAGTCTCCAGAAGGAATTCCCACTAATGAAGTTGTTTCATACTACAAAAGGAGAGCTGAAGCTGATGTTGGACTAATCATTACAGAGGGAGTTGAGGTTAGTCATAAAGCTTCTAGCGCCTATCCTGATGTCCCAAGGTTAGATAGCGAAAAAGCAAGGGATGGATGGAAGAGGGTTGTTGGAGGTATAAAAGAACATGATGGTGCTGTAATAGCACAGTTATGGCATTGTGGTGGTTTTAGAAAGCTTGGTATGGGACCAAATCCAGAAGTGCCTGGTCACACAGCCTCTGGTCTAGTTAGGCCTGGAAAAAGAGTTGCTCATGCTATGAGTTCTGAAGATATTAAAGAAACTATTGATGCTTTTGCATCAGATGCAAAATATTGTGAAGAAATTGGTTTTGATGGAGTTGAGATACATGGCGCCCATGGATATCTTATTGATAATTTCTTTTGGAGAGGAACCAATGAAAGAGAAGATTTATATGGAGGATCTATTGAAAAGCGTTCTCAGTTAGCTGCTAATATTGTTAAAGCAATAAGATCAAATGTTAGTAATAATTTTATTGTTGGATTAAGATTTTCACAATGGAAACAACAGGATTATGAGGCAAAGTTAGCAGCATCATCTGAAGAGCTTTTAAAAGTGATTAAGCAGCCAGTAGATGCCGGCCTAGATTATTTGCATTCAAGCATGAGAAGGTTTTGGGAAAGTGAATTTGAAGGCTCCGATGAAAATTTAGCATTTTGGACAAAAAAACTTACTGGATTACCAACTATCAGTGTTGGTAGTGTTGGCCTTGATTCTGATTTTATTGATATGAGTGCTCCAGCATCTCCAAGAAATATTGATAAAGCTATTAGTGATATATCTAATAAAAAATACGATATGGTTGCAGTTGGTCGAGCACTCCTTGCGGACTATGAGTGGGTTATTAAAATGAGAGAGGGAAGAATAAAAGATATTATTCCTTATACTAAAGAAGCTTTATATAAACTATATTAGTATTTACTAAAAATTAAGCTAGCATTAGTCCCACCAAAACCAAAAGAATTAGTCATAACAGAATTTATTTTTTTATCTAATGTCTCTAGATTAATGTTTAAACCATTTGCTTCATCCACTAACTCATCGATATTAATTGAAGGGGCAATAAAGCTTTCTTGCATCATCATTATCGAATAAATTGCTTCTTGGGCTCCAGTTGCTCCCAATGAATGGCCTGTCATAGATTTTGTTGAGCTTATAATCGGAACATTTTCTTTAAATACTCGCTTTATTGCGTTTAATTCTGCAATATCACCAACAGGGGTACTGGTGCCATGAGTATTTATATAATCCACATTTTGTCCAAAAACCTTTAATGCTTCTAGCATACACCTTTCAGCACCTTCTCCAGATGGAGCAACCATGTCATAACCATCTGAGTTAGCAAAGTATCCCTTTAACTCAGCCAAAATATTTGCATTTCTTTTTTTTGCATGTTCTTCACTCTCCAGTATAACTATTCCTGCACCGCCAGAGATCACAAATCCATCCCTGTCTTTATCAAATGGACGTGAGGCTTTCTGAGGGTCATCATTCTTTGATGAAGACAAAGCTCCCATGGCATCAAACATAGATGATGATGTCCAATGTTCATCTTCTCCACCACCAGCTATAACCATATCTTGTTTACCACTTTGAATTAGTTCCGCTGCATGTCCAATGCAATGAGCGCTAGTAGAGCAAGCTGAAGATATAGAATAATTAACCCCTTTTATTTTTAAAGCTGTTCCTAAAATAGCTGATACTGTACTTCCCATTGTCTTAGTTACAGCATATGGACCAATTCTTTTTGGACTTTTTTCCCTTACTATATCTGAGGCAATTATTTGACTTTGTGACGAAGCGCCCCCTGATCCAGCAACTATTCCAGTTTTTACAGAATTAAGATTTTCCTCTGTAATATTTGCCATAGCAATAGCTTCAAGAGCTGCTAGGTATGCGTATGCTGAAGCATGACTCATAAATCTCAATAATTTTCTATCTATCAAGTCTTCAAGTTTTAAATTAATTGAACCAGAAACATGACTTCTAAAACCCATATCAACATATGATTGATTCAAAGATATCCCAGATTTCCCATCTTTAAGAGATTCAATAACTTCCTTTTTTGAATTACCAATACAAGAAATAATTCCATATCCAGTTACTACTACTTTTTTCATTTTAAAAATTACTTGTATCTTTAAATAGTCCGACTTTAAGATTTTCAGCAGAATAAACATGCCTATCATCAACAAACATATTGCCATTTGCTAAACCAACAACAGCACCTCTATTAACTACTCTTTTAATGTCTAATTCATATCTTACTATTTTTGAAGTTGGTAAGACTTGACCAAAGAATTTAACTTTTTCTGCACCAAGCGCTCTTCCAATTCCTGGAAGCCCACTCCATAAAAGATAAAAACCTAGTAATTGCCACATAGCATCGAGACCTAAACATCCAGGCATTACTGGGTCATCTTTAAAATGAACATCAAAAAACCATAGCTCTGGATTTATTTTAAGATGAGCAACAATAGCACCTTTCCCAAACTCGCCACTCGAATCATCAATATTAGATATATCATCGAACATTAACATTTCTCTTGATGGTAATTTTCCATCATTAGGACCAAAAAGTTTTCCTTCAGAACACTGAATTAGTTCTTGTTTTGAGTAATTGTTTTGAGGTTTAAACATTATTTCGTTCTGTTATAAGAAAATTGACTTAAGTTTAACATTTCTTCTCTAATTTGCTTGTTATCAATTTTCTTAGCCAGGCTCACAGATTTTGTTATATAACTTTTCAAAAGTTTTTCTGTTTGTTTAATTCCTCCAAGAAGTTCTATCTTTTCGATAATTTTTGAATTTTTATAATGTTTTTTAGATCCTAGTATGCTTAGTAAAAATTTTTTATCTTTTACATTTGCATTTTTTAAAGCAAAGTAAAATGGATATGTAATTTTCCCCTCACTTAAATCTTGAAGAGTGGGCTTGCCTAGCTGCTTGGAATTTAGTGAATAATCCAACATATCATCTTTAATTTGGAATGCAATTCCAAGATATTTAGAGAAATTACTTAAATTATTAATGTAGGGTTTATCATCTTTTTTTGCCAAAATAGCTCCACATTTTGCTGAAGCCTCAAAGAGCCTACCAGTTTTAAAATAACTAACCTTGATGAGCTCACTTAATGAAACATCCTTTTTTCCAATTAAATCTAATTGAATAAGCTCTCCTTTAGAAATATCATTTGTAGCCTTAGATAATTCATCAAGTATCTCCATATCTGATAACCCAATCATCAACATAAAAGCCTTTGAATAAATAAAATCTCCAATTAAGACACCATGCGAATTGGTCCAATTTTTATTAATTGTATCGATACCTCTTCGGGTAGGAGATTCATCAACAACATCATCATGAACAAGGGTTGCAGTATGAAGGAGCTCTATTATTGCTGCTATTTTAAGCCTTTTTCTTGTTTTTCTTTTATCAGGAGATGACGCGATTAAACTCAAAAGAGGCCTCAATTGCTTTCCGCTATTTTTAAAAATATAGTTATAAAGTTGCTGAATTATTTTTTCATCAACTATTTCATTTTTTATTAACTGACTTACTAGTTTCAATTCTTTTTTATATGAGTTATTTGTCAATTTCATTAGATGTCCTATTTCCATCAAAATTATACATAACTATTGATAAATTCCTCATTAAAGCGTATATTTTGCCACCTTTAGGAATATAAATATGTACGCAGTTATAGAATCAGGTGGAAAACAACATAAAATAGAGGAAGGTGAATATCTTTCTGTTGATTTGTTGTCTGATGAGCCTGGAAAAAAAATTACATTTGATAATGTTTTGTTATATGTAGATGATAAAAACGTTGAAATAGGGCAACCATACCTATCAAATGTTAAAGTAACTGCTGAAGTAAAAGATATTATTAAATCAGAAAAGCTTTCTATTTTAAGATTTAGAAGAAGAAAGCATAGTATGAGAAAAGTTGGCCATAGAGCTAGATATTCTCAAGTAGAAATTAAATCAATTAAATTAGTGAGTAAATAATGGCACATAAGAAAGCAGGTGGTTCCAGTAAGAACGGTAGAGATTCGAACGCTAAGAGGCTTGGTGTCAAGAGATATGGCGGGCAGACTGTAAAGGCTGGAGAAATTCTTATTCGTCAAAGAGGAACTAATACTCATCCTGGGATAAATGTCGGCATTGGCAAAGATGATACATTGTTTGCTAAAGCTGCAGGCGTTGTTCAGTTTACTTATAAAGGTCCTAAGAGCAGAAAAACTGCAAACGTTATTACTCAACAATAACCCCTATATATCATGAATTTTATAGACGAGGCCTTTCTCGAAGTTAGGGCTGGAAATGGTGGCGCAGGATCAATAAGTTTTAGAAGAGAAAAATTTATTCCTTTTGGCGGACCAGATGGTGGTGATGGTGGAAAGGGTGGAGATGTAATCTTTAAAGTCAATCTTAATAAAAATACACTTATTGACTTTAGAAATACTAGAGTTTTCTCAGCAAGGAATGGAAAGCCGGGATCTGGAAAAAATATGTCTGGCGCTGCAGCCGAAGATTTAGTCTTAGATATTCCGCAAGGTACTGTTATTTATGATGATGCTTCTAATGAAGTGATTTTAGATTGCTGTGAGATCAATCAACTCTATACAGTTGTAAAAGGAGGAGAAGGCGGTTTGGGTAATTCCCGATTTAAATCAAGTAGAAATCAGGCTCCTCGCAAATCTACACCTGGAAAAGAGGGAGAGGTAAGATTAATAAGATTAGAATTAAAGTCACTTGCTGATGTGGGTCTTGTTGGGATGCCTAATGCAGGAAAATCTACCTTTCTTAATACAGTTTCTTCTGCAAAGCCAAAAATAGGCAGCTATCCTTTTACTACATTAAGGCCTCATCTTGGAACGATTCAAACTTCTGACTCAAGTTATGTTATAGCCGATATTCCTGGTTTAATAGAGGGTGCATCAGAAGGGGCAGGGTTAGGTACAAAATTTTTGAAACATATATCAAGAACAGGCTTATTATTATTATTTATTGATTTATATCCAGATGAAAATAATTCTACTGTGGATCAAATTCAGGCACTAAGAAACGAATTGAAGTCATATAAAGAAGATTTAACCCAAAAAGAGGCTTGGGTTGTGTGCAATAAAATAGATTTATTATCTGATAATAAATTAAATGAATTACAGCAATCTATTCCAGCAGAGGTCAGCAAGCTAGGAATAGAGAATGTTTATTTTATTTCAGCCGCAACAGGTATAGGGACGAAAGAGCTTATAAATGCTCTAACCCATGAAATTAGTATAATTAAATCTGATTTAGCCTAAAGCTTTCACAGCTTTATTTAGTCTACTTTTATATCTTGCAGCAGCATTTTTATGAAGAACTTTTTTTGACGCTGTTGAATCAAGGATCTTTTCAGCTTGTAAAAGTGCCTCTTTTGCTTTAACAGGATCATTAGCTTCTATTGAAGCTCTGACAGCCTTCACAGCAGTTCTGGCTTTAGATCTTTGAGCTTGCTTCAGCTTGTTCCTTGAAACATTTTGCTTGGCTCTTTTAATTGTTTGTTTTGAATTTGCCATAGGTGGAGCGTAGTTTAATGATGTAAAGCTGACATGTCCATATTTTTTGAAAATAATATATAAGTGGTGGAGGCGGCGGGAATTGAACCCGCGTCCGCTAATCCTTCAGCCTAACTTCTACATGCATAGCTCACCCAATTGGCTTTTTAACTTTAACGACCCGAGGAGCAGGGTGTAAAAGCGAGCTTGATTAAGTTTAACCAAACTGTGTCCAAGCAACACAGCTTGGCTAGACTATGTAATTTGCCGATGCTTCAGACCATAGTCAATCTTTGCACCGGTTAGCATTAAGCTGCTAAAGCGTAGTTGTCGTTATTTGCAACTAAATTTTTTGTAGTATGTTTTACAAGAATCACCACAATCTTGGCATGCGCTTCGGAGTCCAGTAGAAACGTCGAACCCTGTTCGCCCCCACATTGGGAGCAAGATTATACCTCATTAACCCCTAAGCTTTGAATTTTTAAGAATTCTGCCTTGATCTCTTTCCCAATCCCTTTGTTTAATATCTTGCCTTTGATCACGATGTTTTTTACCTTTTCCAATAGAAATATCACATTTGATATGATTTTCTTTCCAATAAAGTGAAGTCAAAACACATGTAAGACTTTTCTGTTCTATGATTTCGCTAAGTTTCTTAATTTCTTTTTTATGAAGGAGTAGCTTTCTTGATCTCGTAGGATCAATGACATCATGCTTTAATGATGCTGGCGGATCTATTTTCATTCCAATCAACCATGCTTCTCGATTTTTTAGGGTTACATAGCAATCTTTCACATCTACTTTCTTATTTCTTAGTGATTTAACTTCCCAGCCTTCTAGAACAATTCCAGCTTGATAAGAGTCACTTAAAATGAAGTTTCTTGAAGCGGTTTTATTCTTTACAATAACTGTGTCTTTTTGCTTTGACATAACATTATTATGAATGCACTAAAAACAACTGCAACTCTTAATAGGAATTAATTAACTTTGAAGATCATAGAATTAAAAAAAACACTAGGCTATATGGGCTTTGTACCATTTAGTTTTTTTTCTGTAATGCCTTGGATAATTGGCGGCGACCTAGCAAATTATTCAATTTTAGCCCTTTCACTTTATAGCGCAATTATTCTTTCATTTCTTGGTGGCATCCCCTGGGGGTGGAATGATAATAATTTTTCTCAAACTTTAAATCTAATATACGGAATATTTTTTTCTTTATTAGGATGCCTTATCTTAGCAATAACATTTATAAACTTAATGGCAGCTTTATTTTTATGTCTTATAGGTTTTAATGGGTTTTATTATTTTGAAAGTAAAAGAGATGTTCTTTTTGATCAAAAAGTAGAGTACAAAGAACTAAGAAAAAAACTGACAGTTTTAGTTTCGATCTGTTTTTTAGTAACTATTGCTTATATAGTTAACCCTTATAGTTAGATTATTTTTAGGATATAAATATGGATAAGCTCTCAAAACTTAAAAGTCATGGTTCATGGGTAGGAAGATGGACTTTTATTTTAGCAGCTACGGGTTCTGCAGTTGGACTAGGTAATATATGGGGCTTTCCTTATAAAGCTGGCACAAATGGAGGGGGAGCTTTTGTAATTATTTATTTATTATGCATATTAGCTATAGGCATACCAATAATGATTAGTGAAATAATTATTGGAAGAAGATCTGGAAATAGTCCAATTAATGCGATGAGGCTTGTTGCAAGGGATTCTAACACCACCTCGGCTTGGCAAATAGTTGGTTGGAGTGGAATAGCAGCTGGTATTTTAATATTGTCTTTTTACAGTGTGATAGCTGGAATCTGCCTAAACTATATATTTATTGCTGCCACATCAACTGGTGCAATTAACTCAGCTGAACAATTTGGAAATATTATTTCTTCTCCTTTAAACCTATTAGCTTGGCATACGTTATTCATGTTTCTAACGGCAACAATTGTTTCCGCTGGTATCAATAAAGGTATTGGAAGAATGGTTAAAATATTAATGCCTATGCTAGGAGTATTACTTGTTTTCATGGTCATAAATGGAATTTTAAGTGGTGGCTTTGGCAGAGCATTCTCATTTTTATTTGCACCTGACTTCTCTCAAGTGGACTCAAATACTTTTTTAAGTGCAATGGGGCAAGCATTTTTTAGCTTAAGTTTAGGCATGGGTTCAATAATGGCATACGGAGCATATATGCCTAAAGAGCAAAAAATAATACCAACTTCATTTACAGTTGGTTCCTTAGATACTTTAGTTGCTATATTTGCCGGCTTAGCAATATTTCCAATTATATTTGCATTTGGATTAGAGCCTAATAGCGGGCCAGGACTTGTATTTGAATCTCTTCAGACTGCCTTTAATCAAATGTCTTATGGTCAAATTATAGGACCATTATTTTTTATACTTTTATCAGTTGCTGCATTAAGTTCATCTATATCATTGCTTGAACCAGGAGTTGCATTTATTTCTGAAGAAGGCTCCATGAGTAGAAAATCAGCTGCCATATCAATTTCATTTCTTACCTGGACATTGGGAATAGGAACGGTCCTAAGTTTCAATGTTTGGAGTGATTTTAATTTGACCCCTGGAAGAAATTTTTTAGATTCTATGGATTTTATTGCTAATCAGATACTACTTCCATTAGGAGGAATGTTGATAGCAATTTTTGTTGGTTGGTTTATGGATAAAAATCTTATAAATGAAGAAATTGGTCATGTTAATCCTATCCTATTCGGTATTTGGAGATTCTTTGTTAAGTTTGTTGCACCGGTTTCAGTCGCAATAATTTTCTACAATGCAATTTTTGGTTAAATGCCAAGTAATTTTAATTATGAGGAATTTATAGCCAAGGATTCAAAAGAAGTTTTTGAATTAATTTCAAATTTTGAAGATTATAAAAATTTTTTACCCGGGTGCACTGATTCTGAAATTTTATCGAGAACAAAAGACTATGACATTGGAAGATTAAACTTTAATTTTTTTAATAAAGATTACTTTATCGAATCTAGAAATTCTAAGATGCCAACAGAATTAAATATAAAACAATTGAAAGGTCCCTTTAATTCTTTAGATGCTTCATGGAAAGTTGTAGAAAAAGATTTAGGTTGTTTAGTTATTTTTTCTGTAGAGTTTAATGCCCCGATTTTGTTAAGACCATTTATGCAACAAAGTTTAATAGATACATTTGCATCTAAATTTATTAGTGCTTTTCTTAAAAAAGTATCATGAAGATATTTTTTACATATCAAGGTGAAGAGAATAAGTTCTTTTTTTCATTAGATGTATCAGAAAGCTCAACAGTGGGAGAGATATTAGAATTGCCTAAAATCAAGAATGTCATAGATTCAATAAAGCACGAAAAAATTATTGGTGTTAATGGCGAGGTTTTGGATGGAATTTTTAAGCCAAAAGCAGAAAGATATAGATTAAGTGAAGGACAAAGAGTTGAGATATATAGACCTTTAAAACAAGATCCAAAAGAGAGAAGACGAAATAAAGTTTAATCAGGAATTATCTTCAATAATCCAGCTATCTAATAATTCATCAGAATTAAAGTATAAGATTAATTTTTTATTTGAGACTTCTAAATCACCAACAGTTACCTTGTTAACGTAGTCCCATCTATTCTTATGAAAGGGATCTTGCACCAATGCGGTTCCAAGAATAAATCTCACCTGATCTTTATTTAAACCTTTTGATAGCTTATCAGTATCCTCTTCCGTAAAAATATTGCCTTGGACCACAGGGACATTATAAAAACTAAAAGTGCTGCAACTAAATAAAAAAGAAGATGCAATGATTACAGTAAGAATATTTTTATTATGAGGCTTCATTAATTAATTTAGTCAAAGTTATCTTTCTATTTAGACAAGATGGATTATACTTTGTTCTGTATATAAATCGTAATATTTTTAAAAAATGTCAAATCAGAACAAAGAGTTAAAAAAGACAGGATTAAAAGCAACACTCCCAAGGATTCGTATTCTTGAAATTCTCGAGCTAACTAAAAATGAAGAAGCACATATGAGTGCTGAAGATATCTATAAACAGCTTCTTGCTGCAGGTGATGATGTTGGCTTAGCTACTGTATATAGAGTCCTAACTCAATTTGAATCAGCAGGCATCGTCAAAAAACATAATTTTGAAGAAGGTCATGCTGTCTATGAGGTTATTTCTGATGACCATCATGATCATATGGTTTCTTTAGATGATGGAACAATATATGAATTTAATGATGATCTTATTGAGCAAAGACAAAAAGAGATTGCTCAAGAAAGAGGTTTCGAATTAGTTGAGCATAGTATGGTTTTATACGTAAGAAAAATTAATTCATAATTTCAAAAAACCCACTTGAACTAAGCATATAAACCCCAATATATGGTGTATTGGGAAAAAATATGTCAAAAAAAGTAATAAAAGATAACGTTAAAATAGATGAAGAGCTAGATAATTCTGTTGATCAAGATTTTGATGAAGAATCTCAGTTAGCCGATGACTCTAAATTAGAAGAAGCATCTAATAAGATATCTGAACTAGAGGCTGCATTATTAAGAAAGACAGCTGATTTAGATAATGCGGTTAAAAGATCAATTACAGAAATAGAAAGAGCACATAAATATGGAGTAGAAAAGTTATTGGGAGAGCTTCTTCCTATCATTGATAATCTAGAACATGCTTTAAATAATTTTTCTAAAAAAACCTCTTCAGAAGACAAAGAGGGTATTGAACTAACTTTAAAGTCTTTTGAAGCAGCTCTTGATAAATTTGGAATGAGACCCATCTATCCAGTTAATGAAGATTTTAATCCTGAAAAACATGAGGCAGTAAGTATGACTCAAGACAAAGCCAAACAAGATAATCAAATTGGTGAGGTTTTTCAAAGAGGCTGGGAATTACACGAGAGAGTTTTAAGACCAGCAAGAGTAACAGTTATTAAAAATTAGAGAGGAAAAATATGTCAAAAATAATAGGTATAGATTTAGGAACAACTAATAGTTGTGTTGCTGTAATCGAAGGCCAGCAACAAAAAGTTATTGAAAATGCCGAGGGAGGAAGAACGACTCCTTCAGTCATTGCATACACTGATAATGATGAAGTGCTGGTTGGACTTCCAGCTAAAAGACAGGCGGTAACCAATCCTGAGAATACTTTATATGCAATCAAAAGGCTTATTGGTAGAACTTTTGAAGACAAAGTTGTTAAGCAAGATGCTGATATGGTCCCGTATAAAATTATTAAAGCTGATAATGGAGATGCATGGGTTGAAGCTAATAAAAAGAAATTAGCTCCACCACAAGTTGCTGCCGAAATTCTTAAAAAGATGAAGAAAACTGCAGAAGATTATCTTGGGCAGGAAGTTAAAGAAGCAGTTATAACAGTACCTGCATACTTTAATGATGCACAGAGACAAGCTACAAAAGATGCAGGAAAAATAGCTGGTCTGGAAGTAAAAAGAATAATTAATGAACCTACAGCTGCAGCTCTAGCTTATGGCTTAGATAAACACCAAGGCGATTCAACAATAGCTGTATATGATTTAGGTGGAGGAACTTTTGATATATCTATAATTGAAATCTCAGATGTAGATGGAGAGCATCAATTTGAAGTTTTATCTACAAATGGAGATACATTTTTAGGTGGCGAAGATTTTGATTTAAGATTAATTGATTACTTTGTAGATCAATTTAAAGAAGAATCTGGCTTTGATTTAAAAAGTGATCCTCTTGCACTTCAAAGGCTTAAAGAGGCAGCAGAAAAAGCTAAGATTGAATTATCTTCCTCAGAGCAGACAGAAGTCAATTTACCCTATATAACTGCAGATAGCACTGGCCCAAAACATTTTGTACAAAAAATAACACGCGCAAAACTAGAATCATTAGTTGAAGACTTAGTTGATAGAAGTTTAGAGCCTTTAAAGCTTGCTCTTAGCGATGCAAAACTTGCAAAAGGAGATATTTCTGAAATTTTATTGGTTGGTGGTCAGACAAGAATGCCATTAGTACAAAAGAAAGTTAAAGAGTTTTTCGGAAAAGAGGCAAGAAAAGATCTTAATCCAGATGAAGCGGTTGCTGTAGGTGCAGCTATCCAAGGCTCTGTTCTATCTGGAGATACAAAAGATATATTATTGTTAGATGTTACACCACTAACATTAGGCATTGAAACCCTTGGCGGCGTTTCAACTCCTCTTATTGAGAAAAATACAACTATACCAACACAAAAATCTCAAGTTTTTTCTACAGCAGAAGATAACCAAACCGCTGTAACAGTTCATGTTATTCAGGGTGAGAGGACCCAGGCTGCTCAAAATAAATCTTTGGGACAATTTAATTTAACTGATATTCCACCTGCTGCAAGAGGAATGCCTCAAATTGAAGTGTCTTTTGATTTAGATGCTAATGGGATTTTAAATGTATCAGCTAAAGATAAAAATTCTGGCAAGGAGCAATCAATTGTTATTAAGGCTTCTAGTGGACTAAGCGATGAAGACATCGAAAAAATGGTAAAAGATGCTGAAGCTAACGCTGAGGACGATAAGAAATTTGAAGAATTAGTTAAGACTAAAAATAATGCCGATATGTTAGTACATGCAACTAGAAAGACAGTCCAAGAATCGGATGATAAATTATCAGATGATGAAAAAGATCAAATAGAAAAAGTTGTGGTTGGTCTTGAGGAAGCTATATCTTCAGAAGATATAAATAATATAGAAACTGCTACCAAAGCTTTAAACGATGTTTTAACACCATTAACAGATAAGTTATATTCTCAAGATCAGGCGCAAGCTGAAAACTCAACAGAAGAAGCACCTAATGATGATGCAGAAAATACTGTTGATGCAGAATATGAAGAAGTCAAAGAAGAAGAAAATAAATAATTAGAGACTAGGTAATGTCAAAGAGAGACTATTATGAAATTCTTGAGGTCTCTCGATCAGCGTCTGCCGCTGAATTAAAAAAAGCCTTTAAAAAGAAGGCTATGAAGTATCATCCAGATAGAAATCCTGATGATGCTGAAGCAGACAAAAAATTTAAAGAATGTGCTGAAGCCTATGATGTCTTATCTGACCAACAGAAAAAGAGTGCATATGATCAATACGGCCATGCTGGAGTTGATGGTATGGGTGGCGGACCAAATTTCAATGATATAAATGTTGGAGATATTTTTGGAGATATTTTTGGTGATGTATTTGGCACTCGTTCTTCATCCAGAGGAAGGTCAAGAAGAGGCCAGGACCTTCAATACAATTTAGAATTATCTTTAAAAGAAGCTGTTCTTGGAACTCAAAAGAAAATAAAGATTCCATCTCATAAAATATGCCATGATTGCAATGGGAGCGGTGCTGCTAAGGGCTCTAGTCCAATCACTTGCATGAATTGTAATGGAACAGGCCAGGTCAGGATGCAGCAAGGTTTCTTCTCTGTTCAGCAAACCTGCTCTGTATGTTCTGGTACTGGCCAGGTTATAAAAGATAAATGCAGAACTTGTAATGGAGTGGGTGCTATAAAAGAAGAAAAGACATTATCTGTAAATATTCCTGCTGGGGTAGATAATGGAGACAAGGTTAGATTATCTGGAGAAGGAGAATGGGAAAAAAATGGTCAGTCTGGTGATTTATATGTTGCAATAAGAGTAAAATCTAATCCTGTTTTTGAAAGAGAAGGCAGAGATTTATACATAGAAGCCCCACTTGATCTTATGACATCTATTACTGGTGGATCTATAAAAGTTCCAACGATAGAGAACTTTATCTCACTTAAAATACCCGCTCAAACGCAAACAGGTAAAATTTTTAGAATTAAAGGAAAGGGCGCATCTTCAGTAAGAGATAGCAGAAGAGGCGATCTTTTATGCAGAGTAATTGTTGAAACCCCATCCAATCTAGATAAGTCTCAACTAAAAGCACTAAATACATTTACTGAGTCATTACAAGCATCTAAAAATTACCCTATTCAAGAATCATTCATCAAATCATCGTCTGATATACATAAGAGAGACTAATTTTTCATGACGGGAATATATATAAATGGTGCTTCCGGCAAGATGGGGGTAAATTTATTAGAAAGAATTCATTTAAATAACGACATTCAAATTTGTAAAACAATCGATGAAGACTCATTAGATACTATTATTGATTTCTCTAATCCAGATTCAACTATCAAGTTACTCAAATCATTATGTAATGATAATTATGCTTTAGTAATTGGCACAACTGGCTTTAATTCAGAACAAATTGATATCATCAAGCATCATGCAAAGAAAAAAAGAATATTATTAGCACCAAATCTTAGTAAAGGTATGGCTATTATGAAAAAATCAATTAAAAAGTTTTTTTCATCTAACACAGAGAAATTTAATTGCTTAATTACTGATATTCATCACAAAGATAAGATTGATGCGCCTTCAGGAACAGCGCTAGAATTGAAAAAAATTATTATTAATAATGATGATAATAAATTAATACAAGATATTAAATTTAATTCTGAAAGGTATGGCAAAGTATACGGAATTCATAAAGTTACCTTCTTTAACAAATCTCAGAAAATACAATATAGCCATCATACATTCTCAAGAAATATATACTCAGACGGCGCTATAGAAGCATCTCACTGGATTAAAGATCAGAAGGAAGGCATATATAGTTATGACGACTTTTTAAAATCACAAAATAATCTTTAATAATTAGCTATTTTTCTATAAAATACTCAAACTTTTAACACGAAGGTCCCGAACCTGCAAAGTTGGGGTGCTCTTTTTTAGAGTTAACTTTGCTTAGGGCTGGAGAATAAACCCTGGAGAATTACAATGAGTATAGTTTCAG
The DNA here is from genome assembly GCA_003331645.1 of SAR86 cluster bacterium. GTDB lineage: Bacteria > Pseudomonadota > Gammaproteobacteria > Magnimaribacterales > D2472 > MED-G78. The sequence goes on along the minus strand of QOPI01000001.1, from coordinate 23,967 downwards.
TAAAAGACCTGCTTCATGCAGGAGTTCATTTCGGTCATCAACAAAGATTCTGGAATCCAAAAATGGATCAATATATCTTTGATACTAGAAAGAAAATTAGCATTATAAACCTTGATTTAACTCAAGAGCATTTAAGCGCAGCTGCTTCAAAAGTTGAAGATATTTGTTCAAAAGGTAATAAAGTTTTGTTTGTAGGAACTAAGAGGTCTGCTAGCAAAACTATCAAAGAGGAGGCATCAAGCATTGGGTTGCCATATATCAATAAAAGGTGGCTTGGTGGAACGCTAACTAATTGGAAGACTATTAGAGGATCAATAAGAAGATTACATGACATAGAAGATATGATTTCATCTGGAAGGATTGAAAAGTTAATTAAGAAAGAGGCTGTTGATATTCAAAAAGAATATGCAAAACTTGAAGCTTGTGTTGGTGGAATTAAGGATATGAAAGGATTACCCGACGCCCTTTTTGTTATTGATATTAAGCATGAAAGGATTGCTGTACTTGAAGCTCAAAAAATGGGAATACCAATAATAGCTCTTGTAGATACAAATTCTGATCCTGATGGCATTGATACAGTTATTCCTGGTAATGATGATGCTATTAGATCTGTAAGATTAGTTACTAAAATTATTGCTGATGCATGTGCAAGAGGTATTGAATCTTCTACTGGGTTCTCCCCAATCAGTGAAGTCAAAGAACCAAAAATAGAAACAATAAAGAAAAAAGAAAAAGCTACAGATGTTATAGATGAAGTTGCTTCTGTTTCAGATGAAGCTGATGCTGAATCAGATGCAAAAGAGAATATATCTCAAGCTGAAGATAGTTCTATTGAGGATGCTACAAAAGAGGAACCAGAAGAAGCAAAGGAAGATATTCAAAAAGATACAGAAGAAGACAACAAAGATTCAGAATAATTTTTATTAAAGGACTATTAAATAAATGGAAATTAAAGCATCACAAGTAAAAGAATTAAGAGATATGTCAGGCGTGGCCATGATGGAATGTAAGAAAGCACTGGTCGAATGTGAGGGCGATATCGAAAAGGCGCTGGACCTTCTTAGATCTAATAGCTCCTTAAAAGCAGAAAAGAAAGCTTCTAGAGTTGCTGCAGATGGAGTTATTAGAATTGTTGCTGCAGATAATTATGCAACCATTATAGAAATTAACTCAGAAACTGATTTTGCTGCTAAAGATGCAGGTTTTATTGCTTTTGCCGATGAAGTTGCCGCATTTATTGCAAATAATAAGATTAACAACACAGAAGAGTTTTTAAATACTGAAATAGAAGAAAAAAGACTAAGTTTAGTTCAAACTATTGGAGAGAATATCCAATTAAGAAGAATAGAAACAATAGATTTTAATAGCTCTATGTCTGTAGGTTCATATATACATTCAGATGGCAAATTAGCTACATTGGTAGTAATCGATTCCTCTGAATCAGAACTAGCTAAGGACATTGCCATGCATATTGCTGCATCAAATCCATTATGTAAATCTCCAGAGGATATCGATAACGAGGTCTTAGAAAGAGAAAAGGCTATCTTTGAAACGCAAGCAAGAGAGTCTGGAAAAGATGAATCAATAATGGAAAGAATGGTTGAAGGCAAGGTACGAAAGTTTCTTGCTGAAGCATCACTTATCTCACAAGCTTTTATAAAAGATCCTGATATTACTGTTGGCAACTTACTAGATGGTAAGAAGACAGAAGTTATTGGTTATGTTAGATTTAAGGTTGGAGAGGGTATAGAAATTGAATCTAAAAGTTTTGCTGATGAAGTTGCTGAGCAACTAAAATAATATATGTCTGATTTGAAGCACAAACGCCTACTAGTTAAATTTAGTGGTGAATCTGTCGCTGGTGATGATGAGCATGGCATTGATCCAAAAATACTTGATTCAATGGCTACATCTATTAAAGATTGTAAAGATATAGATGCTGAAATAGGAATTGTTATTGGCGGAGGAAACCTATTTCGTGGAGAAAAACTTAATCAAGCTGGCATGGATAGAGTAGCTGGTGATCACATGGGGATGCTTGCTACAGTAATGAATGGGATTGCACTTAGAGACTCTTTAGAAAGAGCTGGAGTAAAAACAAGAGTAATGTCAGCTATACCTATAGCTGGGTTAGTTGAACATTATGATAGAAGACTTGCTATTCAACTTCTAAGTGATGGATATGTTGTCATTTTTACTGCTGGTACCGGAAATCCATTTTTTACTACAGATACTGCTGGATGTCTTAGAGCTGTTGAAATACAAGCAGATCTAATGTTAAAAGCAACAAGAGTAAATGGAGTATATTCAGAAGATCCAGAAGCAAACCCAGATGCAAAATTCTATCCATCTTTATCATTTGATGAGGCTATTTCAAAAAACCTGAAAGTAATGGATGCAACAGCATTAACGTTGGCACGCGATCATAAACTGCCCATAAACGTATTTAATGTAAATCAAAAAAATGCTCTAAAAGAAATTATTTGTGGAGATCATATTGGTACAATAATATCCTAATATGAATAATATACTTGAATCATTAAAAGAAAGAATGGGTAAATCAATCGATTCCTTAAATTCTTCATTTAATAAAATAAGGACGGGCAGGGCCAACCCTGCAATACTTGACGATGTTAAGGTAGATTATTACGGGAGCTTAACTCCTTTAAATCAGACATCTAATATAACTGTTGAAGAGAGCAGAACTCTTGTTATTTCTCCATGGGATAAAAATTTAATGCCAGAGATCGAAAAAGCTATTGCATCTTCAGATTTGGGACTTAATCCTAGCTCTTCTGGAGATATAATCAGAGTAACTATGCCATCTTTAACTGAAGAGACTAGACAAGGCTATATCAAACAAGCAAGAAATGAGGCTGAAAATTCTAGAATATCTATTCGAAATATAAGAAGAGATGCAAATAATCAGGTTAAAGATATGCAATCATCTGGTGAAATATCTGAAGATGAGATGAGACGCTCTGAAGATATTATTCAAAAAGAAACAGATAGTTTTATTGCACTTGTAGATTCCGAATTAAAAAATAAAGAATCTGATCTCATAGAAATATAAACTGACCATCATGGGTCATCCCAAAAGCAATACAAAATCTCAATTATTAAATAATGTAGCTATTATTATGGATGGCAATGGAAGATGGGCAAAAGCTAATAAATTAAAAATTACTCAAGGACATGAAAGGGGGGTAAGAGTTGTTAAAGAAATTGTTCAAGAGTGCGTAATTCAGAAGATTAAAAGTTTAACCATTTATGCGTTTAGTTCTGAAAATTGGTCTAGACCTGAAAGTGAAATTAATGGAATTAAAAAACTAATTGTTGATGCTATATCTGATCAAGTCCCAGAGCTGATTGAAAAACGTGTTCTTTTAAATTTTTTTGGTGATATAGATAGCTTTGGTACAAAAATAAGAAAAAGAATTTCAGATGCTCAAGATGATACCTATATAAAAGATCCCTCACTTCAATTAAATGTTGCACTAGGATATGGCGGAAGAAGGGATATCGTTAATACAAGCAAATATCTAGCACAAGAATTCAAGCAAGGTAATATATCTTTAGATAATATTAATGAAGATTTGTTTGGAAGAGTTTCAGAAGTGCCAAATGATAAAATAGACTTAGTCATTAGAACTGGTGGCGATAAAAGGTTGAGTAATTTTTTATTATTCCAAGCAGCATATGCTGAGATAATGTTTATTGATAAATTGTGGCCAGATTATACAAAAGAAGATTTTATAGGGTGCTTAGAGTCTTTTAAGAAGGTGGAGAGAAGGTTTGGAAAAAGAATTTAAACAATCTCTAATTCGTAGGTCTTTTACAGGCTTGGGAATTATTATCCCATTTCTTGCTTTAATTTATATAGCAAATATATATGTGACAACAATAGTTATTGCTTCGATAGTTCTTCTAAGCTATACAGAATGGACAAAACTTTCAAACTCAAAAAGTAACATAATGGACACTGTCTCTATAATTTTATTTGCTGTTGGTTGTTTTTATTTTGAGCTACTTTTTTTAAAAATTTTGATTATCGCAGCGTCTTTAGTTTGGGTCTTGTTATCAGTATTTTTATTATTGAATAGATTAGATTATCTCAAATTTATGCATTTTGATTCTGCTGTTTTAAAGATTTTATTAATAACTGGTTTTTTATCTAGTCTTTTATCAATAACGCAAATAGAGAATTACAATCATTTATTGCTTTTTATTGTTATTGTTAATACTGCTTTAGTAGATATTTTTGCTTATATAATAGGCTCTCGTTATGGCAAAACGCCCTTACTGCAGAATATTAGTCCTAATAAAACCTTGGAAGGGTTATTTGGCGGTTTGTTATCTTCGATGGCATTTATCGCATTACTATTTATTTTCATTAATCTGAGCTCCTTAATGGCTACAATCATATTAATTTCATCTATTTTTGCTTTTGTTGGAGATTACTCGATTAGTTATCTTAAGAGGCGCAGCAGCATTAAAGATACTGGAAATATACTACCAGGCCATGGTGGAATTTTAGATAGGGTAGACTCACATCTTTCTGCCGCTACCATTTTTACATTCTTATACATTTTTATAAAAATATCAGGTATCTAAATGAAGAATATACTTTTATTAGGCGCAACTGGAAGTATTGGCGACAGTGTTTTAAAGGTTATTAGTCAAAACGAAGATAGCTTTAATCTTTATGGAATAGCTGCTGGAAAAAATAATACTAAAGTTGAAGAAATTATTAAAAATTTTTCACCTTTAAATATTTTTATTGATGATCAAGATGCCTTTAAGTTGGTGTCTTCTAGATTTCCGAATAAAAATATCTCTAATTCAGAGGATGAATTATGTAATTTAATTCAAGCCCCTGAAGTAGATATTGTCATTTCTGCAATTGTTGGTTTTGCTGGACTAAAAACAAGCATGATGGCTGTCAATGCAGGAAAGACTGTGTTAATCGCAAATAAAGAAAGTGTAGTTGCAGCAGGTGAATTATTAATGTCTGCTGCAAATTTATCGGGCGCTAAAATAATACCAATTGATAGTGAACATAATGCAATTTTTCAATGTCTTCCGCTAGATCAATCAACAGAGAGTGTTAGCAAGATAATAATAACTGCATCTGGAGGACCGTTCTTAGATATACCTTTATCAAAATTGTCTGATATCTCTCCTGAAGCTGCTTTAAAACATCCCAAATGGGATATGGGATCTAAAATATCTATTGATTCGGCAACTTTAGTAAATAAGTGTCTTGAATTGATTGAAGCAAGATATCTATTTAATTTAAATGAAAGGTTTTTTGATCTTGTAATTCACCCTCAAAGTATTATTCACTCAGTGGTAACTTATATTGATGGATCAAGTATAGCTCAAATGAGCAATCCAAATATGGAAGTGCCAATAGCTAATGCTTTAGGAGAAGAATACAGAATTCCTATTGCATATGAAGCTTTAAACTTTTCAGATCTAGAGCTTACATTTAAAGAATTTCCAAAGGACAGATTAAAACTTGTAAGCTTAGCAAGAGAAATATGCAATATGGGAGGCTCTTCAGGCCTAGTTTTTAATGCAGCTAATGAAATGGCAGTTCAATCTTTTTTAAGTAAACATATTTCATTTTGTGATATTTATGAGGTTATCTATAGAACTTTTGATTCAATACCTTTGTCTAAACCATCAGATATAGAAACTTTAAATGAATTAAACAAAGAAGCACGCATGGAAGCGCATAAGGTGATAAAATCTCTTACTTAAAATTTTCAAAATGAATTATTTATTAGACACATTATTATATGCTGGAGCCTTTATAGGCTTGTTATTTGTTTTGGTCGTTATTCATGAATGTGGCCATTATTTTGTTGCTCGTTTTTTTGGTGTGCATTGCCCAAGATTTTCATTTGGAATGGGACCTGTAATATACAAAAAAGTAGATAAGCATGGTACTGAATTTGCTTTATCAGCTTTTCCCTTAGGCGGATACGTATCAATGATCACTCAAAAAATGTTTGAGATTGAGCCTGAATTAAAAAATGAATTCACCGAAGAGCAGCTAAAAAAGACTTTTGATACAAAACCAAAACTGCAAAGGGCAGCAATTATGTTTGCTGGACCTTTAGCAAATTTTATTTTAGCTATATTAATATTCTCCTTTATCTTTTCTTCAACTCCAGATCCAAAATCAATAATTGTTATAGATTCTACTAATGATACTTCTACCTTTAATCAAGGCGATCAAATCATTTCAATAGATAGTGTGAACGTTTATGAAAGAAAAGACATAAGCTTAGAGTTATTATCTAAAGCTGGCATGTCAGGACAAATTGCTATTGATGTATATCAAGTTAACTTAGATCAGACAAAAACAATTACTTTAGATGTTGATAATTTTTTAACAGATAGCAAGCAACAAGAAAATCCAGTTTCTGCCTTAGGTATATCAATAAAAATGAAAAGTTTACCCATTATAGGAAGTATTTTACCTGGCGGTGCTGCTGAAAAAGCTGGCTTGATGGTAAATGACCAAATTATTTCAATTAATAATTCAGGCATTTTATATGCATCTGAAATCTCACCAGCTCTTAATGCACTTAATACTAACTTTGTTGATATTGAGGTATTAAGAGGCAATAAGACAAATATAATACCTGTTGAATTGAATCTTGTTCAAAATGCCGAAGGAATCCAATCAAGGCTATTAGGTATTCAATTTGGCTTAAAAAGATCTTTTTTTGCATCTTTTATAAAAGGCTCTAAAGAAACTTATAATTTGAGTGTAAAAACACTGCAATTTATTGGAAAAATGTTAACAGGAAATATGGGTACCGAAAATCTCTCAGGACCTATTGGAATTGCTAAAATGGCAGGTGATACTGCTCAAGCAGGCATCCTACCTTTTTTATATTTAATGGCATTATTAAGTATTAGTTTGGGGGTGTTAAATTTATTACCAATACCAGCCTTGGATGGAGGTCAGTTAACCCTTCTTGGCGTAGAAGCAATTAGAGGTTCGCCATTGCCAGACAAAGTCGAGAATTTTGTATATGCAACTGGAACTGTAATGATAATATTCTTAATGGTATTCGCAGTCTTTAATGACGTTGCAAGGTTTTAAAAGGAATAAAATTGAAAAAAATACTTTTACTTATCGTTTCTCTAAGTTTTATTAATCTTGCTTCAGCTTTCGATGAGTTTGTAATCAATGATATTAGAATTATTGGGTTGCAGAGAGTTTCTACAGGTAGTATTTTTAATGTTATTCCAGTTAGTGTTGGTGATAGGGTTGATAAAAGAAAAGTGGGAGATATAACGCGAGCTCTTTTTGCCACCGAACAATTTGATGACATTCAAATTGGTAAAGAATCAAAGACTTTAATCATTACTGTTCAAGAAAGACCTTCAATTTCAGCAATTGAGATATCTGGTAATAAAGCTCTCAAAACAGAACAATTATTAGAAAGCTTGAATGGCGTAGAAATATCAGAGGGTAAAGTATATAAAAGATCAACATTAGATAAGATGCAAGCTGAGTTAGTTAGGTCATATGCATCACAAGGAAGATATGGAGCAAATGTTGAGGTTGAAGAACTTACTAAACCTAGAAATAGAGTTGAAGTAAATATTATAGTGGATGAGGGTGACAGCGCTACGATTGAAAGTATAAACATACTAGGAAACAAATTATTCCCTGATGATGAATTGTTAAGGAGCTTCGAATTAGGTGAAGGAAGCATTTTGTCATTTTTAACAAATGATAATCAATATTCTAGAGAAAAGTTGCAAGGGGATATTGAAAATCTTGAATCATATTATCTAGATAGGGGCTATTTAAAATTCTCTCTAGAATCAACTCAGGTTAGTTTAACAAGAGATAGAAAAGGTATTCATATAACTTTTGGAATAAATGAGGGTGAAAAATATACTGTGCGAAATGTGAGTGTTATAGGCAGCGTACCTCTTAAGCCTGAATCTTATGAAACTGTAATACAAACCCAAAAGGATAAGGTATATTCTCAAGCCGCTATTACCGCTATTGAAGAGTACTTCACTTCTATTCTTGGTAATGAGGGTTATGCATTTGCAGAGGTAACAGGCTCTCCAGAAATTGATGAAGATACCCAAGAAGTCGACTTAGTTTTTGCAGTCAATGCAGGCAAAAGAACATATACAAGAAAAATTATTTTTGCTGGTAATCAAATTACTCAAGATGAAGTGCTTAGAAGAGAGATGAGACAGTTTGAAGGAGCTCCAACTTCAGATGAGAGAATCCAAAACTCAAAAGTTAGACTAGAAAGATTAGGATATTTTAAAGAGGTTAATGTTGAGACTATTCCTGTTCCTGGAACAGATGATCAAGTTGATGCGATATATCAAGTTGAAGAAGAAACGACAGGACAGATCGGAGGAAATGTTGGTTACAGTGACTTTGGATTAATGCTTGGATTTAATTTAAATGAAAGAAATTTCTTAGGAAGTGGTAATACTGTAGGAATAGCTATTAATAAAAGTGTATACCAGGAATCATACAACCTCTCTTTCTTCGATCCATATTTTACTATGGATGGAGTAAGTAGGGGTTATAACGCCTATTTTAGAGAAACTGATTATGGAGAGTTTAATATTGCAAATTATTTAACTAATTCAGCTGGGTTAGGTCTTCAATTTGGATATCCAATCTCTGATACTCAAAGAGTTGGTCTTAATATCACATATGATAAAACTGATATTGATTCTGGAACATTACCAGCAAGAGAAATATCTGATTTTCTTATTTCAGAAGGTAATATATTTGAAACTCTTAGCCTACAGGCAGTTTGGTCAAGAATAACTCTAAATAGAGGAATGTTTCCCACAGAAGGCTCATCAACTGACTTGATGTTAATGTTTGCACTACCCTTTAGTGATATTCAGTATGGCAAATTTAATATAAGACAAAAGTATTACAAACCATTAGGAGTTCTTGATCTTGTCTTTGGTTTTAATGGTGAATTAGGTTATATGGATGTATATGGTGATACCGAAAGTTCACCATTTTTCCAAAATTTCTATGCAGGTGGACCAAGATCATTGAGAGGTTTTGAATCAAATACCCTAGGCCCAAGAAGTACCCAAGCTCCTTGTTATGAATATGATGCTGTTAATGACCTATGCCCAGCTTTAAGAGACACCAATTTTGATGGTGAACCAGATGCTCCAGCTTATAATCCATATATGTTTAGCAATAGAGATCAGCCTATTGGAGGCAATGTAAAGGTCGAAGGCAGTTTCCAACTAATCTTTAAACTCCCAATGATCGAAGATCAACGATCAATGAGATCTGCATTCTTCTTTGATTTTGGTAATGTCTTTTCAACTAACTGTAAAGACTATCAAATAAATTGTTATGAACCAGATCTTGAAGAATTAAGATATTCTTATGGTGTTGGGGTAACTTGGATAACAGGGTTTGGTCCAATGAGTTTTGCTATTGCAAAACCATCAAATGCAGGACCTTTTGAAAGAACAGAGCAATTTCAATTCACAATTGGAAATGTGTTTTAAAGGATAATTTAATGCTTTTTGTATTAATTTCTACAAATTAATATAAAATACACCAACTGATACAGGGGCAATTATGAAAATTTTAAATAGACTTTTTTTAGCAGTATTCTTATTAATATCTGTTCCGTCATTTGCTAATGATGGTTTTGCAGTAATTGATATGAGAGTTGCTGTTTTATCAACACAACTAGCGCAAGATACTTTTAAAGCTCTAGAAGAGGATGCAGACTATGCTGCTAATGTTGAGCAAGCACAAACATTACAGGCAGATAGACAATCTTTAGCTGAAACTCTTCAAAAAGATGGCGAGACCATGTCTCAAGAAGAAGTTGCAAATTCTCAAAAGGCAATACAAGAAAAATCAAAAGATCTTGAGTTTATTGTTGGAAAGATTCAAGCAAAACAGAATGAGACTGCTGAAAATATCTTTAGAGATATGAATCCATCACTTCAAAAAATTCTATCCGAGCTATTAGCAGCAAAACAGATCAAGGTATTACTTGCAAGAGATACAGCAATATTTGCAGATCCAGCACTTGATATAACTGATGATGTTACTTCAATGCTTGATGTTGCTGCTTCTGTAGCTGATGAATAAACTAATTTGTGAGCCAAAAAAAGATATCTTTTACCCTTAAAGAACTTTCAAAAATTATTGATGCTAAAATTGCTGGCGATGAAAATATCATCATCAGCAATATAGCAACAATTCAAGATGCAAGCAAAGAATCAATAACCTTTCTAGCTAACAAAAAATACTCTAAATTCTTAACTTCTACCTCAGCATCAGCTTTAATTGTTCATACTGAGGATAAGATAGATTCTGATATTACTCTATTAAAATGCTCAGATCCTTATTTAGCATATGCTAAGATTTCATCATTGTTTGCTCCTAAAAAGAAAATGAAGAAATCATTTATACATAAGAATGCTGATATATCTTCCACTGCGAAGATATCAGGCTTAGTAACAATTTCAGCTAATGTAATTATTGAAGAAAATGTAATAATTGAAGATGGAGTCTTTATAGGCCCTAATTGCTTTATAGGACCTAATTGTCATTTAAAACAGAATTCTATTATTAAGGCAAATAGCACATTTGTTAAAGACGTTTTATTAGGTGCTTCTTCAATTGTTCATTCGGGGTCAATTATTGGTGGTGATGGGTTTGGTTATGCTCCATTCAAAAATGGTTATGAAAAAATTGAACAATTAGGCGGCCTTATAATTGGTAATAATGTTGAAATTGGAGCAGGTTGTACAATTGATAGAGGGGCGCTTGGAAATACGGAAATTCATGACGGCGTTAAATTAGATAATCAAGTACATATTGCTCATAATGTTATCTTGGGTAAAAATTCTGCAATCGCAGCTTCTTGTGCTATTGCTGGCTCATCAGTAATTGGAAAAAATTTACAAATGGGTGGCTTGTCAGGAATATTAGGCCACTTATCTATTTGTGATAATGTTCAAATTGGAGCTCATACACTAGTAACAAAAGATATTACTAAGGCTGGTAATTATGTAGGTATAATGCCGTCTCAAGAATATAAAGATTGGACTAAATCATCAATTTTTATCAAAAATAGAGGTTAAAAAGCCATGGCTGCTTCAAAGAATGATGTCTTAAAATACCTTCCACACAGAGAGCCTTTTTTATTTGTTGATGAAGTTTTAACACTTAACAAAGGCAGCGACATTCATGCTGTAAAAAGACTTAGTGGTAATGAAGATTACCTTAAAGGTCATTTTCCTAACAACCCAGTGATGCCCGGGGTCATTATTATTGAAGCTTTAGCACAAGCATCAGGTATTTTAGGATTTCAAACTATGAATAAAACTCCTGAAGAAGGCTCTATATATGTTTTTGCTGGTGTAGATAGAGTAAGATTTAGGAGAAGAGTTGGACCTGGTGATGATATTCATCTTTATAGTAAGATTCTTAATGAGAAAAGAGGTATATGGAAATTTGAATGCAGGGCTGAGGTAGATAATGAAAAAGTTTGTTCAGCAACTATACTCTGTGCAGATAGGGCTAAATAATGGCAATTCATCCAACATCAATAGTTCATAATTCAGCAAAGATTCATGAATCAGTTGAGATAGGTCCTTTTTGCTATATCGGAGAAGATGTAGAAATTGATGCAGGTAATAGTCTTTTAAGTCATGTTGTAATTAAAGGACCAACACAAATTGGATCAAATAATACATTTTATCAATTTTCAGTTATTGGCGAGAGCACTCCAGATAAAAAATTTAAGGGAGAAAAAACAACTTTATCTATTGGCAACAATAATATATTTAGAGAAGGGGTAACTATTCATAGAGGAACTGTTCAAGATAAATCAACCACAGTTATAGGACATGATAATCTTTTAATGGCATATTCTCATGTAGCGCATGACTGCATTTTGGGTAATAGTAATGTCTTTGCAAACCATGCAGGAATAGCTGGCCATGTTATTGTAGGGAATTTTACTACAATTGGAGCTCTTACTACCATCCATCAATTTTGTAAGATAGGAGACTATGCTTTTGTTGGTATGAATACATCAATAACCATGGACATACCTGCGTTCATAAAAGTTGCAGCAGACCCGGCAAGAGTTATTGGTCTCAATGCTATAGGTATGTCAAGAAATAACTTATCCGAAGATGCAATAGCAATAATAAAAAAAGCTTATAAATTAATTTATAAAAAAGGATACAAGCTTGAAGATGCGATAAAAGAAGTTGAAAAACTTGAAGATCCTGTTAGCTCTGAGCTTCAAATTTTTATTGACTCTATTAAGTCTTCAGAACGAGGCCTTTTAAGGTAAGTGTCTAATAAAAAAAATATTAAAATTGGCATTGTCATTGGCGAGCATTCTGGTGATAAACTTGGCTCAGAAATTATTCAATCTCTCTCTAAAGAATTCGAACTTAATATATTTGGAGTAGGTGGGCCTTTAACAGAAGCGGTCGGCTTAAATTCAATTTTTAATTTTAAAGAACTTAACGTTATGGGATTAATAGAACCATTTTTAAAAATTAAAAAACTATTAAGTTATAGAAAAAAACTTATACAACTTTTTGCAGATGAAAAAATTGACTATTTTATCGGCGTTGATTCTCCTGATTTTAATATGCCAATTCATAAAGCTTTAAAGAAAAATGGACTTACTAAAACTATTCAGCTTGTTAGTCCATCTGTGTGGGGGTGGAGACAAGGACGTATGAAGAACATCAATAAATATATTGATCTAACTCTTTGTCTTTTTAAGTTCGAGCATGAATTTTATCAGTCAAATGATACGAATAGTTTTCTTGTTGGCCATCCACTTTCTAAAATAATAGAACCCATTAAAGAAGATGTTAAGAATAATTATATGTTAGAAGATGATATGGAATATATGGCTGTCCTTCCTGGTAGTAGAAATTCTGAAATTAATAATATGATGCCAACATATACAGAATTTATGAAAGAAGCCTCAGAAAAGTATAAAAATCTTCATTTTCTTATTCCAGCTGCTGATAATTACTTAAAAAAGAAAATAGAATCTTTTATCCCAGAAGGTCTTCCTGTAACTATAAAAGTTGGAGCTGCTAAAGATTTTCTATCAGTCTCCAACTTCTCTCTAGTTACATCTGGAACTGCAACCCTAGAGGCTGCAATTCTTAGATCAGCTCCGATTATTTGCTACAAAACAAATAGTTTTAACTATTTTATTATTTCTAGGATGTTAAATACTAAACTAGTAGGATTACCTAATTTATTATTATCTAAAGAAGCATTTCCTGAACTAATACAATCTAAATGCAATAAAAAGAGCATATCGAATGCTCTAAATTTTTTAAAGAAATCTAATGAACTTGAAAATTTATTCGTTGAGTTAAAGAGTCATCTTGATGGTCATGGGTTTGATGCAGCTGCAAAGACAATTATTGATCTAAAATAATTGTGTTAATTGCTGGAATTGATGAAGTTGGAAGAGGTTGCTTGGCAGGACCAGTACTTGCTGCAGCGGTTATTTTAAAGGAGCCTATCTCAGGCTTATGCGATTCAAAAAAACTATCCCCTAAGAACAGAGAGGTCCTTTCTGAAGAAATTAAACTAAAATCTTTTTATGCTTTTGGCATAGCAACACCCAGAGAAATTGATAAGATTAATATTCTTCAAGCATCTTTACTTGCTATGAAGAGAGCAGTATTAAATTTATCTGTAAAGCCCTCAAAAATATTAGTAGATGGCATTCATAAACCAGATATTAATTTTGAAATGGAGGCTATAATTAAAGGTGATTCAATTATTGATCAGATAAGTGCTGCATCTATAATAGCTAAGGTTGAAAGAGATAACTACATGATAAAAATTGATAAAAAATTCCCCAATTATGGCTTTAAAGATCACAAAGGCTACGGGACTAAATATCATTATGAGAAAATAAATTTATTAGGAATAACTAAAATACACAGAAAGACATTTAAAGGAGTCACTCCTTGATAGATGCATTCTCACACCTAAGAATTTCATCGGAATATAGTATTTCCCATGGCTTAATAACTATTGATCAAATAGTTGATCATGCTGAAAAAAATAATATGCCTTCAGTTGCTCTTACAGATCATTTGAACATGTTTGGCTTAGTAAAGTTTTTCATGAAAGCAGAAAAAAAAGGAATTAAGCCAATATCTGGTTCTTCTATTCAAGTAATATTTGAAGAAGATGACTTTGCGTATGAACTTTTATGCTTAGCAAAAAACAATAATGGTCATAAGAATCTCATGAAAGCAATCTCTCAATCTCACAATAATACAAATTACCCATCACCCATAATCTCATTTAAGGAGTTATGTACTTTTAAAAAAGATATAAAAGTTATTTCTGGAGGAAGATCCAGCCATATATTTGATTTATTAAAAAGAGGAAAAGTTGAGGATCTAAATAAAAAATTAGAAAGTTTTCAAAGTATTTTTGATGAAGATTTTATAATCGAAGTTCAAAAAACAAACAGACCAGATGAATTAGATTATTTTGAAAATATTCTTCCAATAGCATCAAAAAAAGGCATACCAGTAATTGCTACCAATGATGTACTTTTTTCAGCCAAAGATGATTATGAAATTCATGAAACTAAAGTTTGTATTAATACTGGAAAAACTTTAAATGATCCAAATAGAGAAAGAAAGTTCTCAAATGAGCAATTCTTCAAATCACAGAAAGAAATGTCTGACTTGTTTACTGATCATAAAGATTTCTTGTCAAATACATCTGAGATTGCAAAACAATGTAATGTTTCATTTACGCCAAAGGGATATTTCCTACCTGAATATCCGGTTCCCAAAGAGCACGACTTCAACAGCTACTTAAAAGATCTCTCTTTTAAAAATTTGGATTCTCTGACTGATGGATTTAACAAATCTAAAAAGAATACGTATAACGAAAGATTAGATTATGAGTTATCTCAAATCAGCAGCATGGGTTTCTCGAGCTATTTTTTAATTGTTTATGATTTTATAGAGTGGTCAAAAAATAATGAGGTTCCAGTTGGTCCTGGAAGAGGATCTGGAGCTGGATCTTTAGTAGCATATGCATTGGGAATAACAGCATTAGACCCAATTGAACACGGACTTCTTTTTGAGCGCTTTCTTAATCCAGAAAGAATATCTATGCCTGATTTTGATATAGATTTTTGTACCGAAAAAAGAGACTCGGTTATAGATTATGTTAGCTCAAAGTATGGATCAGATGCTGTTTCTCAAATAGTAACTTTTGGAACTATGGCTGCAAGAGCAGTAGTTAAAGATGTTACAAGAGCTTTAGGAAAACCATATGGCTTAGGTGAAAGGATTTCAAAAATGATTCCATTTGTTCCTGGAATGACATTAGATAGAGCTATTAAAGAACAACCAATTTTTAAACAAACTATCAAAAATGATCCTGAAGTTTCAGAGGTGCTAGATTTAGCATTTAAACTTGAAGGTATTGCTAGGAATGTTGGAAAACATGCTGGAGGTATAGTAATTGCTCCTGGAGCCCTTTCTGATTTTTGCCCAACTTATTATGATAGACAGTCATCAGCATTAATGACGCAATATGATAAAGATGATGTAGAGAAAATTGGCTTAGTTAAATTTGATTTTTTAGGCCTAAGGACCTTAACTGTTATTGATTGGGCTACAAAGTCAATAAATGAAGTTTTAAAAAAAGAATCAAAGCCACTTCTAAATTTAGACTCAATTAAATTAGATGATCCAAAGGTCTTTGAGCTTTTATCATCTGGTAAAACTATGGCAGTTTTTCAATTAGAGTCATCTGGTATGAGGGATTTGATTAAAAGATTAAAACCCACTAAATTTGAAGAGATTACAGCTTTACTTGCTTTATATAGACCAGGACCGCTTGATTCAGGAATGCATGATCAATTTGTTGATAGAAAACATGGCAAACTTCCTGTTACTTATCCTCATGAAATGCTCGAACCAGTATTGTCAGAAACCTATGGTGTTATTTTGTATCAAGAACAAGTTATGCAAGCAGCTCAAGTTCTTGCTGGATTTTCCTTAGGTCAAGCAGACATACTTAGAAGAGCTATGGGAAAAAAAGACGTAGCAGAAATGGAAAAACAAAGGGAGATCTTTGTTAATGGTTGTAATAAAAATGATATTAAAAAAATAACGGCTGAAAAAATATTTGATTTAATAGAAAAGTTTGCTGGATACGGCTTCAATAAATCACATTCAGCTGCATATGCATTATTATCTTATCAAACAGCTTTTCTAAAAACTTATTTTCCAGAACATTTTATGGCAGCAGTTCTATCAACTGAACTAGGCAATACTGATAAAATTTATTCTCTTACAGAAGAATGTAAAACTTTAGGTATCTCAGTTTTAAAACCAAATATTCTTAAAGGTGAAAAGAAATTTATTGTTAATAGTAATAATGAAATTGAATATGGGCTTGGAGCCATAAAAGGCGTTGCAGATTCTTTTATTACCCATGTGTGTAATATTAGAAAAGAGCATAAATTTAAAGATTTATGGGATTTCACAAAGAATATTGATATAAAGCTTGGAGGCAAGAAATCTATTGAAGCCTTATCTTTTGCAGGAGCCTTTGATTCAATAACCCCATCAAGAACTATAGCTATTGCTTGCATAGGAGACATGTTACAAGATGGAGGAAAGGCAACTTTATCCACAAACAACTCAGGAGATTTATTTTCAACTATAGAATCAGACTTTAACCCATATGAAAAATATTTAAATTTAAATGAATTAAATTTAGTTGAAAAATTAAATTTTGAAAAAAAATCACTCGGATATTATTTATCGGGACATCCTGTAAAGGCTATTGAAGAAAATATTTCACCTTTAAGATCACATGAAATAAATAAATTAAAGATAGACACAAAAAAAGCACGTCTAGTTTGTCATATTAATTCAGTAAGGCAAATCAAAGATAATAGAAATAAGCCTCTTACCTTTATTAACTTTGATGATGGAACTGGAACAATGGATGGAATAATTTCCAGTGATATATTAGAAAATTGCCATTCAATTTTAAAAGAAAGCTCAATTTTAGTTTTAAAAGGCGCTATAGAGATTGATGACTACAGATCCAAAGAGTCAGGTAACACAATGTTTAGAATGCGTATTCAACAAGTGAAAACTATAGAAAATGAACTTTTAGATAAAGTAGATACCATTATTATCAAGGCTGATAATAAATCAAAGAATTCGTTAGAAAAAATGACGCTAGACCTTGAAAAAATACCTCAAGAAGTTTGGGGAAGCGGTAGTTCATCTATTAAATTAAAAGTTTTTAATAACGAATCTGAAGCCATAATAGAGCTTGGTGATAATTATTTACTAAAACCTTCTTTAGAAAATTTAAATTTGTTAAGAGATATTTTTGGGACTTCTTCAATTAAGATATAAATTATGAATAACTCATTTCTTGATTTTGAAAGACCAATTGCTGAAATTAACGACAAAATACAAGCTTTAAAAGATATTGTGGATGAAAGTCCTGAGCTGCTTCCTCAGATTGCTAAGCTAACGGAGGAAGAAAAGAAAATAACTCAGAAGATATATTCAAAATTATCGACCTGGCAAATTGTTCAGGTTGCAAGGCACCCCAGAAGGCCTCATACAGCAGATTATATTTCTCGAATCTTTTCAGATTTTGATGAATTGCATGGAGATAGAATGTTTGGTGATGACTCCTCTATAATTGGAGGAATAGGCAATCTTGATGATAATCCTGTGGTAGTAATAGGTCATGAAAAGGGACGTGATACTGAGGAAAAAGTTAAAAGAAACTTTGGGATGCCTCAGCCAGAGGGTTATAGAAAGGCAAAACGCTTAATGAAATTGGCAGAACAATTTTATCTACCCGTTATAACATTTATAGATACATCTGGAGCCTATCCTGGAATAGAAGGCGAAGAAAGAGGTCAAAGTGAGGCTATAGCAAGTAATCTAGCGATGATGTCAGAATTACAAACCCCAATCCTTGTTGTTATAACAGGTGAAGGGGGTTCTGGGGGAGCGCTTGCTCTTGGCATTGGTGATCATGTCTCAATGCTAGAATATGCAACTTATTCAGTTGCATCACCAGAAGCTTGCTCATCAATTGTTTGGAGATCAGCTAATTTCGCATCTGAAGCAGCTGATGCCATGAAAGTTTGTGCTAAAGAACTTATAAAAATTAATGTAATCAATGAAATAATTAATGAGCCACTAGGCGGTGCTCATAGAGATTATGACCTTGCCGCAAAGAATATTAAATCTAATTTAATTACTAATTTAAAAAAACTAAATGGTTTTAAATTAGATAGCCTGCTTGATAGACGATACGAAAGACTTATAGAGATCGGAAAATAGATTAGATGAATTTAAATGTTATCGGCAATTATATCAATGACTATAAGAGTATTTATGTAGCATACAGCGGCGGGATTGATTCAACTGCATTACTATATGCATGCTTTCTTTTAAAAGAAGAAAGTAAAATAAAAAAATTAACTGCAATTCATATAAATCATAATTTATCTAAAAATGCTAAGTTATGGGAATCTCATTGTTACAACATATGCAATGAGCTAGATATTAAATTAATTGTTAAAAATATTAAAATAAAAACTAGCAAAGATGGACTTGAATCAGCTGCAAGAAAAGCTCGATACGATATATTTTCGAATCTTATTAAAAAGGATGAGTTGTTACTAGTTGCTCATCATGCAGATGATGTTGCTGAGACTATTTTATTTAGGTTATTTAGAGGTACTGGCATTGATGGATTAGAAGGCCCAAAGAAAAAAAGAAGTATTGGCAGAGGAACTCTAATAAGACCTTTACTTCAATTTACTAAAAAAGAACTATTAGAGTTTATAGATATACATAAAGTTAATTATATTGAGGATGAATCTAATAAAGAATCAAATCAAGATAGAAATTTTATTAGAAATGAAATAATGCCTCTTATAAATCAAAGATGGAATAATTTTGAAAAAAGAATACAAAGCACATCAGATTTTATTAAAGACAGACAAGAAATTTTTAATTTATTATTTTTAGAAAAATATGGCTCATTAGTTAGCAATAATTCGATACCTCTAGATATTTTTAAGGGATTGGATAGTGTTGAAGCAAAAGAATTAATAAGATTTGTAATACATAAGAATAATATTGCATCACCAAGCAAGAAAGTTCTTAATGAAATTATGAAAACATTTTATGATTCAAATCCTTCTGAATCTTCCATAGTTAAGTGGTCAAGAGCAGACAAAGAGCAAAGTGGTGGCAAGGTTATCTATAATTCAGATTTTATTGTCATTAAAGATATTGAATATTCAGGAATGATAACGATTTGCAAATCATAGATGTATACTTAATTTAATGGAGATATCATGAAATATGAAACTATAGAATTACAAAAGAAAGATCGCATAGGAACTATTACATTGAATAGGCCAGATGTTTTAAATGCATTTTCTGAACAGCTAATTTGGGATTTGCAAGATGCTACTAAGAATCTAAAAGAAGACAATGATATTAGAGTGGCAATAATAACAGGAGCTGGGAAAGGATTTACCGCAGGAGCAGATTTAACTGAAAGAGAATCATCTTGGACAAGTGTAAAAGATTCACTTTTTAGAGGTTTTTTACCAATTTTTGAAAATATAATGCAAATGCCTAAACCCGTAATTGGATCTATTAATGGGCCTGCAGCAGGAATAGGTGCTGCTATAGCTATGGCTTGTGATTTAAGAATTATGTCTAAAAACGCATATATATTATCAGTATTTAGTAATATAGCTGTTGTTCCAGATGGAGGACTTTCTTGGTTTTTAACAAGGTATATGGGTTATACAAAAGCTTTTGAATATGCAATAGAGGCTAAAAAGATTTCAGCTGATGAATGCATAAATTTTGGGATTGCAAATAAAATAGTTTCATCAGAAGATCTTAAATCAGAGACAATAGCATGGGCTGAAAGATTAGCTAGGCGTGCACCACAATCTTTATCTAATACAAAAAAAATAATGAGAAATGCATTAGAAAAAAACTATTTGGATACATATTCCGAAGAGGCCGAAATCCAAAATAAAATTTTTGGAAATGAACAAAACAAGGAGGCAATTAAGGCATTCTTTGAAAAAAGAGAGCCCAACTTTGAGTAAAGCTAAAGCAGCTTACTCAGACCAACAATAATAGCTTCAAATGAAGCAATTGTTGTATTTGGATTAATTCCAACACCCCAGCTAGTTTTTCCATCGATTTCAAGTTCTATATAGGCCGCTGCTTTAGCATCAGAACCAGATGAAATCGCAGATTGATGGTAATCAGACACTTTTATTTTTTCATCTAATTTATTACAAAGTCCATTTATAAACGAATCAATAGGACCATTTCCTTTTCCAGATATAAGGACCTCTTTTGAATTTATTAGCATCTTAAGTTCTATAGTATTTTCTTGATTGTTAGTTGAAGAGTTATGGCTAATATAACTATAGCCATTTTGAGCATTTAGAAAATTATTCTCAAAAATTTCCCAAATTTCAGGGCTGCTAATTTCTTTTCCTGATTCATCTGCCAATTTCTGTATTTTTTGACTCATGCTTATTTGAAGTCTTCTAGGCAGCGATACTCCATGATCTTTTTCCAATAAAAAAGCAACACCTCCCTTGCCTGATTGAGAATTAATTCTAACTACAGCTTCGTAACTTCTTCCAAGATCAGCAGGATCTATTGGCAGATATGGTACTGCCCATAATGGATCGTTAGAATTCTTCATTGCTTGGAATCCTTTTTTAATAGCATCTTGGTGAGAACCAGAAAATGCAGTAAAAACAAGATCTCCTGCATAGGGATGTCGAGGGTGAACAGGAAGTTGATTGCAATATTCAACTTCACGCATTACAGAATTAATATTTGAGAAATCTAACTTTGGATCAATGCCTTGAGTAAGCATATTTAATGCAATAGTTACAATATCAACATTTCCAGTTCTTTCTCCATTTCCAAATAAAGTACCTTCTATTCGATCTGCTCCAGCCATTAATCCAAATTCTGATGCCGCAACAGCAGTACCTCTGTCATTATGAGGATGAAGACTTAAGCAGATATTTTCTCTATTTTGAAGATTATCATTCATCCATTCAATTTGATCGCCATATATATTTGGAGTAGACATTTCTACTGTAGCAGGAAGATTAATTATGATTTTATTTTGTGTTACTTCTTTTAGAATTTCAGTAACCGCATCACAAACTTCTGCTGCATAAGGTAGTTCTGTGCCTGAGAAGCTTTCTGGTGAATATTCAAAACTCCAATTAGTATTAGGATTCTTTTCAGCAAGCTCTTTTATTTTAAGGGCGCCTTGGATGGCTATATTTTTTATCCCATCTTTATCTTGTTTAAAAACAACTTTTCTTTGTAAAGTAGATGTAGAATTATAAAAATGAACAATTGCTTTTTGGACTCCAGCAAGAGATTCAAATGTTTTTTCAATTAGGCTGTTTCTGGCTTGTGTTAGAACTTGAATATTTACATCACTTGGAATTTTCTTAGATTCAATCAAATCTCTTACAAAATCAAAATCAGTTTGTGATGCAGAGGGGAAGCCAACTTCAATTTCTTTAAAACCAAGTTTGCATAATAGATTAAACATCCTATCTTTGCGTTCTGCACCCATAGGCTCAATCAATGCCTGATTTCCATCTCTTAAATCAACCGAGCACCAGATGGGAGATTTATTAATAACCTTTGATGGCCACTGCCTATTTTTTAAATCAACAGGTTTAAATGGTTTATATTTATTATTCAAATTATCCATTATGCAATTGTAAGTGTTAAAATTTTTTTATGGCAAATATTTCCATAAAATCGCATTCAATTTTATCAAAAATAGGAATTTCTCTATATAAAACAAGAAAAAGCCTAGATCAAAGTTTGACTGCGGAGATATTTTTACAAAAAAGAGATGACATACTTGCAGTTTTACCTGATACATTAGAAAACCATTCAAATGAAGAAATTGCTTTATTTATTGGAATTATGAACACTATGACTTCTGAAGAACCGCTTATAAATGAAACAAAAATAGCAGCTAATTCAAATAGAGATCTTGATATAGAACTACTTAACTTTGATGAATATAAATCAGTTAAAAATATTATTTCTTTTGGAGTTACTATAAATTCAAAAATTAATTTAATAAAAGCACCTCTTATAAATGAAATTTTAAGAAAGCCTGATTTAAAAAAACCTTTGTGGGAAAAAATAAAAAATAGGGCACATTAATAAGAGTCTCTTATGGCAATATCATTAATGAACATGGGGCATCTTGAAGCTATTAATCAAATTGATATTAGAACTAATATAAGTCCATGGTCAAAAGATAATTTACAATCCTCTCTTGAGGTTGGACATCATGGACTTGTTTCAACTAAAGACAAAACAATTACTGGATTTATTATATTTTCTCCAATGCCGCCTGAGTGCCATATTTTAACTATTGCTATTGATACTAAATTTCAAAGATCTGGCATAGGCACATTGTTATTAAACAAAGCAATAGATCAATCAAAAGCCATGAAGATAAGAAAGATTTTTCTAGAAGTTAGATTAAGTAATGAAACGGCAATAAATTTTTATAAGAGTTTTGGATTTATTAAAGATGCTATAAGAGATAAATATTATCCAGGTAATCCAAGAGAGGATGCTTTACTAATGTCACTTTCTATCTAACTCAGAGTATTTCCTTCAGTGCTGACTCAATCATTTGTGGGGTCGTAGTAGAGCCAAACCTATCTACAACCTCACCACTCTTATTAATTAAGAATTTTGTAAAATTCCACTTAACATTCTTAGTGCCCAATATTCCAGGGTAAGCTTTTGTTAGTATTTTAAATAAGGGCGCAGCATTGTCCCCATTAACCTCAACTTTATCAAAAAGCTTGAAAGAGACTTGATAGTTACTTTCGCAAAATAATGCAATTTCCTTATTGGACCCACTTTCTTGGGCTCCAAACTGGTTACATGGAAAAGCCAGTATCTCAAAGTCTTTATCTTTGTATTTATCATAAAGTTCTTGTAATCCTTGGTATTGTGGGGTGAATCCGCAAGCACTTGCAACGTTAACAATTAATAATGTTTTACCCTTATAAACATTCATATTAATTATTTTATTGTCTATATCTTTAACTTCTACGTCATGAATTGTTATCATTTTTTACCTAATAATTTTTTAGGTATTTTATTGCATTAAACTTCACATTTACAACTTTAAAGAGTTAAACATTTTATGCTTTATCGATAACTAATAATTTATTTGCATGTAAGTTAAAATAACTACAATGAATATTAAATTTAAATGGAAAATTTTTGATGAACTTTCTAAAGATGAACTATATGCAGTGCTTAATTTAAGACAAAAAGTATTTATTGTTGAGCAAAACTGTCCTTATATTGATTTAGATTATGCTGACCAAAGAGCATACCACTTACTTGTATATTCAGAGAATGAACTTATTGGGTACCTTCGTGCATTTTCTCCAGGCATTAAGTATGACGAGTCTTCTTTAGGAAGGATTACTACGGTTATGGGTTATAGAAATAAAGGCATAGGAAAAAAAATTACTAATGAGGGAGTATCATTTTTATTAAATAAATATCCTGATAACAATATAGTTATATCAGCTCAACATAGATTAATTAAGTTTTATCAAGAGTTAGATTTTAAAGAAAGGGGAGAAGTTTATCTAGAAGATGATATTGATCATATAGAAATGTGTCTAGACTGCACCAAGAGATGATAGAATTACATCTTTATATTTGAACTTTTATAAGAAATTAAAATCTAAATAATATGCAAATAAAATATATCTTAACTCCTTTACTTACATTGATCTTGTTTGGTTGTAGCGG